>CAZNCT010000062.1:11775-20539 GCA_964571615.1 uncultured Anaerolinea sp. | reverse complement strand
GCCTCGTTGAGCGGGAAGCCGAGCAAAATGGCCAAAATGGGCGTGCCAAAGATGCCAAACTGCCCCGCCGCGCCAAGCAAAACCATTTTGGGTTGGGCCAGCAGCGGGCGGAAGTCAATCATCGCGCCCACGCCGATAAAAATCAAGAGTGGGAACAGTTCAGACTTGATGCCCGCATCGTAGATGACCTTCAAAAAACTGTGCTCGTCATAAACCGACATGCCCAGGTTGGCCAGAATACAGCCAAAACCAATTGGCAGCAGCAGCACCGGCTCGTACTCTTTGGCAATTGCCAGGTAAATCAAAACGCCGCCGACCAGCAGCATCAGCGCATTGCCCCAATCGAACGAGGTGAAGCCGGTCAGCAATTGCGGGAGAATTTCGCCCAGGTTCATGACTCAAACTCCACCAACGCCTGGCGGTGTGTCACCGACTGTCCGACCGTCACCGCCACTTTGGCAACTGTCCCGCCGCGGGTGGCGCGGATGGCGTTTTTCATTTTCATCGCGTCAATCACGCACACCTGCTGGCCGGGTTGCACGATGTCGCCAGCCTTGACATTGACCTCCGTCACCGTGCCGGGCAGCGGCGCGACGATGCTGTTCCCGCTCGCCGGGCCGGAGGGCGCTCCACCCTTGGGCGTGGCCGCCGTTTGTGAACCGGCAGCAGGCCTCGGGGAGTCGGAGGGCGCAGCGGCGACCCGCCCGTTTTCGGGGGTGACTTCAAAGGTCTCGTCCCCAATCCGGGCCAGAATCGGTCGCCGATTCAAATCTTCAATTTCGACTTCGTAGGTTACATCCGCAATTTTGACTGTATATTTCATAGTTCCTCAGGTTATCGGTTGCCCTTCTGGTACATCTGGCGGGTGCGCATGCCCAATTGCCAGGCGCTGACAAAGGCCGTCTCGGGCATGGGGAAGTAGGCGGTTGGCTGTTGTTCCTGCTCGGCCAGGGCAATCGCAACGGCGATGGCGGCGGCTTTGGCTTTTTGCTCCTGCTCTGAAAGTTGATTCTCTTGTTCTGCTGCTTCGTCTTCTTCTTTGACCGGCAGGGCCGTAATCAGTGACATCATGCCCCAAAACAAGACAATTGCGCCAAAGGTCAGCCCCATGCCGATAAGGGTAATCCAGAGTGCGTTTGTTAGTAAGTCCATAAAAACTCCCAGGGTGCCAGGTATCTGGTATCAGGTTTTTCCTGACACCCGACACCTCGCACCTGATACCTGTTTAGACCGGAATGTTGCCATGTTTGCGCGGCGGGGCGGGGGCGTATTTGTCGCGCAGGGCCGAAAGAGCGGCAATCAGTTTGGCGCGGGTTTCGCGCGGTTCAATGATGTCGTCAATGTAACCGGCCCCAGCGGCGTAATAGGGGTTGCCGAACTTTTCGCGGTACAGGGCCGCCATTTCTTTGCGCTTTTCGGCGGGGTTTTCGGCGCTTTCGATTTGCTTGCGATACAGGATGTTAGCCGCGCCCTCGGCGCCCATGACGGCAATTTCGGCGCTCGGCCAGGCGTAGGTGATGTCGGTGCCAAGATATTTGCTCGACATAACCACATACGCGCCGCCGTAGGCCTTGCGGGTGATGACGGTTGCCTTCGGGACGGTCGCTTCCGAGTAGGCGTAGAGCAATTTCGCGCCATGCCGAATGATGCCGCCGTGTTCCTGTGAGACGCCGGGCAGGAAGCCGGGCGAATCGACAAAAGTGACCAGCGGAATATTGAAGCAATCGCACATGCGCACGAAGCGGGTCATTTTGTCGGCGGCGTCGATGTCAATTACCCCGGCCATCACCGAAGGCTCTTGCCCAACAATGCCCACGCTTTGCCCGCCCAGGCGCGCCAGCCCAACGATGGCGTTGCGCGCCCATTCGGGCTGGAACTCGACAAACGATTCGCGGTCAACAATGGTCTCAATGACTTCGTGCATCGAGTAGGAGTGACTCGGGTCGAGCGGGACGATGCTGTTCAAGAAGTCGTCCATGCGCTGCGGGTCGTCGCTGGTCTGGCGGAAAGGCGGGTTTTCAACGTTGTTGGATGGGAAGTAACTGACGACACGCCGGGTCAGGGCCAGGGCTTCGGCTTCGGTGCGGGTCGCCAGGTGGGCTGTGCCGCTGACCGACATGTGAATATCGGTTCCGCCCAGCGATTCGGGGTCAACCACTTCGCCTGTCACGGCTTTGATGACTTCGGGGCCGGTCAGGAACATGAAGGATTGCTTCTCGACCATGATGATGACATCTTGCAGGGCTGGCGAGTAGGCCGCGCCGCCCGCGCAGGGGCCAAGCATGACGCTGATTTGCGGGATGACACCCGAGTATTGGGCGTTGCGTCGGAAGATTTCGGCGTACCCACCCAGGCTTTTGATGCCCTCCTGAATGCGCGCGCCACCCGAGTCAATCAGGCCGATGATGGGTGCGCCGTTACGCAAGGCCAAATCCATCACGCGGCAAATTTTGTGGCTTTGCATTTCTGAAAGCGTGCCGCCGTAAATGGTAAAGTCTTGCGCGTAAACATATACCGGACGGCCTTCGATTTGTCCGTAGCCGGTGACAACGCCATCGCCGAGGAATTTTTCGGGCGCCATGCCCAGTTCATCGTTGGGGCTGGTGATGAACGGCTCCAGCTCGTTGAAGGTGCCTGGGTCGAGCAGGGCCTCGATGCGTTCGCGGGCGGTGCCTTTGCCTTTGGCGTGCTGCTTTTCAATGCGGTCTTGTCCGCCACCGGCGCGGGCTTTGGCGCGCACCGAGCGGAGTTCTAAAATTCTGGGATCTTCTTCGGGCATGGGGGAATCCTTTTCGCGGAATGTGAAAAAATACACATACAGTATAGCCGCCCTGTCATGGCCCTGCCAGTGATGCCCGTCAGAGGAAAGTCATATTAAATTAATGAATTTTTTATGATTTGTGTCAGATTAATACGATGAATGGACAAAACGGCCTGAACCCTTCATGCTAAAATCCATCATCTTACTCTGGAGAATCAGTATGACTTTCCTTGCCAGGTTTGAAGCCGCCCTGCCCGGCCCTGAACGTGACCTGTGGCGTTCACTTGAGACCCCCTTTGCCATTCAAACTTTTCTCGATTCAATGCCCTACATTGGCGAGGAGCGCAACCGCTCCCCGTTGAATGTGATGCGCGACCGCCAGTGTCACTGTCTCGATGGCGGCTTCCTGGCCGCGCTGGCGCTCTGGCGTCTGGGGCATCGGCCTCTGTTGATTGACCTGACCCCAGAGCCGGGCGCAGATGATGACCATGTGCTGGCTCTGTATCAGTATGAAGGCCGCTGGGGGGCGCTCGCCAAATCAAACTACGTTAACCTGGGTTTTCGTGAGCCGGTTTATCGCAGTCTGCGCGAACTGGCGATGACTTACTTTGAGCATTATTGCAGTGTTTGGCAAACCAAAACCCTGCGCGGTTACACCCGTCCGCTCGATGCCTCGCGCTATACTCATCTCGATTGGGCCTGTGATGAAGCCGGGGCCAACCGGTTGTATGAGCGTTATTTTTATGGGCGGCCTTCTATTCCGTTGATTAGCCCGGCCATGGCGGCGCGGTTAAACCCGCTTAGCGAGCGGGCTTACCGCGCCGAAACCCTGTTTACCAACCTGAATGAGTCGTTTGGCAACCGCCCGGGCTAGGGCTGCCCCGAGGGCAGGAGAATCAACCTGCGCTGCGGCTCGCCCAGGTATTCCGCGCCGTTTTCGGTGACGAGGACATCTTCCTCCAGGCCGATGTAGCCGTAGCCCGGCACAGCCAGCCCGGGTTCGATGGTGTAAACGTTGCCGGCTTCAACTTTCTGGTTGGGCTGGTCGCCGTATTTTTCCCAGAGCGGCCCAAGCAGGGCGCCGCCATCATGGGCCACGCGCCCCAACTGATGCCCGGTGCCGTACATGTATTCGGGGTAGCCTGCGCTCATCACCGTCCCACGCGCGGCGGCGTCGGCGTCTTTGCCCGGCACCCCCGGCTTGAGCGCCGCCCGGCAGGCCTCAATCGCCGCCCTGACGGTCTCAAATCCGCGCTGTACTTCGGCGGGCGCTTCACTTTCGCCGGGTCGCAGCACATAGGCCATGCGCTGAATATCAGAGCAATAGCCCTCGAACCTGACCCCAAAATCGAAATGCAGCAAATGCCCGGGCGCAATGCGGATGTCCGTTGGCCCGGCATGCCCAACCACCGAGTCTGGCCCGCTGTTGACCGCCGGGTTTGACCCTTGCGGCCAGGCAAACCCGACGCCGGCTTCGGCCATTTGGGCGTGCATGAAGTCTGCCACTTCTTTCTCTGTCATCCCAACCCGAATGTAATCAAACGTGGCGTCAAAAATCTGCCCGGTGATTTCGACCGCCCGCCTGATTTTCGCCACCTCCGAGGCGGTTTTGCGCCCCCGCAGGGCTGAGATGACCGCCTCGGCGCTGGTCAGCCGTTCGGCGTAGGGGGTGCCTTCCAGGTAGGCGCACAGTTTCAGGTACATGGCGTGCGTCAGCCCGTCGGCGTGGACGTTGTTGGGGCTGTAATTGACCGCTATCTGGCGCGGTTCGAGCCGGGCCAGCGTTTCGCGCAAGACCCCACTCAGGGCCGTATCGTAGGCGATGACTTCATCGTAAACCCCCAGGCGGCTGACTTCCTCGGCCTCGTAGCGGCCAACGATGGCAATTTTCTGCCCGGCGCGGGTGAACATCAGGGCGCTTTCCCAGGTCAGGTCACCGGGGCCGAGGATGAAGTCGAGGGCCGGGTCGCGCACGCCGCTGGTTTCGCGCACAAAGGTCAGCCACAGGTCGGTTTCTTTTTCTTGAAGAATTTGAACAGCCTGGTTTGATTTTTCTTGAACAAGGGTCATTCGAGGCCTCTCCACTAAAAAACTTTTTTGAGCAAGACGGCGACTACCCTGCCAGGCAGTCGCCGTCTTGTGATGGGCGTCAAAAAGCAAAAGGCAATTGTGTCCTTAAGCCAGCGCGGTCAGTTCGGCTGTGGTGTATGGCTTGAGGGCCACATGGGTGAAACCAGCCCGGCTGAAGAGATTGACCGCATCAACGCTGGGCGCGGCAGAAAGAAGGATGGTTTGCCCCTGCAAATGATGTTCTTTGATTTGAGCCAGAACGCTGTCAATTGGGGCCGCAAACAGGGCTTCATCGACCAGCACCAGGTCGGCGGGCTGGATTTTTGTATCGCGGGTGACCGTGTGCCCGGCGGCTTTGAGCGTTTCGAGGGCAAAAGCGGCCCAGGGGTCGTCATCATCCACCAGCAGAATGTTGCGCGGCCCGCTCGAGAGCATGGCGCTTTCTGGGCGGGAGGCCGCCGGCAGGCAGATTTCCACCGTTGTGCCTTTGTAGGGCGTGCTCTCAAGGCTGATGCTGCCGTGATGCTGGTTGATGACCAGCAGGGCGGCGGGCAGGCCCAGCCCGGTATGGTTTTCTTTGGTGCTGACAAAAGCGGCCCAGACTTTGTCTTTCATCTCTGCCAGAACTCCGTCACCGTCGTCAGCAATCGAAATGGAGACGTTATCTCCGGCGGCGGGGCCGATGTGGACGTAAATGCGCTTGGCGTGCGCTTCGATTGAGTTCTTCAAAATGTTGCGCAGGGCGCGCACCATCTGGCTGCTATCGGCCTGGATGTGTGGCGTGCCGGGTTTGGTTTCAATGGTCACCATCGCCTCGGGAATACCAACCTGGTAAGCGGCGGCGCGCACCAGGTCAGCGGCCATTACCGGGCGGGTTTGCGGCTCGCGGATGGGCCCAAGCAGGTTTTCTTTGACTTCGATAATCAGGCGCGCGCTTTCGGCAACCATCTCGAGGTCTTCTTCGTCTATCTGTCCTTTGGCCGCGTCTGCGCGGATGCGCTCGACCGCGGTGGTCATGGGCAGGGCTTTGTTGCCAATCCAGTGAATGGCCTGGGTGGTGGCGGCGGTCAGGGCTTCGTAGGTTTTGGCGCGCAAGAGTTCGGCGTTGGCGCGTTGCAGTTCTTTGAGCAGGTAAGCGTTGTTGATGGCGACTGCCAGCTGGTCGGCCATGGTTTGCAGGGTCAGGATGTCTTCATCACTGAAGGCGCGCTCTTCGGTGCTTTGCACGGTTACCGCGCCCAGCACTTTGTCACCAACTACCAGCGGCAGGGCCATTTCGGAACGGGTCAGCGGCAGGTACGGATTTTTGAAATGGACTGCATCCTCGCCGACATCCAGGGCGATACGCGCCTGGCGATGCACCACGCACCAGCCAATCATCGAGTGGTCGGCGGCCTCGAGTTTGTGGCCTGCTTCAATCATCGCTTTACCGGCTTCGCCCCGCCCGGCCCGCAGGACGGCGTAGCGGCCTTCTTCATCGAGCAGGAAGACCCCGGCATAGTAAAAACCGTACGAATCACAAATGATGTCAACAGTTTTTGGCAAGAGTTCGTTCAGGTCGAGGATGGAAGTGACCTGTTTGCCGACCAGGCTGGCGGCCTCAAGAAGTTTTGCGCGGCGCTCGGCTTTTTGCAGTTCGGTCTGCGGTTGCGGGCTCATAGGTTATCCTCCGAGAATGGCTTGAATTTGCTCAAGAATGTGCTGTTCGCGGCCCTTAACGTTGAATCCGCGCGCGCCGCGCCGGGCGGCTTCGCTGGCGCGGGTGGGGTCATCGTAGGCGCTCAAAATCATGACCGGCAGGTCGGGCAGGTTGGTGTGAATGCGCTCCAGCAGGTCGAGCCCGGCATCCACTGCCGGGGTGCCGCCAAAGCCAGGCATATTCAGGTCGAGCAGCACCAGGTCGAAATCGGGGCTGGATGTCAGGGTTTGCCAGCCTTCATCGCAGCCCGGGGCGGTTTCCACCTCGTACCCGGCGCGCAGGAGCGTTTTTTGCATACTGCGCGCTACTGCGGCTTCATCATCCACAATCAATATTTTGGGCATGTCGCCTCCTTCACAAAAAGACGGGTGAGTATGTCTGTTTTCAGCCTGGGCGGCAACCCTGGGCTGGTTAAATTATAGTGCAACCTGTTGATTTTGGCTGATGGGCAGTTCCACAATGAAGGTCGCCCCTTCTCCTGGACGTGATTCTACCGAAATTTGGCCGCGGGCCTGGTTTACAATCTCCATACAGGCCGAAAGTCCCAGCCCGGTGCCGCCGCGGTTGCCTTTGGTGGTGAAAAAGGAGACCCAGATTTTTTCCATCAACTCGGGCGGAATGCCTGGCCCGTTGTCTTGCACTTCGCTGATGATGGTCTTGCGGGCCGGGTCGAGGCGCATGCGCACCCAAATGTGGGCGTCAGGCTGTCCGTTCATTGCTTCCCAGGCGTTTTTGGCCAGGTTATTAAAGACCTGGCTCAGCTGGCGGGCATCGCCATAGACTGGCGGCAGGTTTTCGGGCAGGTCAAGGCTGACCACGCCATCGGGTAGGGCCATCTCAAAGATGGTTTTTCGCACCAGTTCGGCCAGGTCAATTTCGGATTCGTGTTTCAGGCGGGCCGGGCCGATCAGGTCTTCTTTGATGTCGAGGATGGTGCGGGCGCTTTGCTCGATAATGTCCAAATCTTCGAGCATCGACTCCAGCCCGAGCGGCAGGGGCCGTTTGGGGAGTTCAAAATTGGGTTGCAGACTTTCCAGCGTGGCAAAGACCTCTTGCGCGGCGGCCCAGCCGGGGTGAGAGCGGGTCTTTTCATCCGCCGAAGCCAGCAAAGCCCGGAATAATCCTGCCATTTCAAACAGGTCTTCGCGTATCCGCCGGGCGCTGGCCGGGATGGGTGCGGCTTTGTTGCCGACCCAGTGAATGGCCTCGCCGGTGGCGGTGGCAATGGCTTGCAGGGTTTTGTTGCGCAAGAGTTCCTGGTTGGCCTGGTTCAGGTCGCGCAGCAGGCGGGCGTTGTTGATGGCAATTGCGGCCTGGTTGGCCAGGGTTTGAAAGGCGGCCTGGTCGTCTTCGGTCAGCGGTTCTTCGGGTTTGCTGCGTACCGATAAAGCCCCCAGCGGCTGGTCTTTGACCACCAGCGGCAGGGTCATCTGGTTGGCGGAGAGATGAATTTTGCGCTCACGAATGGCTGCTCCAACCAGCGGGTCGCTCTTGACGTTTAGCCTTGATTCGCTGAACGGGGCGTTGTGCCCGGCTTTGAGTTCGGCCCACTCACCCGAGGGGTCGAGCAGAAAGACGGCCGCTCCGGCAAAGCCGTATTCTTCACAAACGGCCCGCACGCTGACTTGCAGCAGTTCTTCCAGGTCGAGGATGGAGGTGATGACCTGCCCCACCCGCGCCCCGGCTTCGAGCAGGCGCTGGCGGCGTTGCAGCAGGATAATCATGCGTTTGTTTTGTTCGTTTAGAAATTCGTTGCGCTCGGCGGCCCGGGTCAGTTCGCGGATTTTTCCCTCGAGCCGTTCGACCAGTTCTGAAGCGAAATCTTGCTGGTAGTTGCTGGCATTGGCGACGGTTTCGCGCTTGCCGCCCAGAAATTCGTGCAAGGATTCGATGATGGTATCAATGTCAGCAGATTTGTCGAGGTAACCGGCAAACCCCGCGGCCAGGGTGCGCTCACGCGCCTGGGGTGAGTCGTCGGCGCTATAGGCCACCAGGGGCGTGTTGGGCAGCAGAGTGCGCAGGCGGGCGGCCACTTCGCGCCCGCTCATTTGGGGCAGGTTGATGTCGAGCAGCACCAGGTCGGGTTGAACATCGACCGCCAGTTCGAGGCCGTCGAGCGGGTTGTCGGCTTCGAGGACGATGAAATCACGCCCCAGCATTCGCCGCACCAGGGCGCGCGACTCTGGGTTGTCTTCAATGTAGAGCAGTTTGGGCAGGGAGCGCGGGTCGTGGGT
>CAZNCT010000062.1:630-11753 GCA_964571615.1 uncultured Anaerolinea sp. | reverse complement strand
GCCTTTGCCGGGTTCTGATTCGGCCCAGACACGCCCACCGTGACGTTGAATGATGCGGTGGACAATCGCCAGGCCGACCCCGGTGCCTTCAAATTCGTCGTGCAGGTGCAGGCGGTGAAAAACGCGGAAAATTTTGCTGGCATATTGCATTTCAAAGCCGATGCCGTTGTCACGGATGTAATAGGTTACCTGGTCTTCATCGACGATGGCCCCAATTTCGATGGTTGGGTTTTCTACGGTGCGGGTGTATTTGCAGGCATTTTCGAGCAGGCTGACCCAGACTTCTTGAAACAGCCCATAATCGGCCCGCCGATTGGGCAGGCGGCCGATGCGCCAGGTGATGTGTTGTTCAGCGTTTTTGGCTTGCAGGTTCTCAACAATGTTCTGGACGATAGCTTGCGTATCGCACGATACAATCTTCAGGCTCTGGCGCCCAACCCGCGAGAAACTAATCAGGTCGTCAATCAGGGCGCCCATCTGACGGCCATTGTCATTAATTTTTTGCAGGTATTCGCGCACCTCTGGGGTGAGAGTCTCGGTATGGTCGCTCAGGATGATTTTTGAGAAACCAACCACCGCCCGCAGGGGTGAGCGCAAATCGTGTGAGACAGAGTAGGAAAAAGACTCAAGTTCCTGGTTGATGGTTTCAAAGTTGCGGGCATTCGTAATTGCCAGCCCGGCATACCCGGCAAACAGGCGCAAGGCCTCAATGCTTTCTTCACTGATTGGCCGGTTGGTGATGGCGTTATCGGCTTCAATCAGCGCGACAGGCTGTTTGCCCGACCAGGCCGCCAGGGTGACATGCTCCTGTACCCCATACATCTCGTCGCCGGGGGGCAGGTGCCTGTTCTGTTCGGCATAGTTTTTTTTTTTTTTTTTCCCATCGGGGTCTTTCAGGGCGATTTGCCAGGCGTCGTAAGTGTCAGCGTTTTGCAAGAACCAGCTGGTGTCTTCAATGTTTCCCTGGCGGTCAGTGCCATACGCGCCCTGAATAATGTGCAGGTTTTCATCATATAAGAACAACCCGACGCGCTCAAATCCCAATCCTTTTTGAATGCTCTGATGAATTTTCTTCAAGCACCAGTTCAGGTCGGCGGCCTGGGTCACTTCTTTGCCCAGCTCAATGACCCGGCGCAATAGTTTACTGCGCAAGATTTCGCGCTGTTCGGCTTCTTGTTTTTCCTGGGCTTGTTTGCGGGCGCGGCGCAAGGATTGTTGTACCATGCGGGCTGCCAGCAATTGCAGCAAAGCCACCAGCCCAAAATAGACGATGCTATCCAGCCAGATGCTCTGGCTGTCTCCGGCTACTCGTGAAGGTGGCAGGTAGCCGTTCCATTCTGCAAACAACAGGCCATAGCCCGAAACAATGCAAAGGACAGCCATGCCGACCGTCCAGCGCGGGTCGCCGACTACCAGGGCGGTAATTGTCAGAACCACCAGATAGCCCATATAGGCCGAGCTTTTGATTCCGCCGCCGCTAAAGGCTGCCACGGTAAAAATAACCCAGGTGGAAAGCGCCAGCAGCGCGGCCCCTGCCAGGGGTTGGCCTTTTCTCAAGAGAAAATGAATTCCGGCCAGGGTGGCGAAAATAAAAACGGACTGCAACCCATAACGCAGTGCGTTTTGCGGGTCTGAAATCAGGTTTGTCAGGATATAAAAAATAGCCAACACGAAGATAAACGCAAGAACAACGCGCAGCATTTGAGCGCTGTAACTTTGGGTATCCTCATCGTATTGGGGCGGGGTGAAGAAATCTTTCAGGGCTTTCATGGCAGGAGTTGGTTATTCTCTGTTGCTTGCGCATAAACCCGCAGGGTCGCTGCAACAATTTTGGGGCTGGCAAAATATTCTTCGGCCAGTTTGCGTCCGTTGGCGGCCATCTGACGCCGCAGGGCTGGCCGGGTCAGCAGGGTTTCAATTCGTTCGGCCAGCGCCGCCGCATCTTGCGCCGGGGCCAGCAGGCCATTTTCACCGTCGCGCACCACATGCCGGCAGCCTGGCACGTCGGTGCTGACAATTGCCCGGCCCGAGGCCGCCGCCTCGGCCAGGGTTTTTGGAAGTCCCTCGCGGTAAGAGGGCAGGCAGATGAGATTGGCATCCGCATAGACGGCGGGCATTTGTTCTTGCCAGCCCTCAATTTCGACAATCCCTTCGGCACGCCAGGTCGCCAGCGTCTCCTCGGGAATGCAGGTCGGGTTGCCCGGGTCGGCATCCCCAACCAGGCGAAAAACCGCCCGACACCCCCGCCCACGTAACAGGCGGGCCGCCTCGACAAACTCACCAACGCCCTTATCCCACAGCAGGCGGCTGGGCAGGGTCACAACGGGTTGAGCGCGTTCTGGTTCAGGCTGTGGGGAAAAGACCCCGGTATCAACACCCGCGCCCAAAATAACAAAACTCCGCTCGGGGTCGGCCCAGCCGCGCTGTAAAAAAGACTGCTGGTCGTCGGGATTCTCAAAAATCGTCCAGGTCTTGCGCAGCGCCACCCGATACCACAACCCAACCAGCCCTTGCGCCAGAGTGCGCCTGAGGCTGTTTTGGCCTGTGAAAACATATCCCAGCCCGGTGAGCGAATTGACAATCGCTGGAACCCCGGCCAGGCGTCCGGCCAGCGTGCCGTACAGCACGCACTTGATGGTGAAATGATGCACCAGGTCGGGCTTTTCGCGGCGATAGAGTTGCAGCAAGCCCCAAATTGAAGCCGCCTCGCGCAAGGGGTTCATGCCGCGCCGCTCAAGCGCAACCTCGCGCCAGGTGAACCCTTCTTGCTCCAACCGGGCGGCATATTTACCCGCCGGAGAAGCCAGAACAACCTGATGCCCCAGCGCAGCCAATCTACGGGCCGAATCGAGCCGAAAATTATATAAAAACCAATCGGTGTTGGCCAGCAGCAGGAATTTCATGTTTCCATTTTACTGCCTTTAGCGGCAATATTTATTATTGTCGCATGACGGCGGCGGAAAAGGACACTCCAGCGGCCTGCCCGGCTCAGTAAAATATGTAATCCCTTCCTCGGGCAGCGCCACCAGCAAAGCCCGGATGATGTTCGGCCTGCTCTCTTCGCGGCAGCCCAGCACAAGCACATCGGAACCATGACGAATGTCCTGCGAAGGCCCTGCCAGCACTACATCGGCATGCAGCGGTTCGGGGCCAATCAAGACCAGCACCATGCGTGGATATTCCACCGGGTTATAAGGCTCCCAACTCTGAAAGCCTTGCCCTTGCCCAAAGAAACGCGGGTACAAGGCCCGGCCCTGTAAAATGACACTCGAAGGATACCTGAAAAACCGTTCGACCTCCGGGCGTTCTACCTGTGTTTCAGCCAGAGCGGGCATCAGCCGCTCAACCAACTCGTTGGTGGTCAGCGCCGCGTAGCGCGGGGGATGAATAGTTTGTGAAAAGGGAATCAACCCGCCCAGCAAACCGAAGCAGGCCACCACGCCCAGGGCTTTGACCCCCCAACCGGTTTTCGCCGTTGGTGGGGCGGCGGGCGGAACAGACTCCCCCGCGCCTGTGGGCTGTTTCAGAAAGGCTTGCCCGGCCTCGAGCAACGCCGCCAGCCCCAGGCTGAAGAACAGGATAACCATCCAGTCCATTGGCACAATGTAGCGCCCGCCCGAAGTGCGCGCCAGGCTATTGGCGGCTGCATATAAGAAAAAAACAACCGGCAGGGCCGCGCCCATCCGCGCCGATTTTTGGGCCGCTGCTCCCAATCCCAGGGCGGTAATCGCCAGGCCGAGCGAGAGCATCAGCGCCCCTTGTGTTGAGAGTTCTCCCGTCCAAAGAATCTGCCAGATGCCTTCACCCCCCTTAAGGGTTTCCCGCAAACTGAGCATTTGGGGCGCAATTGGCAGGCTCAGGGCCGCGGTTTGCAGGTTGTTCAAAAAATGACTGATCGGGAAAGGCAGCCGAATGCTCTCCTGTAAAGGCTGGCGGCCGACGACCAGGAGCGCCGGTTTGGCAGGCTGAGCGGGCATCGGCTCGGGCTGCGGAGGCACATAGCGGTTCTCAATCACATTTCTGATGCGGGTGGCGTACAGGTCTAGCAAAGTGGTCTCACTGCCGCTAAAAAAAGCCCACGGCACAACCCCCGCCAGAAAGGCCAGCAAGGCCAGCCCAGCGGTTGCCAGGCCCCGGCGCCAATCGGGTTTGGCGGCCAGCGCCACCAGCGGCAGAAAAACCACCAGCAGAAGCAACACATGCGGACGCAGCAGCGAGGTCAATCCCAGCGTGCCAGCGGCCAGGGCGGCTTTGTGCCAGGCCTGGCGCGGGTTTTCGAGCCAATCGAGCAGGAAGAGGCCGAAAACGGCCAGCCCCAGCGCGGTTGGGAAGTCGGTCAGCAGGTGTTTGGCTGTGGACGTATCGAGCAGCGCCATGCCTGCCAGGGCATTTACCCCGCGCCAGGCGGCCAGGACTGCCGCAATCAGGCCTGCGCCCCGGCTGTGCAGTTTTTTGCCAAGCAGGTACACCAGGGCCGGAAAAATTGCAAACAGTCCGGCCTGAACATTCATCAGGGTTTCGTAGTTCTGTCCGAAAAAAGTATGCAGATAAACCAAAAAGGCGATATACAGGGTGCGGTCGAAAAACTGGCCGTTGTTGATGCCCTGGCCAATCAGGGCATACTGGCTGGCGCGGTCAAAGGTCTCCAGGTCGGCAAAGGGATAAAACTCATGGTTTGGGAAAAGCGGCGGGGTAAAGAAAAAACTGCTTTGCAGCGGTTGGCTGACCCAAAAAATGGCCGAAAGCCCCCAAATGACCAAAAACGCCACAACGTCTATGTGCTTTGCCTGCCTCCAGCGCGCCCAGGGCAGGCGGCTGACCCAAAGCGCCGCCAGCAAAACCAGCCCGGCCTGCCAGCCCAACAGCGGAACACCCGCCCCGTACCAGTACGGCTCACGGTTTTCCCAAATTCTCAGGCTGGCAATCAGCCCGGCGGTTAGCGCAAAAAAAGCCAGGGCTGCCGCGCCTACCCGCAGGGTGACAGGCCGATTGCGCCAGTAGGCCAGACCGTTTTGGATGGAAAACTCGGGCCGCAGTGACAGGCCAAAGAGCGCGCCCAGGCCACTGGCAAATGCCAGCCAGCCAAACAAAGGCTGTAACCCGATGAAATAGTAGTAGTAGGCCCCGCTTTTGCTGGCCGGGAGCCAGGCCAGGCCCCAGGCCAGTGCGAAAACCAGGCTCAGGGCAGGCGCCACCCGGCTCCAGAGTTGCTCCACCCTTCCTTTCCCATCGCGTCTCTGGCGGGCCAGCCAGAAAGCCGCCGCCAGGCAGGCCGCTGCCAGCCCAAAGACCACGCCTGTCAGCGCGTCTCGGGCCGCAGACTGAAATTCGGCGTTTGCGGCCACCAGCGCCAGGCCGGTGAGAATCAGCGCCAGCCCGTTAAGCAGCAGGTAAAGAGGGAGTTGCCAGCCGGTTCTCATCTTTGTTCGTAGCGCATTTCGGGGTAGTCGCTGGCAGGGCCATCGAACAAGGCGCTGGGAATATCCTTAAATTGCTGGTCAAAAAAAGCTAGCGTGTAGGTGTTGATGATTTCCTGCACGCGAGCACCATTGAGCGGGCCTTTCAGCCCCAATTGCGGGGCCAGCGGCGAGAGCGCGGGCAGGTCGCTGAAATCGTAATGGCTGGTGCCGAGAATGGTGATGACCGGTGCACGCGCGGGCAGGTTGGCGTAGAAGCGGTTGAACAACCGGTTGTTTTTGCTCTCGCTCTGGTCGGCCCAGGCCTGGCTGAACAGGAACAGGAAAGGTTGCTGCACGCCGCCATCCAGCGCCGCGACCGAGACCGGGGTCATGAAGGCGTCCATGGCCAGCCCGGCTTTACAGCGCGGGTCGCTAAAGCAGAACTGAATGACCGCCCCGCCGCCGGTGGAGTGTCCGAGTGCGCCGACCCGCTCCAGGTCGAGCAGGCCGCTAAAGCGCCCCAGCGGGTCATCCTGGTTCCACTGGCTGAGGGTGTCGAGCGCAAAAGCCAGGTCGCCAGCCCACTGGTCGGCCAGTTTGCGGGCCGCGGCATCATATTCCTCGTCTGAAACGCCGCTGGGCAGGGCGGATGGGTTGTTGGGCGCTACCGAACCATCCGGGAAGACGGTCAGGATGGCGCCGTAGGTGTGCTGGAGTGCAACCACCACATACCCGCGCGAGGCCAGTTCCTGCATCTGAAAGGTGTTTTGCTCCTTGAATCCGCGCCAGCCATGTGAGAACAACAAGAGCGGGTAAGGCCCTGCCGAGCTGTCTGGAGTGGCATTCTGGTACGAGTTGGTGCGCGCGTAGGCCAGGTGGTCCAGAAACCAGGGCGGCATGTTGATAAAATCTGCCAGGGCCGGGGCAAAAATGGCAATCGAATCCATCCACAGCGCCGGTTTCTGGTCGGCGGGCGGGTTGGCCGGGTACCAGACCTGCATCATGAAGCGGCGCGGCTCCTCGCGCCCCGAATACAGTTCGGGCCGTGAGGGGTCAATCAGTTCGTAGGTGGCCGTCCCGACGCTGAATGGGCCAGTTGGCCTCGGAATGGCCGGAACCGGCAGTAAGGCCGGCAGGGCAGTGGCAATCACCAGCAAGAAAGCAATCCCGGTCATTTTGAGCCAGCCCGGGCGCGGCGCGTCCGTCTGCTCTTCGCCTTTGTGCCGCAGAAAGCCCGGCAGCGTTACCAGAAAGGTGTAAATGCTGATGATATACAGCGGAATCATCTGCCAGCGCCAGCCCTCGATGCTGAAATGGTTAATCAGCAAGACGATGCCAAAGGTCGGCAGAATATTGACCGCCGGAATGCGCCTGCCCCCCAGCAGTGGCCAGAAGAAATAGATTGCCAGGAAGATGGGCAACAGGATTTCAATCAGCCGCATGGCTTACTCCTTGAGAACTACGGCATCAACCCGGCAGATTTCAGGTCGCGCACAAATTGTTCACCCCAGGCCGAGCCTTTGATGTAAAAGACACCCGGCTGGCCGAGCGGCGCAGGCACGCGGACGGTTTGCCCGCCCGCATAGGTTTGGCCGCTCCAGACGTGCACCCACTCCCCAGCGGGCAGGTACACGCTGACGCTATCGGCGCCGGGGTCGGTGACGGGGGCAATCATGAAATCGGGGCCAAGCATAAATTGCTGGTAGGTGATTTTCCAGGTCTGCGGGTCCTGGGGGTAGTGAATGAAGGGATGGCGCACCACTGGCAGGCCGGTTTGGGCGGCTTCGTTCATCAGGGTTTTGCGGTACTCAAACAGGGCCGCAAAAACTTTTGACCAGCGCGCAAAGGCCTCCAGCGTCTCATCATCAGAATAGAACTGGACGTTGTTTTCGGGCTGGTTGCCCTCGTGAGTGCGGAAGACGCTGGTAAAGGCATTCAGTTCCATCCAGCGCAGGAGCAGTTCTTTTGAGCGATGGTAATTCTTGAGCGGGTTGGTGATGGTGGTATAGCCGCCAATATCGCTGTGGTTCAAGGCCAGGCCCGAAAGCCCGCCGCTGTTCAGCCCGGTGACAGCGCTCTTGATGCCGTCTTCGGCGCTCCATGAGACCATCTGGTCTCCGGCCCAGAACAGGGTTGCCAGGCGGGCCGAGTTGGTGTACCCGGCCCGGCTAAAGAAGACCAGTTCATCTTCTTTGTATTTTTCCACCAGGGCGCGGTTAACTGCCGCCCAGCCGACCGGCCAGCGGTTGTGCAGGCGCGGCGCGGGCACATCGGTTCCAGAGACGACTGCGTCATACGGCAGTGATTCGCCAAAATCGGCCATCCAGCCCGAGGCGCCCGAACCGAGCACGTTTTCTTCCATCACGCCCAGCAGCCAGAAGACGGCGTCCTGGTTGGTCAGGTCTACCATGCCATATTTGAAACTGGTGTTGAGCACCAGGTAGGGTTCGCCATCGGCATTTTTGACCAGGTATCCGTTCTCGAGCGCTTCTTTGAACAGGTTGCGGCGCGCATTCGGCTTGTCGGACACATCGACCACATACGGGTTGACATAGACCATCACGCGAATGTCCTCGGCGCGCAGGTCGGCCACCATTTCGTCCCAGCCGGGGTAGCGGTCGTAATCCACTTCCCAGTTCCACCACAATTGCTTGCCAAACGAGGTGGTGCGCTGACCAACCCAGTCTTGCAGCCAAAACGCGCCAATTGGCGCGCCGCGCTTTTGCAGTTCGGCCCATACCTGGCGCACTTTTTCGGTGCCGCCCTGCATCCCGACGATGGCCCCGCGATGCGCCCAATCGGGCAGGGGCGGCATCCGCCCGCTGATGGCGGTGTACTGGCTGATAATTTCTGCCGGGCTGTTGCCGTCAAAAACAACTGCCAGCAGGGTGGCGCCATAGGCCATAATTTGGGCGCGGTCGTCCTGGCGCAAGTCAAACTGGCTGTAGCCTTCATTCATAAGCAGCAGCGAGTTCATTTGATTGATCATGTAGAACGGGATGGGCAGGTAAGTGGTGAAGGCATCGCCGCCCGCGCCGCCGTTCGTCAGGTTGGCGCCGGTGGTGATAGGTTCTTCGCCGCGCCCAACGCCTTGTTCGCTAACCCAGATGGGCACTTTTTTGCCCTTCATATCAAAGTAGGTGAATTGCTCGCCAAAGCCGAAGAAGTGTTCTCCGGCGTTGCTGGCATACGTCAGGTAAATGCGGTTAAATTTGGCCGAGGGCTGGCGGGTTTGCGGGTCTTGCAGCCACAGGCGCAGGGCCAGGCTGCCGGGTTGTTCGTTGGGTGCAATATACAGGTGATAAATGACCGATTCGCCGTTGTTGCAATCGAGATACCCGCTCAGGGTGACAGACTGTTCTTCGGGGTTATCGAGAATTAGTTCGACCCGCTGGTTTGGGCAGGCCACTTGCAGGTTTTCGGTAAAGAAGAACATGCCGCGATGCTCTTCTACCTGTTCGCCGCCCCGGGCTGCGCCCACAAAGGGCTGTCCGGCGACTGTTTCCCAGAGCACTTTGCGGGCCGGGTTGCTGATGGTCAGTTTGCCGCCGTTTTCGTTGCTCCATTCCACCTGGTATTCACCCACCTGTGAAATGCCGTCGGGCGCGCCGCTTTGTAGAACGGACAGTTTGCCGCGCAGTAGATAATTTTCAGGCCGCAGGATGGCTCCCAGGCCAAGACCCAATAGAACAATTGCCACGAAAAGGGCAAGAATGCGTTTCATGAAGTTCTCCTGGAACAAAGATGTAGGATTGTACCTTAAGCCCGCGGGCTGCTGTTGCGGCCAATCGGCGCGAACCGCGCGCCGGTCAGGCGGGCCAGGTCGGCAGGGTTAAGGCGAATGTTCAGGCCGCGCTGTCCGCCCGAAATGTGAATAGCGGCATGACGCTGGGCCGAGGAG
This sequence comes from uncultured Anaerolinea sp., assembly GCA_964571615.1. Lineage (GTDB taxonomy): Bacteria > Chloroflexota > Anaerolineae > Anaerolineales > Villigracilaceae > UBA8950. Next base: position 2,453 of record CAZNCT010000062.1, on the reverse strand, counting down.
TCAATCACGACCTGAAAGCCTTTGTTGATGAGCGCCAGCGGCGAAATGCCCCCGGCTTGCAGGCCGGTTAGCGCTTCGGCTTCTCGTTCGGTTGGCAGGTGCACTTTTTTCTCCCCCAGGGCAGTGGCCAGTTGCTTCAAATCCACTTCGTCGGCCCCAGAGATGACCGCCAAAATGGGCTTGCCGCGCTCACGCTTGACTACAATGGTTTTGAAAATAACATCCAGCGGCACATTCAAAAAGGCGGCAGTGCCTTCGGCGCCCAATTTTTCGGCGGGTGTTTCAAAAGCAGTATAAGTAATTTTATGAGCATCCAGGTAACGGGTGACATTGTTAACGGTCATCGCTCTCTCCTGGCGTGATTATAGCCAAAAACAGCCCGAAAGTGGAATGTGAAAAGGGCCGCCCGCTTTTTTGGGGGCGGCCCTGAAGGGCAGTGCTAAGCCTGATGAACGTTTGTTAGTCTGGGCTGGCAATTTGGGCCCGCGCATCGTTCAGACGGGTCATCAGAGCCTGGGCTACTGCGGTCATAAACTCGAACCCCATTTTGGCATCCATCTCAAAGGCAGTGCGCAGGGCTTTGGCGTTAATTTTGAGCGCCTTAACTTCGCCGTTTGCAAAAATGCTGGTGGTGTAAATGTAAGGCTTAATCAGCGCCGAAACGCCAAAGATTTCACCGGGGTTGATTTCACCGGCATATAACTTTTTGTAACCTTCGCGTTCATCAACAATGAAATAATTTGAACCGTTGCCCGAGACCATAAAATACAGAAACTCAGCTTTTTGCCGCACCGTCAGAATTTCTTCTCCGTCTTTAAAACTGACTTCATCGGCAATCATGGCAACGGCTTTCAGGCCGTTTTCGTCGAGAAACCCAAAAAACGGATAGCGGCGTAACACTTCGGGAGAAATCATTGACTGGCTCCTTCCTGCGCTTTAAGCAGGTCTAAGACTTGTTCCACAGCCACCGGCACGGCGGCGGCAATTTCGGGGGTCAATTCTTCGGTGAAATCGTACACGTGCGCAGCCTCAATGGCCACAATCTGGATGTCCTCGTCACGGGGCAGGTCGGCCCCCATGCTGCGGCCCAGTTGAAGGGCCGCTTTCAGCGAAAGGTCATGGGCCGAGGCGCTGTGGCCGTGCCGCAGGTCCTCGAGCGAATCCAGGCTGAAAGTGACCACCTCGCCCTGGCGGTGCTGGCCGGTATTCAGCGAATCGACCAGGATGACGCGCTCATAGCCGACCATCTGCTCCATCAGCGCAATACCAGCCAGGGCCAGGCATTCCACGCGAGGGGGCAACGCAGTCAGTTTTTTCTCCACTTCCTGCGCCACCACCCAGCCGACGCCATCGTCGCCCAGAATGGGATTACCGAGGCCAATGATGAGGGTTTTGTTCATACAAACTGCTTAATCACATCCACCACCTGCCCGTCCTTGTCGTGGATTTTTACTTCCAGCGGCATTTGTCCGGGCAGTGAGTGGGTCGCGCAGCCGAAGCAGGGGTCATAGGCCCGGAAGGCCATCTCGACCATGTTGAGCAGGCCCTCGTTGACCTTGCCGCCCTTAATCAGGTTGCGGGCGGCTTTGTTGGTGGACATCTGGATGGGCGCGTAGTTGTTGGTTGTGCCGACAATCAGGTTGACCCTGGTCAGGATGCCGCGCTCATCGGTGACGTAATGATGAGTCAGCGTGCCGCGCGGGGCCTCAACAATGCCCACGCCCTCGGTCGGTTTTTCGGTTGGCACGTTATGGACGTGCGGCGAGGTGATTTCGGGGTCAGTTGCCAGTTCGACCCAATGCTCGGCGGCGTAGAGCAGTTCT
>CAZNCT010000062.1:0-620 GCA_964571615.1 uncultured Anaerolinea sp. | reverse complement strand
CAACCGCTGGTGGACGGGTTTGCCGCCCAGGGTGGCGTACATTTCCTCGTAGGCTTCCTGCGCGCGCGGGGTGGCCATGCCATCGGAAGCATTCAGGCGCGAGAGCGGGGTCGCCATGTAAACGCCCGAATCTTTGCCGTCTACAAAGCCTTTCCAACCGACGTTCTTGAGATACGGGAATTTGAGATACGTCCACGGTTCGACGCGTTCGGCGATGTGGTCGAGGTACTCATGCGGGGCATACTTGCAGAATTCTTTGCCATCCGGGTCAACCACGCGCACCTTGCCATCGTAGAAATTGACCTTGTTGTTGGCGTCCACCAGGCCCATGTAGTAGGTTTTGTGGGTATAGACATCGCCGACAATCAGGTCAAGGTAGGTTTTGTTGGCCAGCACAATGTCTTTGAAGGCCTGAAGGCTGAACAGGGCAAAATCAATCGCCCAGCGGCCCATGTCTTCGATGGTTTTGCGTTCTTCTTCGCTCAGAATCTTGGTAATTCCACCGGGGATGCTGGTAGCCGGGTGGACTTTGCGCCCGCCGATGATTTCCACCGTCGAGTGGCCGTATTTGCGCATCTGAATGACTTTGCCGCCGATTTCCAGCCCGACCTTGTGGATGA
>CAZNCT010000061.1:17131-20654 GCA_964571615.1 uncultured Anaerolinea sp. | reverse complement strand
CAGATTTTTCTTAACGGCCAGGAAATTACCGCCCCAAACGTCAATGAAGACCAGGTGCGCCAGCAGATTGGCATGGTGTTTCAGAATTTTCTCTTGTTTAATCACCTGACGGCGCTCGATAATGTCATGGTTGGGTTAACCCGGGTCAAAAAGATGCCCAAAGCCCAGGCGCGTGAAAAAGCCCTCTATGAGCTGAACCGTGTGGGGCTGAGTGACCGCGCAGACCACTACCCGGGCCAGTTATCGGGCGGTCAACAACAGCGGGTTGGGATTGCCCGCGCCCTGGCAATGGATCCCAGCGTAATGCTCTTTGACGAGCCGACCTCGGCTCTGGACCCTGAGTTGATTGGCGAGGTCTTGGGGGTGATGGAAACCCTCTCGCGTGAGCACATGACCATGCTGGTTGTGACACACGAGATGGGCTTTGCCCGCGAAGTGGCGAATCGGATTGTCTTTATGGAGAAGGGCAGCATTGTTGAGCAAGGCAACCCCGATGACCTGTTCTACCGCCCCAAACACGAGCGCACCCGCGAGTTTTTGTGGAAAATTACCGAACTGTATGGCAAAAAGGAACAAAAATAATGGGCGATGTGCTGGAGTTTTTCATCCGTTTTTGGCCGGGGTTGTTGCAGGGGGCTGGGATGACCCTGCTGTTGACGATTGAAGGCCTGGCCGCCGGGTTGGTGCTGGGCTTGTTGACTGCCCTGGGGCGCGTTTATGGCGGGCGGTTTTGGCGCGGCCTGGCGGTTGGCTATGTGGAACTCTTTCGCGGCACGCCTTTGCTGGTGCAGTTGTTCCTCATCTACTATGGCTTACCTGGCCTGGGCATTACACTCTCAAGAGAGTGGTCGGCTTTTCTGGCGCTTGGGCTGAACTCTGGCGCTTACCAGGCCGAATATCTGCGCGGCTCAATTCTGGCGATTGGCAGTGGACAGATGATGGCCGGGCGCGCTATTGGGATGTCGAAATGGCAGACCATTTGGGAGATTATCCTGCCGCAGGCTTTGCGGTTGGCTATCCCTGCCTGGGCCAATGAGCCGGTTTCACTGCTCAAATCTACCGCAGTCGTTTTTTTGATTGCGGTTCCCGAACTGATGGCGATGGGCAAGACAATCGCCTCACGCACCTATAACCCAATTGGGGCTTACATGACGGTGGCCATCATTTACCTGGTCATCGTTTACCTGCTCGATGCCTTTTTGAAGTGGGCCGAAGCGCGGGTGAAAATTCCTGGGTTCGAAGCCGAGGGCCGCAAAGCCTGAGCAAGGCTGCGCGGCCTGAAGTGTATCTGCCGGGGGGCCAAGTGCCTGTCGAATTGGCGGCCAGGCTGCGGGTGGAACGTTCCATCTGCCCGCAAAGGAAGGCCAGTTTGGCGGTAAAATAGCAGAATGACTGACGAATTTGATGTCCTCCATCCCCAACCGTTGTTGATTGTTGTCTCTGGCCCTTCAGGCGTTGGCAAGGATACTGTCTTGCAGCGTATGAAGGAGCGTGAGTTGCCGTTCCATTTTGTGGTTACGGCAACAACACGCCCGCGCCGCGCCAATGAAGTGCATGGGCAGGATTATTTCTTCCTTTCAAAAGAAGAATTTGCCCGCATGATTGATGAAGACGAATTGCTCGAATATGCCATCGTCTATAACGATTACAAGGGCATTCCCAAGCAGCAGGTGCGCGAAGCCCTGGCCAGCGGCAAAGATGTCATTATGCGTATTGACGTGCAGGGCGCGGCGACCATTCGCAAGTTGGCGCCCGATGCGATTTTGATTTTCTTGAGCACTGAAAATGCCGATGAACTGGTGCACCGCCTCGAAACCCGCAAGAGCGAAACCGCCGAGAGTTTGAGCCTGCGAATTGCCACCGCGCGCCAGGAACTGAAACGGGTGGACGAGTTCGATTATGTGGTCATTAACCGTGAGTTTTTCCTTGACGAGACCGTTGATACAATTCGGGCGATTATTTCTGCCGAACATCACCGCGTCAAACAGCGCAAAGTGAGCCTGTAGTATGTATCAGCAATATCCGCCATCTGAATATGCTCCGCCGCCCCCGCCCGCCCGGGTTTCACTGCCGCAAGGGACGCCGTTTGTCACTTATGCTATTCTGGCGCTGACCGTTGTGGTTTACCTGGCGCAGATGTTGAGCGATGTCTTGTTGGGCGGCGACTTGCCCGCCTATTATGGAATGAAAATCAACGAAATGATTATGGCCGGTCAGTTCTGGCGGCTGTTTACCCCGGCGCTTTTGCATGGTTCGGTTTTGCACATTGGGTTCAATATGTATGCCCTGGTAGTGATTGGCAGCGGCCTGGAGCGTCTTTTTGGGCATAGCCGCTACCTGTTGCTTTACCTGGCCGGGGCTTTTGCCGGGAATGTCTTTTCGTTTTTGCTCTCACCGAACCCATCGCTGGGCGCTTCGACGGCTGTTTTTGGGCTGTTGGGCGCGCAGGCGGTTTTCTTGTTTCGGCATCGTGAGATATTTGGCGACCAGGCCCGCTCTGCTTTGCAGAACATTCTTTTTATTGCTGGTCTGAATTTCTTAATTGGTTTACAGCCGGGGATTGATAACTGGGGGCACCTGGGCGGCTTGCTGGGCGGTCTGATTTTCACCTGGTTTGGCGGCCCGAAATTTAACCTGCACGGGCTATACCCCTTTTTTCACCTGGAAGATGAGCATGGAACTGTTCAGACCCTGACCGGCCTGGCGATGATTGTGTTTGTGTTTGGCTCCCTGGTGGTATTGCGCCTGCTGGGGGTGGGTGGATAACTTGTGATAAAATTCACAAAATAAAATTTCTGGGTGAGCATTCACCCGCATCTTAAGAGCGAGGATCATTTTATGAAACAAATTTGTGTGATTGGTGTTGGTTATGTCGGTCTGGTGACGGGTGCCTGTTTTTCAGACCTGGGCAATCGGGTGATTGCGCTGGACGTGAATGAACAACGGATTGCCAACCTGAAGCGCGGCATTATGCCGATTTACGAACCCGGGCTGGAAGAACTGGTGCGCCGCAATGTCAATGCCGGGCGGTTGTCGTTTACCACCGACTACGCTGAAGCGCTTGACGGGAGCGAATTTGTCTTTATTGCCGTTGGCACGCCCTCGGGCGTCAATGGCGAGGCCGATTTGCAGTATGTGGCCGCCGCCGCGACCTCGATTGCCAAAAACATGAAATCGCCGCTGATTATCATTAACAAATCCACCGTGCCGATTGGCACCGGTGATTGGGTGGCCGATATTGTGCGGCGCGAACAACCCGAGCCAATTGATTTTTCGGTGGTCTCTTGCCCTGAATTTTTGCGCGAAGGTTCAGCAATCAGCGATTTTATGCAGCCGCACCGCAATGTGATTGGTTCGTTTGACCTGGAAGCCGCCAACAAGGTTGCTCAACTGCACCTGCCCCTGCGTGCGCCCATCGTCATCACCGACCTGCGCACCGCTGAAATGATTAAGTACGCCTCGAATGCCTTTCTGGCGACTAAAATTTCGTTCATCAACGAAATTGCTGAAATTTGCGAAGCCT
>CAZNCT010000061.1:4435-17113 GCA_964571615.1 uncultured Anaerolinea sp. | reverse complement strand
CGGATGTGAAAGAAGTTGCCGCCGGCATGGGCTACGACGCCCGCATCGGACGTCACTTCCTGGATGCCGGCCTTGGCTGGGGCGGATCGTGCTTCCCCAAAGATGTGCTGGCCCTGGCTTACATGGCCGAGGAAAAAGGTCTCGAACCGCGCATTCTCAACACCGTCATGGATGTGAACTACGACCGCCGCAAAGCCGTGGTGCGCTGGACCGAAGAACTGCTCGATGGTTCTCTTAAAGGCAAAACCATCGGCCTGCTTGGCCTGGCTTTCAAGCCCAATACCGATGACATGCGCGACGCGCCCTCGGTAGACATCGCCCAGTCCCTGACTGCCTCCGGCGCAACCGTGCGCGCCTATGACCCGGTTGCGATGGAAGTTGCGGCTCCGATGCTGCCCGCCGTGCAGATGTTCAAAAACCCCTATGAGATGGCAAAAGACTGCGACGCGCTCATCGTCGTCACCGAGTGGAACGAGTTCAAGCAGCTCGACCTCGAAAAAATCAAAAGCCTGCTCAAAACCCCCATCATCATGGATGGCCGCAACATCTACGACCCCGCGCGCATGCGCGAGATGGGCTTTAAGTATCGGGCGATAGGACGCGCAAGAGGCCAGTAATCAGTAATCAGTAATCAGTAATCAGTTGTCAGTAACTGATGTAACGTCTCAACATTGAACACTGAATACCGAACACTGAATACCGAACACTGAATACTGAACACTGAACACTGAATACCGAACACTGAACACTGAACACTGAACACCGAGGTACTATGGGCGAGCTGGAGTATGTAAGCAGTTTTCGCGATTTGCAGGTATACAAAAAATCGTGAATGCTCTCAAGGGAGATTTTTGGGCTGACCAAAAAATTCCCAAAAGAAGAAGCCTATTCCCTGATTGACCAGATGCGCCGTTCCTCTCGTTCTGTGGGTGCCCAAATTGCCGAAGCCTGGGCAAAACGCCGTTACGAAAAACATTTCATCAGCAAATTGACCGATGCTGACGGAGAACAACAAGAAACCCAACACTGGATAGGCATTGCGCTGGACTGTGGCTATATCTCGCTTGAACAAACCAAAGACCTGGTTGAGAAATGCGAAGAGATTGGCCGAATGCTGGGCGGCATGATCAACAAAGCCGACTCATTCTGTAATTCCGATGCGATTTCCGTTCATGAAGAACAAGCCTCTTATTTGACCCGCAGCCAGTAATCAGTAATCAGTAATCAGTAATCAGTAATCAGTAACTGATGTAAAGTCTGAATACTGACCACTGACGACTGAATACTGACCACTGACGACTGAATACTGACCACTGACGACTGAATACTGACCACTGACCACTGAATACCGATGACCGACTCCCCTCCCGTTTGCGATTACGAAGGCTCCGACTACCAGACCTCCTTTTGGGAGCAAGGTGGCCGCGCCTATGAAGATAAAGCCGAGGAAATTGCCCTCAAGCGCATGTTGCCCGCCCAGGGGGCTTTCCTGCTCGAACTCGGCGCCGGGGCCGGGCGCAACACGCCGCGCTACACCGGCTACGAGCGGATTGTCCTGCTCGACTACTCGCGCACCCAACTGGCCCAAGCCCGCGCCCGCCTGGGCGATTCGCCGCGCTACACCTACGTCGCCGCCGACATCTACAAAATGCCCTTTGTGGACGGCCTCTTCGATGGCGCGACCATGATTCGCACCCTGCATCACATGGCCGACGCCCCCAAAGCCCTCGGGCAGGTGCGGCGCGTGCTCATCCCTGGCGCAACCTTCATCCTTGAGTTTGCCAACAAACGCAACCTGAAAGCCATCCTGCGCTACTGGCTCGGCAGGCAAGACTGGAATCCCTTTACGCTCGAACCGGTCGAATTCGTCGCCCTGAATTTTGATTTTCACCCCAAAGCCATCCGCGAATGGTTGACGGAACTCGGCTTTCGGATTGAGAAGACGCTGACCGTTTCGCACTTCCGCCTGGGGATACTCAAGCGCGCCCTACCCGCCAGCCTGCTCGCCGCTATGGATGGCATCGTCCAACCGACTGGCGCGCTCTGGCAACTGACCCCCAGCGTGTTTGTCAAAGCAACCGTGGGTCGGGAGGCTATCCCGACGCCATTGGTGAGCCACCAAAACATCCTCGACTGCTTCCAATGCCCCGAGTGCGCCGCGCACCCGCTCATCGCCCAAACCGACCATCTCGACTGCCCCAACTGCGGACGCAAATGGGCGTTTCGAGATGGAATCTACGACTTCAGGGAGCCGCTCACATGAAAGTTTATCTTGTCGTCGCCGTCGTTCTCTTCCTCTTTCTGTTTTTTATGGGAATCTGGCTTGAGTTTCCGGTTGGAGAATCGGCCCTGGCCTCGGCAGTCCTGACCGTTGTCGGCATGATTGTCACCTGGTGGAAGATGCACTTCGGTTGATAACTCGTCTGCGCCACAGGGCCGCCGCCAGAGCCGGCAATACCAGCCCAGCCGCCCCGCAAACCGTCTCCGGGTTGCGGGGCGTTTCATTTTCGGGCCTGGGGGTGTTTGTTGGGGCCGGGCGGGTGGCTTCGGGCTGGCTGGTTGCGCTGGGCGCGGGCGGCGCTGTCGGTTGGGATTGCGGCGTCTCGGTCGGCAGCCCGGCATAGGGTGTGTTCGGAACCGGCGTAGCCGTCAGCCCCAGGTAGATGAACCCGGCTCCGTCGCGCTGAACCGCTGCGGGCACGGAGTAACTGATGTCCTCCAGCAGTTCCCGCGCGCGCTGGTTGTTGGGGTCCAGGCTCAGGGCGGTTTGCAGGTGCGAAAGCGTTAGCGGCAGGATTCCCTCCGCATCGGGCTTGCTGCCGAAATAAATATCGAAATAGTAGTGCGCCCAGAGCAGTTCGGCGTAGCCATAGTGCCAGAGCGAATCTTTGGGCAGCAAAGACAGGCATCGTTCATAAGCCTCGCGGGCCAGGCGCAGGGTTTGCCTGCCGCCCGCATCGCCGCGCAGGTAGCCTTTGTTTTGCAGGATGGTTTCTTTATAGGCCTTGCCCAGCCGCCCCCAGGCCTCGCCATCGTTGGGATTTCTGGTCACATTGGCTTGCTCACGCAGGACAGTTTGCCAGAGCGAGGGCGTGACCAGCACAACCATGAAATCGTCTCCCCAGCCTGGCTCGAAATCCTCGAAGCGCCAGCGCACCTCGTTGCCGCTAATCACCCCGCCCTGGGTTGGTTCGCCGTAGCCATCTACGTCTTTTAGCCAGACGTTTTGCTCGTTGGCGGCATAGGGCAGGCGCACGATGATGTCGGCGGAGCCAATTGTCCCGTTCCAGCCCGCGCCGGTTTGCAAAACATAACGGAAGACCTGGTAGGGATAGTATCCGAACCCGTTAACGGTGTATATCACCTCGATGACGACATCCCGCCCTGGCGGAAAGGTGACATCAAAGACTTCCCAGGGAACTTGCTCGCGCTCGCGGTAGGAGGCTTCGGTTGCCAGGAAGGGCTGAATTTCGCGCCGGGTGGCAACGGTACGCCCGTCAATCTTGACGGTTATCGCCCCGATTTCAGGGAAGTTGCCAAACCCATCGGAGTTGCCATCAAAAAACGAGAGCGGGAAGCGGGCCTGCATTGTTTCCTCGCTTGCGCCCAGGTTGCGCATGGTGAAAATGGCGGTGGTTTTGGCGATTGCCGATTTTGCGTCGGCGGGGTGGGGGGCAATTTCGAGCGTGACGGTTTCGGCCATCATGCACACCTGGGTTTGGCTGCCCGGTACCAGGTTTGAGCCGGGCGCCGATTCGGGCGGGGCGACATCGGCCCGCGCTGGGGTTGCCCACACGAGCAACAGGGCCAGCAAAAGGAAAAGACCTGCAACAGTTTTGCGTAACATGCTTTTGCTCCTGAACCGCGTTGATGTCTTAATCATATACCATCTGAGCGGCTCTGAATGCCGTAATTTGGATTTGATATATCGTATTACATTTATCACCCCGTCTTTATGTAGATTGATAGGATACTTAATCTGAATTTAAGGTTATGATGAAAGCATTCTTGGTTCAGGAAAATTTATAGTTGAGGAGGTGCCTATCGCAGTAGATGCAAATTCATCACGCTCTCATGACCCCAACAGCATAAGGAGAATGCAAAAATGTCTACGAAAAAATTACTTGTATTGCTTGGCACGTTAGTTGTTGCCGCCGTCCTGATTACGGCTTGCGCTGGTCCTGCTGGCCCGCCGGGCCCCGCTGGCCCGCAAGGCCCTGCTGGCCCGCAAGGCCCTGCCGGCCCCGCCGGCGCGGACGGCAAATCGCTGGATATTTCCAGCCTGACCTGCACCGAATGCCATAACGACACGGCCCTGATTACCCGTCACAAGGCCAAGTGGGAAACCTCGGTGCATGGATCTGGCGAAGCCCTGGCTTATGCCGGTGAGCGCAAAGACTGCGCCGGCTGCCATGATGGCGCCACCTTCAGCCAGATGATTGCCGAAGGCAAGAATTTCTCCCAGGTGGAATCGGGCAATGCCTCGCCGACCCACCAGGATTGCCGCACCTGCCACCAGATTCACGTCACCTACACGGGTGAGGACTGGGCGCTGGAAACCAACGCCCCGGTGGCCTTTGTGGTCAGCGGCCAGACCTTTGATGGCGGCGCGGGCAACCTGTGCGCCAACTGCCACCAGGCCCGCCGCGATATGCCCAGCTTTGTGGACAAGGCTGACGCCACCAAATACACTTCCACTTCGCCGCGCTTCAACCCGCACCTGAGCGTTCAGGGCGACATCCTGATGGGCGTGGGTGGTTTTGGCGTGGAAGGCAAGCCCGGCGCGCACTACAGCATGGTTGAGAACACCTGCGTTGCCTGCCACATGGGTGAAAACCAGGTGCATACTTTTGCGCCTCAGTTGTCCTCCTGCGTGGGCTGCCACACCGATGCCAAGAGCCTGGATGTCAACGGCGCGATGACCAAAGTGGATGAGCGCATGGCCGAACTGAAGGGCCTTTTGCAGGCCGCTGGTTTGCTCGATGACGCTGGTGAAGTCATCCCCGGCACCTGGACCGAAGCCCAGGCCACCGCTCTGTGGAACTACGAAACCATCGCTGAAGACGCCAGCCGCGGTGCGCACAACCCGAACTACGTCAATGCGCTGCTCGATGCTGCTTTTGCTGCGCTCGGTCAGTAAATTTCTACCTCCCGGTGTGTAAGTCAAGGGGCTGTCCAGCAATGGACAGCCCTTTTTGGTTGGCCTTATTGGGTTATCGTCGCTGGGCTGTGCGCTGGGGTTTGCGCCCGCGCAGGAAGAAGACCAGCCCCAGGCTGCCCGCCCCCAGCCCGCCCAGGCAACAAAGGCCCCCTGTCGCAAGTGCAAGCAGCAGCCAGGGTGGAATATCGACAGGCGTGGCGTCCCAGTTTGCTTCTTTGGGTTCGGCCAGGGTTGGCTGTGATTCGAACCAGTCTGTCTCTACCGTCGTAACCTGCTTGGGTTCTATTCTGAGGTGCGCTCCAAAAATGACCACCCCAACCTGTGTGCCCTGGGCATCGTGAAACCGCCCCTTTCTGACGAAAAAATCATACTGATAGACTGTCTCATCGATGGCGCTAAAAAGGCGTGCCATGCCATCTGCGGTGCCGTACAGCACCAGCCGGTAGGGTTGATCGGAGGGGTATTCCATCTCCGTCCAGTACTCGCCATCGGTTCGCAAAAAGCGCCGAAAGGTAACCTCGGGCAGGTCGTTCACCAAAACGCCCTCCCTGACCCCGGAATAATGTCCGGCGTCATCAGTCAGGTAGGCATCGAGCGGGCTGTTGACGCTGACGGTCACATTTTGGCGGGCCTTGCGCAGGGCTTGGGTCACCCAGGCTTTGCGCGTGACCGGCGACATTTTTTTGAGCCAGTCCTGCTTCTCTTGCGGCAGGCTGCGGATAAATTCATTCTCCGGCCCGCTCAGTTTCAGTTCCCCGGGTGGCGCGTAGGCCCCGCCGACGGTGGGGTATTGGGCCTGCTTCTCGTAATCGCGGCTGCCGCGCAGGCCTAGCTCGGAACCGGCGCTAAAGTTCAGCGCCCAGGCCTGAATGCTGTAGGTTTTGGGGGATTGGCTAATCCAGGGGTCAAGCACCAGGCCGGTTTCTGTCCAGGTTGTGCCTACCGGGTAAATCACCACCGCCTGATGCCCGCCCCAGAGGGCCTCAATCGGGCCGTAGTCCCAATCGTCCAGCCAGGCGCGGACGCACGGGTCGGGGTCAAACTTGATTTCGCCGAGCAGTTGCAGCACTTTGGCCTGGTAACTTCCGCAAACATACTCATCATAAGCGTCATCAAATAGCGAAAGGATGTTGTTTTTGTTGCCCGAGTTGGTCAGCCCGCTGGGAATTTGGGCGTAATAGCGCTCAAGCACCAGCCGCAACTTCGCCTTTGCATCCAGCGGCGGGCAGGCTGTTGGGCTGGGGGCAAGAGTGGATTCCGCTCGGCTGGCGGGCGTTTCGGAAGGCTCGGGGGTGGCGCAGACCCAGCGGTATTCGTAGAAAACACTCCCGCCCACCCCGCCGCCGTCGGCGTGCGCTGTGAGCGTGAGAGTCTCCCCGGCGTTTCGCCCCGCAGGAACAACCCAAACCCCGGCGTTAGATACCGACCCTTCTGGCTCTTTCGAGACGATGATTTTTTTCTGCTCGGCCAAAATGCGGGTTGTCCCCGCCATGATGGCCGTATTCACCCCGGCGGTTAAAGAACTACAGCCCGGGCTGCCATCCAGGCTCCAGGCTGCGGTGACATCAAAAGAGAGGCTCTCGCCGGGGGTGAGAATGTTTGGGGGCTGGCTCCAGGTGTGGGTGGTGGAAAAGGTCGGGTCGTTGCAGCCCATATTTCCGCCGTGCCGGTAAGAGGTCTGCAGGCTGTTTCCCTGCCTTGAGACGGATACGCCCTCGCGGTTGGCCCCCGCCAGCGCCTCCCGCTCCCCGGTCAGTTGCCATCTGCAAACCGGCCCGCCCTGTGCCCGGGCGCTTGTCAGCGCGGATAAGGCGAGAAAACACAAACCCAGAACAAAAAGGGCTATCTTTTTCATGCCGCCTCCCCGGTATGCGGAAAGATTGCGCATACCTTCACAAGAAAAGTATAGCACCTTCGGGAAGCCCGTGCCTGAAAAAGCGCAGGTTCTGGCAGTTATGTGCCGCTTCAGTAGTTCGTGTACAATCAAACCGAAGAGCGATAGTGGCCGGAGAATTCAAGCAAGACGGCCAATGAACTTCTGGCGAGAAGCGTTCCCACCAGGGGCATCGGGTGGAGATTGGTTCAAGGCCCAAGGCGGAAGTGGAGAAGTAGCCAACACGCAGCACCCGCCGGGTTTGCTTTTGGCAGATGCTGCGTTGATTGCTGAAGGAGAGTTTCTTTGGACACATTTATCAACCCACCCCCAAACATTCCGCTGATTTTGCGGCTCGGAATCTGGTTTGCGGAAAAAACGACCGGCAAACGTATGCTGCCTGCGCGCATCCTGGCCTGGTACCCGAAGGCGGCCATCGGTTCGGGCGTCATGGAAGCCCTGGTAGCCCACCAGGATGGCAACATCAGCCAGCGGCTGCTCAAACTGGTCCGCATGGCGGCCTCGTTTGCGACCGCCTGCCCGTTTTGCATTGACATGAATTCGCACGAGCACGCTTCCCTGGGCATTGATGCCCGTGAAGTGGCGGCCCTGCGCGGACAATTTGCCCTCGAAGATGTGGATAGTTTTTCAGAACGTGAACGTCTGGCCATCCAGTACGCCCGGTTGGTTTCGCAGACGCCGCTCAAATTTCAGCCCGATTTTATCGAGCAACTTAAACGACACTTCAACGAACGCGAGATGGTTATCCTGGCATCGACAGCCGCGCAGGTGAATTACTGGGCGCGGCTGATTCAGGCGCTCGGCATTCCGCCTGCCGGGTTTTCGGAAGGCGAATAGCACGACAACGCCGGGCTAAATTTTGGGGCTTTGCACGCTTGTTTGATTATTCCGAACCGGGTCTGAACCTGAGTAATCCCCGCTTTTCTGGATTGTACTCTGGATGCAAGCCTGGACTTGTCGCTACCAGGCTCTTCGGGAAAATCATCGCGCCATTGCCAGGCGCTCATTTTGTTTGGGTATATTTTCTGAAGCAGGTCACGTTCAAAAACCAAAATCTGAAGACAGATTGGCGCGATTTTTTTTAGAAAAATCCGTGAAATTCCGCGTAATCTGCGCAATCCGTGTACGTAAAAGACCTGGCTCGAACGAAACTCAAGTTCCTGGAGATTTTGAAGAAATCAGCAGGTCGCATGGAGAAATCAGTAGGCCACACGAAGAAATCAGTAGGTCAAATTCAGCCCAAATTTTGGCGAATTAAACATGGAGAATTGCATCGGCATTTAAAACCAATTGCACTGAAATTGCACTGTTTTAACCACTTCATGTGGCAACGGATAAGAAAAACCCCCGTATATGGGGGTTTTTCTTGAAAATTTCCCGTATTTAGGGGTAAATCAGCGCCCCAGGCAGGATTCGAACCCACAACCTACTGATCCGAAGTCAGGCGCTCTGTCCATTGAGCTACTGGGGCGTGGGGCCGATTATACCATCTCCTTTGGATTGATATTCCGGCCAAAATGCCATACAATCGAAGTCAGCCGCCCACCCCCAAGGATAACCCCATGCCCGACTTGAAAGCCTTTGGCGAAAAATTGTTTGCAAACCTCGAGACCGTCATCATCGGCAAGCGCGAGGCCCTCGAACTGGTTGCCGTCGGATTGCTCTGCCAGGGGCACATCCTGATTGAAGATGTGCCCGGAGTTGGCAAAACCATGCTGGCGCGCGCCCTGGCAAAATCGCTTGGCTGTACCTTCAGCCGCCTGCAATTCACGCCCGATATGCTGCCCTCGGATGTGACCGGCACTTCTATTTTTAATCAGCAAACCCGCGCATTTGAGTTTCGCCCCGGCCCGCTCTTCGGGCAGGTTGTGCTGGCCGATGAAATTAACCGCGCCACACCCAAAACCCAGGCCGCCCTGCTCGAAGCGATGGAAGAGCGCCAGGTGACGGTGGACGGCCTGACCCATCCCCTGCCCCGGCCTTTCATTGTCCTGGCAACCCAGAACCCGATAGAGTACGAAGGCACCTTCCCACTGCCCGAGGCCCAACTCGACCGCTTCCTGCTGCGCGTGCAACTCGGATACCCCTCCCAGGCCGAAGAGATTCGCATCCTCGAAGACCAGCAAATCCGCCACCCCATCGAAACGCTCTCCCCGGTCTTGAGCGCGGAAGAGGTCCTGCAGGCCGCCGAGGCCGTGCGTGCCATTTTCGTCTCTCCGCCGGTCAAACGCTACATCACCGACCTGGTTGGGCGCACCCGCCAGCACCCCGACCTGTACCTCGGCGCCAGTCCGCGCGGCTCGCTTTGGCTGTTTCGCGCCGCTCAGGCCCGCGCAGGTCTCTTGGGGCGCGATTACGTCCTGCCCGACGACGTCAAAGCCCTGGCGGTGTCTATCCTGTCGCATCGTGTCCTGGTCAACCCCGCCGCCCGCCTGCGCGAAGTAACCGCCGCAAAGGTCGTGCAAGAAATTTTGCTGGCTCTCCCCGTGCCGGGTGGCGCGTTTACTGCCTGAGTTCAGGAGCAACCATGTCTTCTATTAACATCCTGCCGCTCGACCTGCACTTTCAGGGCCAGCCCGATGCGATTGCCGTCTATGCCATTCCGCATGCTCACGGGCTGGCGCTGGTGGAATCTGGCCCTGGTTCCACGCTCCCGGCCCTCGAAAAAGCCCTGGCGGGGCATGGCTACCGCCTGGGCGATGTTACCCATGTTTTCCTGACCCACATCCACCTCGACCATGCCGGGGCCGCCGGGTATCTCTCTACGCTGGGGGCCCAAATCCACGTTCACCCCAACGGCGCGCCGCACCTGCTCAACCCCGAAAAACTGATTGCCTCGGCCACCCGCATTTATGGCGACAAAATGCAAACCCTGTGGGGCGACTTCTTGCCCGTTGCGCCCGAAAAACTGACCATCTTGCAAGATGGCAACGAAGTGGCCCTGGGCGGCGGCTTGCAAGTGACCGCCCTCGATACCCCCGGCCATGCCGAGCATCACCTCTGTTATGTTTTGCAGGATGTCTGCTTCACGGGCGATGTCGGCGGCATTCGGATTTCTGCCTACCCTTACCTGCGCCTGCCCTTTGTGCCGCCCGAACTGCACCTTGAAAAGTGGCACGCTTCGATTCGCAAACTCCAGGCCCTCGGCCTTCGCCGCGTCATCCCGACCCACTTTGGCATTTTCGACGACCCCGACTGGCATTTTGCGGCCATTCACCGCATCCTCGACGATGTCGATGCCTGGTTAAGCCAGGTGATGCCCACCGACCCGCCCATCGAAACCCTGCGCCAGGCCTTTGTCGATTGGATGGAAGAACAGGGCCGCGCCATTGGCCTGCCCGAAGACGTGCGCCAGGCCTACCTGCTGGCCAATCCGCTCGGCATGAGCGCCGACGGCTTGCAGCGCTACTGGAAGAAATTTCGGGCCGCCTGAATCGGTACAAACGTCAATTGAAAACATGACACAGGCAACATGACCGCCCGAAGGCGCTGTGATAAAATTCAAGCGTGTCGGGCTTTTTTGTTGCCTGGCGCTTTCCAATTGAACAGCCTCTCGACTGCGCGGCGCTCGGGGCGAACACTTCCATTTTCCACAAAGGAGACTGAAAGCATGAAACACTTCCTCGACGTTGCCGATTACTCCCCGGCAGAAATCCAAGACATTTTAGACCTGGCGATGCGTTTGAAGAAGGAATACTTCGCCCAGGGCAATCCGCCGCTCTTCAAGGGCAAGGTGCTGGGCATGATTTTCCAGAAGCCCAGCCTGCGTACCCGCGTTTCTTTTGATATGGCCATGCGCCACATGGGCGGCGACGCGCTCTACCTTTCGCCCAATGAAATTGGCCTGGGCAAACGCGAATCGATTGCCGATGTGGCCCGCGTTATGTCGGGCTATGTGCAGGTCATGATGGCCCGGGTGTTTGACCATGCCCATGTGGTCGAGCTGGCCAAATGGTCTTCGGTGCCGGTCATCAACGGCCTGAGCGATTTCAGCCATCCCTGCCAGGCGATGGCTGACGCCCAGACAATTATCGAGAAATTCGGCGCGATGAAAGGCCTCAACGTGGCTTATGTGGGTGATGGCAACAATGTGGCCGTCTCGTTGATGCACATAGTGGTCATGCTGGGCGGCAACTTTACGATTGCCAACCCCGAAGGCTACGATATGCCTGCCGTTGCCATTGAGACCGGGCAGCGCCTGGCCGCCGCCAGCGGCGCAAAAATCAACCTGCTGCGCGACCCGCACGAAGCCGTCAAGGGCGCCCAGGTTATTTACACCGATACCTGGACCAGCATGGGCCAGGAAGAAGAAGCCGCCAAGCGCGAAGCCGTCTTCCCGCCCTATCAGGTGAACGCCAAACTGGTCAGCGAAGCCGATAAGGATGTGATTGTGATGCACTGCCTTCCGGCCCACCGCAACCACGAACTGACCGACGAGGTCGCCGATGGCCCGCACTCGGCCATCTTCCCGCAGGCGCATAACCGCTTGCATGCCCAAAAGGCCATTCTGGCCCGTTTGCTTGAAGTCGCCTAGTGTTTTTAGAGACCTGATGGGTTGTTAGCAAGAAGCCTGTCAGGTCTTTCTTCCATCTTCCTGCCTCTCGACTGCGTGGCGCTCGGGGCAACACCCTCACCATACAAGAAAAGGCAAATCCATGAATACCAAACAATTTATCGAAATCGAAGAGCAGTACGGCGCCCACAACTACCATCCGCTCGATGTGGTCATTGAACGCGCCGAAGGCGTCTGGGTGCATGATGTCGAAGGCAACAAGTACCTCGATTGCCTGTCTGCTTATTCGGCGGTCAACCAGGGCCACGTTCACCCGCGCATTCTCGATGCGATGCTCTCGCAGGCCAAAAAAGTGACCCTGACCTCGCGCGCTTTCCGCAACGACCAGCTGCCGCTCTTTTACAAAGAACTCTCTGAGTTCAGCGGCTACGAAATGTCCCTGCCGATGAACTCGGGCGCCGAAGCGGTTGAGACGGCCATCAAACTGGCCCGCAAATGGGCCTACCGGGTTAAGGGCGTGCCGCGCCATCAGGCCGAAATCATCACCGTTGAGGGCAACTTCCACGGGCGCACCACCACCATCATCTCATTCTCAACCGAACCGCTTTACAAAGAAGACTTTGGCCCCTTCACTCCTGGCTTTGTAACCGTCCCGTATGGTGACGCTGAAGCCTTTGAGAAAGCCATCACCCCCAACACCGCCGCCATTTCGATTGAGCCGATTCAGGGCGAGGCCGGGGTGGTCATTCCGCCTGCGGGCTATCTCAAAAAGGTCGCCGAAATCTGCAAAAAGCACAATGTCTTGCTGATTGCCGATGAAATTCAAACCGGTCTGTGCCGCACCGGGCGCAAGTTCGCCTACCAGCACGAGGAAGGCGTCCGCCCGGATATCGTCATCATCGGCAAGGCGCTTTCGGGCGGTTTCTACCCGATTTCTGCCGTGCTGGCCGATAAGGAAATTCTGGGCCTGTTCAAGCCGGGTGAGCATGGTTCCACCTTTGGCGGCAACCCGCTGGCGGCGGCCATTGGCCGGGCGGCCATTGGCGTCTTGCGCGATGAAAAGCTTGACCAGCGCGCCGACGAATTGGGAACTTATTTCATCGAGCGCTT
>CAZNCT010000061.1:0-4377 GCA_964571615.1 uncultured Anaerolinea sp. | reverse complement strand
CGGGTGGGGCGCGCCGTTTCTGCGAAGCCCTCAAGGCGCGCGGCATCCTGGCCAAAGAGACGCACGACCATGTCATCCGCTTTGCGCCGCCGCTGGTGATTGACAAAGAAACCATTGACTGGGCTTTGCCCAAAATCAGTGAAGTTTTACAGATGAACTAACTCATCACAAACCCTAAAGGCCCAAACAGCCTTTAGGGTTTCTTATTCATTTTTGCTTATGGAGGCTCTATGAACATCGGAATTCCAAAAGAGCGCCGCCCCTTTGAATACCGTGTTGGCGTTTCACCGGCGGGCGTGGAAATTCTTGTCCAGCAAGGTCATACGGTCTATGTGGAGCACGAGGCCGGTCTAGGGGCAGGCTTTAGCGACCAGGAATATGAACGCGCCGGGGCCAACCTGGTTTACTCGGGCCACGAGGTCTATGGACGCGCCGACCTGCTGCTCAAAGTGACCCGCCCCGTGCAGGAGGAAATCGAGTGGCTCAACCCCGAAGCCACCCTGATGGGATTCCTGCACCTGGCTTCTGCCCGCCAGGGACGGGTGGAAGGCATGGTCGAGAAGAAAATCACCGCCATCGCGTACGAGCAGATTCAACTGGCCGATGGCTCACTGCCGGTCTTGCACTCGCTCAGCCAGATTGGCGGACGCATGGCCCCCCAGATTGCGGCCCGCTTTTTGCAAAACAATCGCGGCGGCAAGGGCATTTTGCTGGGCGGCGTGGCGGGTGTGCCGCCTGCCGAAGTGGTCATCATTGGCGCGGGCGCGGCTGGCACCAATGCGGCCATTGCCTTCCTGGGCCTGGGCGCGCATGTCACCGTGCTGGATAAAACCCTAGAAGCCCTTCAGCGCATTCACGACCGCTACCCGCAGATTGTGACCATGATTGCCACCCGCCGCAATATTGAGCGGGCCTGCAACTATGCCGATGTCGTCCTGGGCGTGGTGCACGTCCCTGGCGAACGCGCCCCAATTGTGATTACCCGCGAAATGCTCAAAACCATGAAGCCGCGCTCTCTGCTGATTGATATGAGCATTGACCAGGGCGGCTGTTTTGAGACCTCCCGACCGACCACGCACGATTACCCCTCCTATGTGGAAGAGGGCATCATTCACTACTGTGTGCCAAACGTCCCGGCGGTGGTTGCGCGTACCTCCACGCACGCTTTTGTCAATGCGGCCATGCCGTATGTCATGAAAGTGGCCGAGTTGGGCGTTGAAGAAGCGATTGCCCGCGACCCGGCTCTCGAGATGGGCGTCAATACGTTCAAGGGCCAGATTCGGCACTTGCAGCGCTGGGTTGCGCCCGAACTTGGAGAGGGAGAATAGCCATGT
This sequence comes from uncultured Anaerolinea sp., assembly GCA_964571615.1. Classification (GTDB taxonomy): domain Bacteria; phylum Chloroflexota; class Anaerolineae; order Anaerolineales; family Villigracilaceae; genus UBA8950. The sequence goes on along the minus strand of CAZNCT010000061.1, from coordinate 3,043 downwards.
CTTGGCAAAGCATTTATCAGTCCAGGGTTTGCACCGCCGAAGAAGCGGTTAAATGTATCAAATCGGGCGACCGGGTCTTCCTGACCGGGAATGTTTCCATCCCCAAGTTCTTGCTCGATGCGCTTGTCAAGCGCGCCCCCGAACTCTATAACGTTGAAATTTGCCATGCCCTGACCATTGGCGCGGCAGACTATGTTAGCCCCGAGTTGGAAGGCCATTTGCGCGTCAATACCCTGTTTATTGGGCACAACGTCCGCAAGGCGGTGCAGGAAGGCCGGGCCGACTTTACCCCGGTCTTGCTTTCGGAGTTTACCCTGCTGTTCAAAAATAACATCTTGCCGCTCGATGTCGCCCTGGTGCATGTTTCCCCGCCCGATGAACACGGCTTTTGCTCTTTGGGCGTTGAGGTCGGCCTGACCAAAACCCCGGCAGAATCGGCCAAAATCATCATTGCCGAAGTCAATGAGCAGATGCCGCGCACCCTGGGCGATGCCTTCATCCATGTCAGCCGCCTGAATTACATTGTTCCGGTAAACTACCCCATTTATGAACTCGCAATGGGTGATGAGGGCGATAAAGAAGTGGTGGAGCAAATTGCGGGCCATATTGCCGAGTTGATCCCGGATGGCGCGACCATGCAAATGGGCATTGGCGCCATTCCCGATGCGGTCTTGAAGTATCTCTACCACAAGAAAGACCTGGGCATTCATACCGAATTGTTCTCTGATGGCGTGATTGACCTGGTAGAAGCGGGTGTTCTGACCAATGCCCGCAAGACCCTGCACAACGGCAAAATTGTGGCCGGGTTTATCATCGGCACCCGCCGCCTGTACGATTGGGTGGACGATAATCCCCTGATTGAACTGCACCGCACCGAGTACATCAACGACCCCTTTGTGATTGCCCAAAACGACCGCATGGTTGCCATTAACTCTGCCATCGAGATTGACCTGACCGGTCAGGTCTGCGCCGATAGCATCGGACATAAACTGTACTCGGGCGTTGGCGGACAGTTGGACTTCGTCTATGGCGCTTCGCGCTCGAAAGGCGGCGTACCCATTATTGCCCTGCCCAGCATGGCGGTGCTGCGCGATGGCTCGAGCATCAGCAAAATTGTGCCGTTCCTGAAGCCGGGCGCGGGGGTGGTCACGACCCGCAACCATGTGCGCTATGTGGTGACGGAGTATGGCGTGGCCGCCTTGTATGGCAAGACCATCCGACAGCGGGCGCAGGCGCTGATTAACATCGCCCACCCGCAGTTCCGCGAGGAATTGACCCGCAAAGCCAAAGAGATGAATTACCTGTAAGAACCCCCAAAAGCGGTTAAAATCGGGGCGCAGTCTTAATTCTGTGCCCCGATATTTTATGTAAGGATGATGAACTATGGAACGACGCGCGAAAATCGTAGCCACCATCGGCCCTGCCAGCCAGGACGAGGCCACACTGGAAAAACTCTTCAAGGCTGGCATGAATGTTGCCCGCCTGAACTTCTCTCACGGCACCCACGAAGACCATGCCCGCCGAATTGCCAACATTCGCAAAGTGGCGGGTGCAATGGGCATCTCGATTGGCATTCTGCTTGATTTGCAGGGCCCCAAATTGCGCGTAGGCGTTTTGCCCCAGCCGATGCAATTGTCCTTTGACGAACTGGTGAAGGTCTATTGTCAGGATGACCCGGCCCCCGATGGCGAAGAGCAGAAAATTCCCGTTTCCTTCCCCGAACTGTTCGAATCAGTCCACGCTGGCGACCGGCTCTTGCTCGATGATGGCCGTCTGGTGCTGGTAGTGGTTTCGGTCAAGGGCCGAATCATCCTGGCTCGGGTGGTGGTCGGCGGGACGCTGACCTCGAACAAGGGCGTCAACCTGCCGGGTGTGCGCCTGCGCATTCCTGGCTTTACCGAAAAAGACGAAGCCGACCTGGCTTTTGGCCTTCAGCAGGGGGTGGATGCGGTTGCGATTTCTTTTGTGCGCTCGGTGCAGGATGTCATCCACGTCCGCCATGCGATTAAGCGGCTCCTGCCGCCCAATCAGCCCCGTCCGCTGGTGATTGCCAAACTCGAGCGCCCCGAAGCGCTCGATGACCTCGACAACATCCTGGATGCTGTCGATGGTGTCATGGTGGCACGCGGCGACCTGGGCGTTGAAATGCCGCCCGAGCGCGTGCCGATTATGCAAAAGCGCATCATTACCGCCGCCAATGCCAAGGCCAAACTGGTGATTACGGCCACCCAAATGCTCGAATCGATGATTGTCAATCCGCTTCCGACCCGCGCCGAGGCTTCTGATGTCGCCAATGCCATTTTCGATGGCACCGACGCGATTATGCTCTCTGGCGAGACGGCGGCGGGCAAGTACCCGGTTGAAGCGGTGGCGATGATGGATCGAATTGCCCGCGAGGCCGAAAGCCACTTCCGCGATTGGGGTCAGCATCACAAGCGCGAGGAAGATGGCCTGGGTGAGACCGATGCCGCCGCAATGGCCCGCGCCGCTTACGCGATTGCCCGCGACCGCGATGTGGCCGGCATTGCGGTCTTCACCATGCACGGCAGTACTGCCTGGCTGATGTCCAAAGTCCGCGCCCAGGTGCCGGTGATTGCCTTCACGTCTGACGAAAATACCTACCGCCAGATGTCTTTCTTCTGGGGCATCTCGCCGCGTATGCTCGAATTTGTCGAGACTTTGCGCGCCATGATTGAGCGCGTGGACGATGCCTTGCTCGAGTCGAACAACTTCCGCCCGGGCGACCAGGTGGTCATCATTTGCGGGTTCCCGGTAGGCGCTTTGCGCAACCCGAACATGGCCCTGCTGCACACGATTGGCGAATAGTCCCGAGCCTTTTTGACAGATAGAAAAAGGAGCCGAGGGTTACCCCGGCTCCTTTTTGTTTTGTTACAAGGCGCTGCTATTTAGGGCAGGTCGAAGGTCTTGACCAGGAAGACGGCCATCTGGGCGCGGGTCACCGCGTCATTCGGGCGGAAGGTGCCGTCGGGGAACCCGGCGGTGATGCCTTCGGCGGCCAACTGCTTAATCCAGGCGGCGGCCC
>CAZNCT010000060.1:15356-20655 GCA_964571615.1 uncultured Anaerolinea sp. | reverse complement strand
CGGAGCGCAGACCGTCGTCCAGGTCGTGGGTGGTGTAGGCCAGTTCATCGGCCACGTTGGCAATTTGAGTTTCAAGATTGCCGCGCAGGTCGGGGTTGAAATCGCGCGCATCGGCAATGTCATACTCCGACTCGTGTTTGACAATTCCCTCGCGCACTTCCCAGGTCAGGTTCAGGCCAGGAAACTCAGGATAGCGTTGTTCAAGTTCGGTCACAATCCTGAAGGATTGTTTGTTGTGGTCGAAACCACCGAAATCTTTCATCAGGCGGTTGAGCGCAATCTCGCCCGAATGGCCGAAAGGCGAATGCCCGAGGTCGTGCGCCAGGCAAATGGCTTCTACCAGGTCTTCATTGGCTCCCAGCGCCCGGGCCAGGGTGCGCCCAATTTGGGCAACTTCGAGAGTATGGGTCAGGCGGGTGCGAAAGTAATCACCCTCGTAGTTGATGAAGACCTGCGTCTTATACTCGAGGCGCCGGAAGGCGGTCGTGTGCAGGATACGATCGCGGTCGCGCTGGAAGGAGGTCCGAAACTCCGGTTCGCTATCCAGGTAGGCCCGTCCTCGGGTATCGCGGCTGCGGGTTCCGTACGGGGCCAGCGACTTGTCTTCCAACTCTTCGAGCAGTGAACGGTCGAAGTACATGCATCACCTATGGATGAAGATGTCATTGCGAGTGTGGCGTTTTTGGCCCAGGTGGCGGCTCTGATGCCCCCGGGCGGTAAACCCAAATTTTCTCGCAATGACATAAAGCAGTGGGGCGAGAGGGGGTCGAACCCTCACGGTATCTCTACCGGCGGATTTTAAGTCCGCTGCGTCTGCCGATTCCGCCATCGCCCCGGTGAGTTAATTGTATCCTAAGCGTATCTTACGTCAAGGAGGCCCGCGCCAGACTAATAGCCGCGCTCAAAACTGACCTGGTAAAACAGCGGCTCGCCCGCAACATAGCGGCGATAATTTTCAGCAAAAACCTTGCTAATCTCTACCGGAAAACTCGGCGCCGATGTATGACTGGTCACCAGCAGGTTGGGCGCCTTCCAGAAAGGATGCCCGGCTGGCAGTGGTTCTTGCTCAAACACATCCAGCACTGCGCCTGCCAGGCGACCTTGCTCAAGGGCCTCTATCAAGGCCGTCTGTTCCACTGCGCTGCCGCGCCCCACGTTGATAAACAAGGCATGCGCGGGCAATTGGGCCAGGAGCGCCGCATTCACAATCCCACGCGTGGCACTGGTACCCGGTAAGATATTGACCAGATAATCAAGCCCATTGGCAAAAGCAAGCAGGTCAGTACCATGAAAATAGCGCTCGACATGCTCACAGCCTTCGCTCTCGCGGGTATATCCGCGCACGCTCATGCCAAAAAAGCGGGCCGCGCGGGCCACCTCCGCGCCAATAGACCCCACCCCCAGCAGGCCGATCGTCTTGCCGCGCAGCGTGCCTGTTAGGGTATCGTCCCAACGTTCCTGTTTTTGGGCTTCCAGGCGCTGTAAAATTTTGCGCTCGTGCAGCAAAAGATAGGCCAGCACAAACTCCGCCATCAAACCGCCAAAAACGCCGCGCATATTTGTCAGGGTATAGTCGCGCCGCAGGGCCGGGTCAAGCAACGCATCGACCCCCGCAAAGGTGGACTGCACCCAGCGCAGGCCGGGCAGTTTCCCCAGCGCCGGGCGAATCAGCCCCGGTTCACCAAAGACAATCGCACATTCTGCCCAGTCTTGCTCCTCAGAGACAATTTCCAGGCCGGGCAAATGCGCTTCTTCAAGCAGACGCCGATATTGGTCTGCAAACCTGGAAAGAATCAAAACTTTATGTGTTGTGGGAAAATTAGACATGGGCCCGAGTGTAGCACAAAACCGCCCGGCAAGCCACAAAAAGCCCTCCCGTGGTATGATTTCAACATCTCTCAACCCGCGAGGCCGTCATGTTCAAACGACTGAGCAACCTGCTTGGCTTCAACCGTCACAGCGCCACCCTGCTGAGCGGCTTTTTGCTGACCTGCTTTTTGATTGTTTACATCTGGTGGCCGCTGGTTGAAGAATACTTTGGCTATTTCGATGGCCGCTACCCCTGGTATTTCTATGTGGACTGGCTTTTGCTTGCTATTTTTGCCTTCATGTCCATCACCATCATGGCCCGCGCCGACCTGCGGGTCGATGGTCTGATTATCCTGGTTGGCCTGGGCGGTGGGCTGGTGATTGAAAGCTGGGGCACCCAAACCGAATTGTGGACTTACTACACTGCCGAACGCCCGCCTTTGTGGATTATCCCCGCCTGGCCGATTGCCAGCCTGAGCATTGACCGTATCACACGCACCCTGGCCTGGGCAACCGCCAAATGGAGCGATTCCTTCTTCCGGGCTTTGTACTGGCCTGTTCTGGCCGGTTTTTACGCGCTGATGCTGGTTTTCGTGGCCCCGACTTTTGACAAATCCTACACCTGGGCGGCCTTGCTCATTTCGGCTGTTTTCTTGCTCACGCCGCCCAGTCAGCGTACCACCTTGCTGGTTTTCCTGGCTGGCTCGGCGCTCGGATATTTTCTCGAACGATGGGGTACTACCCGCGAATGCTGGACGTATTACACCGGCGAAACCCCGCCGCTGTTTGCCGTTTTTGCGCACGGCATGGCCGCCATTGCTTTCTGGCGGGTCGGCTTGCTGGTTGAATCATTTTGGGCCAGACTAAAGGCCCTGGGCTTTCTTCGCTATGCCGATTAGCCGCCAGGGCTGCGAAAGAAGTCCAGGAGCGACTGACTGACGGCTTCGGCCTCGTCATGCTGTACCCAATGGGTGGCATTCTCAAAAGTCACCAGTTTGCCGTTTGTGCAGTACCGCAGGCTTTCCTGAGCCATTTCGTAACTCAGCGCCACATCGTTTTTCCCCCACAAAATCAAGACAGGCATATTCAGGCGTACATCGCGCGGCATAGCCGGGCGAAAGCGCATTAATGCCCGATACCAGTTAATCATTCCTGTCAGCCCGCCCGAGTTGGCATAGGCCTGGCGGTACTCTTGCAGGTCTTCCGGACGAAAGGTGTTTGCCTTGCCGCTGGCTTTCAGCATCGCAATTGCCCCTGCAAAATTGTTGCGGCTCATCAGCCAATCGGCCAAACCTGGTATTTGGAAAAAGCCGATATACCAGGATTTCAGCATTTGTTTGGGGCTTTTCCCGATAAATTTCATCATCACCGCCGGGTGTGGCACATTTAAGATCGCCAGTCTCTCAACCCGCTCGGGATGCAAGATACCCACGGCCCATGCGACTGCTGCGCCCCAATCATGCCCGGCCAGCAGCGTTTTCTCAATCCCCAATTGGTCGAGCAGGGCAGTGACATCCCCGGCTAGCGATTCCAGCCCGTAGGCCGCCACCTCTCGTGGCGCACTCGAAAGGTTATATCCGCGCTGGTCTGGGAGGATGACCCGATACCCTTTGGCGGCCAGGGCCAGGGCCTGACGCCGCCAACCGTACCAGAATTCAGGAAAACCGTGCAGTAACACTACCGGGGTTCCCTCGGGGGGGCCAACCAGAACAACATGCAGCCTGATACCGGGGCTGGTTTGCAGGTAAGTATGTTCAAATGCGGGCACGGGCTGGCTCCTGGGCGAAAAATGTTCGTAAACCTTGTCCAGAAGTATAGCACAAGGCGCTTTCATGCCAGATTTTTGCCATTTTTTTGCTCTTAGCGGCTTGTTTTAGGTATGCGAAAATGTAAACTCTTTGTAAGTATCATGCTATAATTAAAAAGTCGTTGCAACTTGACACGCTATACTCACTGTGCTAAAGTAACGCGTATCGAGAAATCTGTGCTGGCTGGATGCGCAGCAAACATTGAAATCTTCTTGTCAGGAGGGTTGTCTTGTCCAAGTCACGTACTCAACAAATGGTGGATCGGCTGCGACAATTGCAGGCGTCTTCCCCCGACATCGAAGCGTCGGCGATTGTCAGCGTAGATGGTTTGATTATTGCCTCGGCCCTCCCCCAAGGTGTAGAAGAAGACCGCGTCTCAGCCATGTCGGCGGCCATGCTTTCGCTGGGTGAAAGAATTGCCACCGAATTGGGGCGCGGTTCGCTCGAACAGGTCTATATCAAAGGCGAAAAGGGCTATGTCATCCTGGTTTCGGTCGGTGAAGAAGCCGTGCTGACCGCCCTCGCGCGCGAACAGGCCAGACTGGGCTTGATTTTCCTCGATATGCGCCGGGCTACTGAAGACCTGGAAAAACTCATCTAAGGCGGAGACTGCTATGAGCCCGATTCAGAAATCTGGATTGTACTACCCCAATAAATTCGGCCTGATTATGATCAAGGCCCTTGAAGAAGTGATGGGTAAGAATGGCCTGAACGCCATTCTTAACCTGGCAGGACTGAATCAGTATATTGATAATTACCCTGCCGATAACCTTGAAAAACAATTTGATTTTGCCGATGTTTCCTCCATCAACATTGCGCTGGAGGAAATGTACGGTCCTCGTGGTGGTCGTGGTCTGGCGTTGCGCGCTGGCCGCGCAACCTTTGCCGATGGCCTGCGCAGTTTTGGCGCCCTGGCTGGCGCTGGCGACCTGGCTTTTAAAGTTTTGCCTTTACAAGCCAAAATGCGCATCGGTATTCCGGCGATGGCAAAAATCTTCAGCCAAATCTCAGACCAGCACAGCACTGTTGAAGAGCGCGAGAATGAGTTTGTTTACACCATTCACAAGTGTCCGGTCTGTCAGGGCCGTACAGGCGTTGATAAGCCGGTTTGCTTTATCGCAGTAGGCTTGTTGCAAGAGGGCCTCAAGTGGGTCTCTGGCGGCAACGAATTCCGCGTCAACGAGTCTCGCTGTATTGCTCTGGGTGATGACGTTTGTGAGTTTATCATCCAGAAAGAACCGATTGCCTAGCAACCGGCGCCAAGACATTGCAGAGGATGAAAATGGCCCTTTCATGAGCCATTTTTATCTGTAAATCACTTTGATTTTGAAAACCACCCTGGTGAGGCCGCCGTGGCAGAAGAAAAATCCAAAATCTTGATTGTTGAGGATGACCTTGACGTCGCTGATATGCTCAACGCCTACTTTCGCGTTCAGGGCTACGAGGTTTTTACCGTCAACTGGGGAGAAGATGGTGTCCGCGCTGCTCTGACCGCCAGGCCTGATTTGATCATCCTCGATATTCGTTTGCCAGATATTGACGGGTACGAAGTCGCCCGCCGCTTGCGCTCGGACCGTAAGACCAACTCCATCCCGATTATTTTCCTGACCGAAAAGCGCGACCGTTCAGACCGATTGCATGGCCTCGAACTGGGCGCCGATGATTACATCACCAAGCCTTTT
>CAZNCT010000060.1:0-15346 GCA_964571615.1 uncultured Anaerolinea sp. | reverse complement strand
CAGGAATTGCGTCTGCGGGTGCGCAATTCCCTGCGCCGCACCCAGCAAGATACCCTCACCAATCCGGTGACGGGCCTTCCGGAGGGCGAACTGGTCGATGAGCGCCTTTCGCAGAGCCTGGCCGGAGAACATGGCCTGATGGTGGTGTCGCTCGACAACCTGAACGTCTTCCGCGACCATTATGGCTTTGTCGCTTCTGATGATGTCATGCGCGCCGTCAGCCTGATGCTCCAAAATGCCCTGCGCGACACCGGTAACCCCGAAGATTTCCTCGGGCATCTCTCTCCGACCGACTTTGTGCTGATTCTCTCGGGTTCGTCATTGCCGAGCATGGAAGAGCGCGTGCGGACAAGGCTTGAGCAGTCGCTCGACTACTTCTACCCGATTAAGGACCGTGAGCAGGTCATGTCTCGCAAAAATCGACTGGCGGTTCGTCTGGGTGTCTTATCCCTCAGCGGCAAACGCTATGAAACGGTTGGAGATTTGAAGGCCGCTTTGCTTGCTCTCAGCAAATAGGTACGCATCTGCAAACGACGATTATTTTGCCAACTTACAACGAAGCGGAGAACCTGCCTGGGCTGGTCTCCGCTTTGTTTGCACTTCCGCTCAGTCTTAATTTGCTTATTGTGGACGACAACAGCCCCGATGGTACCGGGCAGGTCGCAGAGCGGCTTGCTGCCGCACACCCGGGCCGCATTGCTGTTCTGCATCGTCCTGGCAAAATGGGCCTGCGTACTGCTTATCTGGAAGGCATTCGCTGGGCCCTGGCGCAAGGCGCTGAGGCGATTGCCCAGATGGACGCTGATTTTTCGCATGAGCCAGCCCGTCTGGTTGAAATGTCTGCCGCCCTCGAATCTGGTGCTGATGTGGCTCTGGGGTCGCGTTATGTGCCAGGCGGCAGCGTGGATGAGCGCTGGCCGCTTTGGCGCAAGTCGCTTTCGGCTTTTGGAAACTGGTACGCCCGCACGATTTTGAATTTTGATTTGCGCGATATCACAACCGGTTATCGTTTGTGGCGCGCGGATACCTTGCGTGGAATGCCGCTTGAGCGTATTCGCTCGAATGGCTATATTTTTCTGGTTGAAATGGCTTATATGGCCTATTGCCTGGGGTATCAATTTGCCCAGGTGCCAATTTATTTTGCCGACCGCCGCTGGGGGAAATCGAAAATGTCACTGCGCATTCAGGCCGAAGCCGCTTTGCGGGTCTGGCAGGTACGCTGGAATTACCGCGATTTACGCCGGGCGGGCAAGGCAGGGCGGGTACGCGGCTAGTAGGCGCCCACGCCGGGGTCTATCTCTTGCGCATAAGCGTCAATGCCGCCTGCCAGGCTGGTGACATTTTTCCAGCCCTGAGCGCGCATCCATTGGGTGACTTGCATCGAGCGGATGCCATGATGACACATGACCACAATCTCGCATTCCGGGTCGCGTAAGCCTTCTGGGAAGGCTTGCTCACGTTGACGCGCAATTTCACTCATGGGCAGTACCACAACGCGCGCATGGCTGATTTTGGCATAGTTTAACTCCCACAACTCGCGCACATCGAGCAGATAGAAGTCCTTTTGGTTGGCGCTCAATTTTTCGGCCAGGGCCTGGGGGCTGATTTCAAGGTCAGAAAGATACATGGTTCAGGCCCGCCAGAATCCGCGCCGCATGGGTCGCACATCTTCTGAAGTCATAAACGCATCGGGGTCTTTCTGATGCACAATTTGCTCTACCCGGCTTGTATCTTTGCGCAGCACCGAAACACTCAGCATGCTGACCATGCCGTCTTTGCCGCGCGCCGGAATTTCTGTAACCCCGTACCCGGCTTCTCGCAGGGCTTCTGAAAGCAAGACGCCCCGGCGCGGGCTGATGATGCGCAGGTGAATGTGCCCGATTGCCAGGCGTTCCTCAATCCACATGCCGATGACGTTTCCGGTGGCAAAGCCAGCCGCATAGCCAATCACATTCAGGGGGTTATCGAGGTTGCTCAAGACCGAGGTAATGGCTATCACAAAGACAACTGATTGAAAAAAGCCCAATACCCAGGCAATTTCTTTTCTGCCGCGCACGACGAACAACATGCGCAGGGTATCCAGACTCATATCGACCACACGCAGTCCAAAGATCAGGGCTGCACCCCACCAGGCGGCAGGGTAGAGAAAGACTTCAAACATTTTTACTCCTTAAAAAAACTTGGGCGCAGGGAATTCCCTGCGCCCATTTTGATTTACTTTTTGCTTTTTGGCATACAGGGAATATACAGCCGTTCGGCGTATTCCTTAACCATGCGCCGGGTTCCGAACTGCGGGGTGATGGTGCGCATCGATTCTTTGGCGCGCTCTACCCACTTGACCGGCACGTCGTTGGCGTCGCGGTCTTCATAGTAGAGCGGGATGACTTCGTTTTCCAGGGTTGTGTACAGGCTTTCGGCGTCCGATTCATCCTGAACAGTTTCATCCAGGTCGGCGTCTGGCCCGATGGCCCAGCCGTTATCGCCGTTGTAGGCTTCACGCCACCAGCCATCCAGTACCGAGAAGTTGATGCCGCCATTGATGGCTGCCTTCATGCCCGAGGTGCCGCTGGCTTCGTTGGGCCGGCGCGGGGTATTCATCCACACATCGACGCCCTGAACAAGGTAACGGGCCAGGTTCATGTCATAATCTTCCAGGAAGACGATGCGCCCACCGTTTTCGGCTTTTTTGACCTTGCGATAGACCTCTTGAATGAGGGCCTTGCCAGGTTCGTCGGCAGGGTGCGCTTTGCCTGCAAAGATAATTTGCACCGGGCGGTTGGGCTGGTTGATGATGGAAAGCAGGCGGTCAAACTGGCTGAGAGCCAGCCCGGCGCGTTTGTAAGTGGCGAACCGGCGGGCAAAGCCGATGGTCAGCACATAGGGATCGAGAATTGCGCCTCCAGCAATCACCTGTACGGGATGAAAGCCGCCTTTCATCCAGCGCTGGCGGGCGCGTTCTTGCATGTAGAAGGTCAGTTTGCGCTTCAAGTGGTTGCGCACCGCCCAGAGTTCCTGGGGAGGAATGAGATCCATTTTTTCCCACATTTCGAGGTCGTCGAGATTTTCGTACCAATCGGGCCCAAAGTATTTATCATATAAGACGCGGATGCGGCGCGCCATCCAGGTGTCGGTGTGAACCCCGTTGGTGATGTGGGTAATCGGAACGTCATCAATTGCTTTTTCGGGCCACAGGTGATGCCACATGCGGCGCGAGACGTGCCCGTGCAGTTCAGAGACAGCGTTGTGCATTTCGGAATGGCGCAGGGCCAGCACGCCCACGCTGAAGGTTTCGCCCCAGCTTTGATGGTTGCGAGCCAAGTCAACGAATTGTTCGCGGTCAAGACCCAACTCGGGCCAGAAGGACGACAGGTACTTATCCACCAGCCAGAGCGGGAATTCGTCGTTGCCTGCGGGCACAGGGGTGTGGGTGGTGAAAATGTTGTTTTTGCGGGTCTCTTGCAGGGCGGTTTGGAAGTCTTGCCCTTGCTTGACGTGTTCGCGGGCGCGTTCGAGCGTCAGGAAGGCGGCATGGCCTTCGTTCATGTGCCAGACGCCCGGGTTGAGGCCCAGGGCGCGCAGGGCGCGTACACCGCCAATGCCAAGCAGAATTTCTTGCATGATGCGCAGGTTGATATCCGACCAGTACAGACGTGTGGTCAACTGGCGCGCCATGGGCGGGTTTGAGTCGATGTTGGTGTCGAGCAGGTAGAGGGGAGTCCGACCGATGCGAACTTCCCAAATTCGGCCCGTGGCAGGCCCGTCGGGAAAGTCCACGCTGAAGGTCAGGGGGGCGCCGTTTTCATCCAGCACAGGCAGAATTGGCAGGGCGTTGAAGTCAAGCGGGTTGTTGATGGCTTCTTGCCAGCCGTCTTCGCTGATGTGCTGGGAGAAGTAGCCTTCGGTATAGAGCAGGCCAACGCCCACCAGCGGCAGGCCCAGGTCTGAGGCTTCTTTCAGGTGGTCACCGGCTAGCACGCCCAGGCCGCCCGAGTAAATTGGCAGGGTTTCGTGCAGGCCAAATTCCATCGAGAAATAGGCAATGCCCTGGTTTTTGCTGGCATGTTGGGTGGCATACCAGGTCTCTTTTTTCTGCAGGTAGGCGTCAAAGTCTTTGAAGACACAGTCATAGAGTTCCAGGTAGTTGGTATCCTGGGCGGCGGCGTTCATGACCGGGCGTTCAATTTGGCGCAGGAAGAGAATCGGGTTGTGATTGACCCGTTCCCAAAGCGCGTTGTCGATGCGGTTGAATATCCGCTGAGCGACCGGATTCCAGACCCACCATAAATTGTAGGCCATCTCGCTCAGGCGGCCAATGCGCCGCGGCAAGTCGAAATGGTTGGGGATTTTCGAGCGAAAGTTCATTGTCTTAATTTTCCTTCCGTAAAAATAGCGCGGTAATATTACCATGAGAGCGAAAAAATCAAGGTTTTTACAGGGTTAGTAAAGCATATAAACAAAAGCCAAAAAAGGGATGCCCTAAATTGCAGAGCATCCCTGATGCCAGGCCTGTTGAAGCCTGTGGGGTGTACTGGTTTATGCGTTTTTGCCTACGATTTCGTCGATGCGGGTCATGACATCGGGGGTCAGTTTGGGCAATACCTCGAGGGCTTTCATGTTTTCATGAACTTGCGCCACCCGGCTGGCCCCGGTGATGACGGTGCTGACGTTCGGATTTTTGGCGCACCAGGCAATTGACATTTGCGCCAGGGTGCAGCCCAGGTCATCGGCAACGGCTTGCAATTGGCGCACTTTTTCGAGCCGCTGCGCATCGGTCAGGGCGTCTCTCAGCCATTCGTAGCCGGGCAGGGCGCCGCGCGAGCCTTCAGGGATGCCGTTGTTGTACTTGCCGGTCAGCAGGCCCGAGGCCAGCGGGCTCCAGGTGGTGGTGCCCAGGCCGATGTCTTCGTACAAGCGTTTGTACTCGTCTTCAACCCGTTTGCGCCAGAACAGATTGTATTGCGGCTGTTCCATGGTTGGTTTGTGCCAGCCGTGGCGGTCGCAGACATCCCAGGCGGCGCGGATTTCATCTGCGCTCCACTCAGAGACGCCCCAGTAGATGGCCCGGCCCGAGGAGACGATGTCGTGCATGGCGTGAGCGGTCTCTTCAATTGGGGTTTCAGGGTCAGGGCGGTGACAGAAGACCAGGTCAACGTAATCCAGTTCAAAGCGTTTCAGCGAGGCGTCCATGGCTTCGAGCAGGCGTTTGCGGTTGAGGGTATTCTGCTCGTTGACATTTTTTTGCAATCCCCAATAGAACTTGGTGGAAACCAGGTAACTGCTGCGGCGCCAGCCGAGTTTTTTGAGCGCGGCACCCATGACCTGTTCCGATTTGCCGCCCGCATACACTTCGGCGTTGTCGAAAAAGTTGACCCCGGATTCATAGGCGGCGGCCATCATGGCTGCGGCAGCATCCACATCAGCCTGATTGCTGAAGGTGACCCACGACCCCAGAGATAAGAGACTGACTTTGATGCCAGCCCGGCCTAAACGACGGTATTCCATGAAGACACTCCTCTTGTTAGATATTTGTTGAACAAGTTTGTTCTGAATTTTACCGCATTGAAAGCGCTTACAAGATAATAGTTTTGTTAATTTATCCCAGCGCCACATCCAAAAGCATCATGATGGTAAAACCCAGCATGGCGCCTGAGGTAGAGGAGTGTGTATCTTTGCTCATTTGCGATTCGGGGATTAATTCTTCGACCACTACATAAATCATGGCTCCGGCCGCAAATGCCAGGGCATACGGCAGCAGCGGGCGAATGAATAAGACCGCCGCCGCGCCCAGTACCCCTGCAACTGGTTCAACAAGCCCGGAAACCTGACCATACCAGAAGCTTTTTAAGCGCGACATGCCCTCGCGCCGCAGTGGGATGGAAACCGCCGCGCCCTCGGGAAAGTTTTGCAAGCCAATGCCAATTGCCAGCGCAACCGCTCCGGCCAGCGAAGCGGCAGGCAGGTCTGCGCCCAGCGCGCCGAAGGCAACCCCAACGGCCAGGCCTTCAGGGATGTTGTGCAGGGTGATGGCCAGCACCAGCAAAACGCTGCGCTGCCACGAAGTCTTGATACCTTCGGCTTCGCTGGTGGGCATGCCCATGTGCAGATGTGGCAAGATTTTATCGACTGCCCACAAGAAGGCGCCCCCTAGCAGGAACCCGACCACGGCTGGCACCCAGGCCGGCACACCCGACCCCTCAGCCATCTCGATGGCTGGGGCCAGCAGTGACCAGAAACTGGCCGCTATCATGACCCCGGCGGCGAACCCAAGCATGCTATCGAGCAATCGGCGGTTGATGGATTTGAACGAAAAAACCGCTCCGGCGCCCAGCGCGGTCATTCCCCAGGTGAACAGGGTTGCCACCAGGGCTTGCAACATGGGGCTTAACCCGGCAAACCAGGTATAAGCGTCTGAGAAAATGGACATATAGAGCCTCTATTTGAACAAAATGGATTACAAGAATAACAGCAGGCTGACAGCCATGACCGCCATGCCGCCGGTGACTCCGTAGATGGAGGTGTGGCCGGTATCGTATGCCCGCGCAGTCGGAATTAACTCATCGAGCGAGATAAACACCATAATTCCGGCGACTGCCGCAAACAGGATGCCAAACGTCAGGGGGGAGAAAAATTGCATCAGCAGGGTGTAGCCAACCAGCGCGCCAATTGGCTCCGCCAGCCCCGAAAGAAAAGAGTGCATCAGGGCTTGCAGACGGCTGCCGGTTGCGGCATGGATTGGCACAGCCACCGCAACGCCCTCAGGAATGTTGTGAATGGCAATCGCAATCGCAATGGATATACCCACCGCCGGGTCGTAGAGCGCGGCGCTAAAGGTTGCCAGCCCTTCGGGAAAGTTGTGAATGGCGATCGCCATGGCGGTCAAAAGCCCCATGCGCATCAATTTTTTCTCGCCTTGTACTGGTTCTGTCATTTCTTCCACCTGGCGCGGTTCGTGCGGGTTATCGGCAGATGGAATCAGGTGGTCAATGACCAGGATGAGTGCAATGCCGCCAAAAAAGGCCAGCGCTGTAACCCACGCGCCGCTGGTTTCGCCAAGCGCTTCACCCAGTGAAAGATTGGCTTTTGACAAAATCTCGGTAAACGAGACGTAAATCATCACGCCGCCCGAAAAACCCAGCGTGGCCGATAAAAAACGCTTGCTGGTGCGCCGGGTCAGGATGGCCAGCAGACCGCCCAGACCTGTGGAAAGACCCGCAAACAGGGTTAGCCCGAAAGCAAACCAGAGGTTCTCGCTCATGTTGCCTTTTCCGAAAAAATTTCCACAAAGACCTGACTGCTAATGCCCCAACCCACCACCCGGGCCGACTCACCCTCGACCCTGATTTCAAGATTTTGGTCAAAAGGCGAGGCTGAAAGCACGGCCAGGCGCGCCCCCGGAACCAGCCCGATGCTTTTGAGATGGCGCAACAGGCCCGGGTCACCTGCATGGACGCGCACAATCACTGCCCGCGCCCCTGGCTTCATCTCTGCCAGCGGCATCGAATAGTCTGCTGGCATCACCAGTTCATCGGATGGAATGGGCTCACCGTGTGGGTCGTGGGTCGGATGCCCAAGCGCCTCGGCAATGCGGGCTTCAAAGTCCTCTGAGATGACATGCTCCATGCGGCAGGCTTCTTCGTGGACTTCATCCCAACCATAGCCGAGCATTTCGACCAGGTAGGTTTCAAGCAGCCGGTGATGGCGGATAACCTCCAGCGCTGCGCGTTTGCCTTTTTCAGTTAGCGTTACGCCCTGGTGTTTGCGGTAATGCACCAGCGGTGGGTGGAGCGCCGCCAGTTTTTGCACCATGCCCGTCACCGAGGCGGGCGCAATCCCCAGCCGCGCCGCCAGGGCCGTGGTGGAGGCGGTTTCACCATCCTGCGTCAGGTCGAAGATGGTTTTCAGGTAATCTTGAATAGAGGTAGTTTCAATAGTCATTCTTAAAAATAAATTTAGGCATGGCTAAATTTATTATAGGCAAAAAATACCCCCTGTCAAGGCGCAATTATTCGATTTCTACATGAATTTCCAGCAAAAAGATTGCCACAGCCGCCAGAATAGCCACAGAGAAAAAGACAATGTTGGCCCATACCGGCGTAAACGAAATCATCACAAACCCCAGGCTGCAAAAGAACAGGGCCGCCATCTGAATCAAAAAGACGGCTTTGTTAGGCGGCAAACCCAGTTTCACCAGGCGGTGATAGGTGTGTGCCAGGTCGGCCTGAAAGAGCGGCTTGTGGCGGCGCAACCGCGAGATGATGACCAGGCTGGTATCAAAAATCGGCATCGCCAGCAGCAGGATAGGGATAAACCAGGTAGACGCCTGCGGCGCTTCGTTGGGTACATACAAAATGGCAATTCCGGCCAGCAAGAAACCGAAGGTCTGCGCCCCCGAATCGCCCAGAAAGGAGAGCGCCGGGGTCATATTGAGAGCGTACAGGCTAATAGCCAGCCCAAACAACAGCGCGCCCAGCTTCGCCAGCACCATTTGCCCCGAAACCAGGCAGGTCATCGTAAAAAAGCCTGCCGAAATTGCCGCCAGCCCGGTCGCCAGGCCGTCCATGCTGTCGGTCAGGTTGAACGCATTGGTAATGCCGACCAGCCACAAGATGGTAATGGCAATTTGCAGGCCCTTGAGTGGCTCAGAGCCGAGCGGAATGCCCAATCCATCTAGAAACTGCACCGAAAACCCGTTCAGAACCAGCACAACCGCCCCAAGCAGTTGCCCGCCCAATTTTGCGGGCGCATTGAAGCCGAAGCGGTCATCGAGCAGACCGAAGACAAAGATGATGGCTGCGCCCAGCAACAAATCCCACAGGTCTTCGTTCCACATGCCCCACAGCCACATGGTCAGGGGCAGGCAGAGCATTATCACAATCCCACCGGCCAACGGGGTTGGGCGGTGATGCTGTTTGTGTGGGGCAGCCCCGGGGTAATCGACCAGCCCCAGCCGCTGCGCCAGCCAGATGGCGGGCAGGCCAAACAAGAGCCCCAGCAGGGCGCTTGTCATCGTAATCTGGATGGTGGTAATCAATTCAATAAATTCGAGCGAGACTTGCATTGCCGGCCTGTCAGTTGAGTAATTTTGCCAGGGCCTCGGGTTCGGTCACTGGCTGCTGGCAGACAAACCCCTCGCAGACATACGCAGTGGGTTGATTCTCGAGCATGGGGCGCCCGGCCAGCAAATCGGGCGCATGGGGGGGCAGGGGCAGGGCGGATGCCGCCGTCACCTGGTTGGGCCGCCAACCCGCGCGGATTTCCGCCAAAAGGGCTTGGGTCGCGGCTGTCTCGGGAGCGCCCACCACCGCCACCTGTTTGACCGCTGCCAGGACGAAATCTGCGGCCCCAAGCCAGCGTGCAAACGTCGTCGGGTAGCGGATGGCCGATTCCGCCACCAGGCGGAAGGCGTCTTCGGCCTTGGTGCGGATTTCGGCGCGTTCGGTCAGGGCGGCCAGGCGCAGCAGAGTCTCGACGGCCAGCGCATTGCCGGAGGGGGTGGCGTTGTCTTGCACGTCTTTGGGGCGCATGAGCAGGGCTTCGCCATCGCTGGGCGTGTCAAAAAAGCCGCCTGACGGGTCGTTAAAGCGTTCAAGCATCTCGTCGGCCAGTTCCTGGGCGGCGGCGAACCAGCGATTGTTGAAATCGGTCTCGTACAGGTCGAGCAGGCCGAGGATGAGGGCGGCGTAGTCTTCGAGGAAAACTTGCGGCGAGGTCTTGCCCGCCCGCCAGGTGCGGCACAAGCGCCCTTGCGGACGCAGTTCGGTGAGCAGAAAGTTTGCGTTACGTGTAGCCGATTTGAGGTAGTTGAGGCCCAGGTCGCTTCCATCGAAGGCGCGGGCGGCTTCGGCGAAGGCGGAAAGCATCAGGCCGTTCCAACCTGTCAGCACTTTGTCATCCAGCCCCGGGCGGATGCGGGTTTCTCTAACGGCGAGCAGTTTTCGGTGGCACCCGGCTAATTTATCGGCGACCAGGTTTTCGGTCAGCGCGAACCGGGCGGCCAGGCTGGAATCGTCCAGCGCGCGCTGGAGAACTGTCCGCCCCTCCCAATTTCCCCGCGCGGTGATTCCGTAAGCCGCTTTGAAAAAGTCCCAATCGGCGCCCAGAATTTGCTCAATTTCGGCGGCGTCCCAGACGTAGAATTTGCCTTCTTCGCCTTCAGAGTCGGCGTCGAGCGAGGAGTAGAAGCCGCCTTGCGGGTCGGTCAGTTCGCGCAGGACGAAGTCGAGGGTTTCCTGAACGATGCGGCGGTAGGAATCTGTACCCGTGACCTGCCAGGCGTGCAGGTAGGCGCGGGCGAGTTGGGCGTTGTCGTAGAGCATTTTTTCAAAATGGTTCACACAATCACACATCAAAAGTTGTCTTTTCTGTTCGTTTTACTTTGGGTAGCGTTCTGTCATGGCACTAAGATGCTGGGTTGGCCGTACTATTATCGAGTTGTGCGGCCAACTCAACTGGGCTCGTAACTGGTTGTTGGCATACAAAATTCTGGCATACATAAGCTGTAGGGATTCCATCTACCAACGGCCGATCATCAAGAATAGCCGGAGAACCTTGTTCCGGTGGATATTCCGAAATTGCCGCCACCAGGCGTGGACGATACTTACTCCAGAGACTATCAATTATCAAATCGGCTTGCTGCCCAATAATTGCGACTTCTTTAACAGGCCCAAGAGCAAAGTCGGCAGCCTCGAGCCATTTGGCAAAAGCGGTGGGATATTGAACTGCTGTTTCCAATATTGGCAGGAGCATATCTTCGGCCAGTTTTCGATATTCTGGGCGATCTCCATAAGCAGCAATTTTTAATAGGGCATTGGCAGCTAAAGAATTGCCTGAAGGAGTTGCATTATCTTGGAGATCTTTTGGCCGCAGTAATAGATTTTCATGATCATCACGCGTATCGAAGAAGCCGCCCATTGGATCGCTATAATGGATAACCATTTCATCGGCAAGTTTTAACGCCTGCTGATACCAATACACGTTCGGGTCAGTCTGATAGAGCGTGAGCAGGCCCAATATCAAGCTGGCATAATCTTCAAGGTAAGCATTGTGCTTTGATTTCCCATTCCGCCATGAGCGCAGAAGACGCCCATTTTGGTAGAGGGTATTCAATAAGAAGTGGGCATTTCTTTTTGCAACATCTAGAAAATCTGGGCGTTTTAAATAGCGGCTAGCTTCTGCGAATACACTCAAGGCGAGTGAATTCCAGGCAACCAGGACTTTATCATCAGTACCAGGGCGCACCCGCTTGTTTCTTTCTGCGAGCAATATATGATGGCATTTTGCCAATCTTGATGTAGTTTCTTGTACGCTTGTTTTGAACCTTGCAGCAAGAGTGGCATCATCAACAGCGCGTTGCAGGATCGTTTTGCCTTCCCAGTTTCCCTCAGTTGTCAGTCCATAAGCCATTTTGAAGAATTCAAAATCATCTCCAAGAGCGGTCTGGATTTCATCATATTTCCAAACGTAGAATTTTCCTTCTTCACCTTCTGAGTCAGCATCCAGGCTACTGAAAAAGCCTCCCGAGGGTTCTGTCATTTCCCTTTGGATAAAGGATAATGTTTCCTCGCATACCCTTTTGAATTGTTCATCGCCAGTTACCAGAAAGCCATGCAAATAAACAAGGGCAAGCTGGCTGACATCATAAAGCATCTTTTCAAAGTGCGGAATTTTCCATGTATTATCCACGCTGTAACGGGCGAACCCGCCGCCGACCACATCGTACATGCCGCCGCGCACCATTGCTTTGAGTACATGGGTGACGGTCTTCAGATAGTTTTCGCGTTCATTAGAACTGGTCTCTGACGCGGTGGCGCGGTTGATCAGGAATTCAATGGTCATGGGCTGGGGAAACTTGGGCGCACTGCCCCATCCGCCAAAGCCCCAATCGTAGGTTTGGTAGAGGTGATTGGCTGCGTTGTTGAGGAGTTTGCCTGTCAGCGGGTAGGAAGCCGCTCCACCAATTTGGCTGGCACGCTGGATATGGCTGGTGACTTGCCCGCTGACCCTCAGTACTTCGGCGCGTTCGTTTTGCCAAGCATTGGCGATGCCGGCCAACAGATCGCGAAAGGAGGGCATGTTGTAGCGTGGGGTGGGGGGAAAGTAGGTGCCGGCGTAGAAGGGTTGCAGGTCTGGGGTCAGGAAGACCGACATGGGCCAGCCACCTTGGCCGGTCATAGAGACGGTAGCGGCCATATAAATGCTATCCAGGTCGGGGCGTTCTTCGCGATCCACTTTGATGTTAATGAAGCGTTCGTTCATGAAGGCTGCAACAGCAGCGTCTTCAAAAGATTCATGCTCCATGACATGACACCAGTGACAGGCGGCATAGCCAATGGACAGAAAGATGGGTTTGTCCTCGTTACGGGCACGGCTGAGGGCTTCTTCTCCCCAAGGGTACCAGTCTACGGGGTTGTTGGCATGTTGCAGCAAGTAGGGAGAGTTTTCGTGGGCAAGTCGATTGGACATGGGGTATCTGTAACGCGGATTGTGGTTGGTCAGAATGGTTTATGTGTTATTTCGATGATGAACTCCCTGATTGTAATCGAAATAGACGGCACAAGTTGCATGCTATGGCGTAATGAATCCTCGCTGCTAGGGAATCACACAAGTAAAACAAAAAAATGGAAAGGTAATTGATGAAAACATATTTTGTAAAATGTAATAATTTACCCAAATTGCCGGATGTTTAAGGAATACGGACTGGTGAATTTTGGGAATATCAAAAAGAGTAAGAATTTTTCGCTTTATCCCATCCAATAATCACATCGACTTTGTTATTAAAATTTTCCATCACTTGGCTGGGCGTGGATTGGGAACCATCAGTGATGTTTTCGATGGCGATCCATGATTCACGCCACATAGGTGTATCACCCAAGCGTGGATCATAATTGAAATCGTCCGCATTTGGTCTGAAACCAAACCATAAACGGAGAATAATGGTCAAAAAAGCCCTAGAAGCCTTTGATGAATTCAAATAAGGAGAGATTCTCATGGAACACCAACCCGAAGTTACCGTCTACGGTGCCGACTGGTGCCCCGATACCCGCCGCGCCAAACGCTTGCTCGACCAACGCAATGTTGCTTATATGTGGGTAGACATCGAACAGGATAAAAAAGGCGAAAAATTTGTCATCGAAACCAATCGCGGAAATCGCAGCATTCCAACCATCGTCTTTGAAGATGGCTCCATTTTGGTGGAGCCATCTGATAATGAATTGGTTGCCAAAATATTCAGAACAAAACTGGAGTAAACCTTATGCCGCGTGATATCCCCATTGGAAACGGCTCGCTGTTGATCAATTTTGATGAGCGCTACCAGCTTCGTGACCTGTATTGGCCGCACGTCGGTCTGGAAAATCACATAGCCGGTCATCCCTTTCGTTTTGGTGTTTGGGTAGATGATCAATTTTGTTGGGTTCACGGTGATGGCTGGCAAAGGCAACTTGAATACGAAGGCAATACGCTTGTCAGCCAGGTAACTTTGGAAAACCCTGGTCTGGGTTTGCGCTTAATGGTTAATGATGTGGTGGACTTTCATGAAAACCTGTACTTGCGTCAACTCACAGTTTACAACCTGACAAAGCGGGACCGCGAAGTGCGCCTGTTCTTCAGCCACGACTTCCACATCAGCGGCCATGAAGTTGGCGACTCAGCCTACTACGAGCCGGAACGAAAAGCCGTTTTTCACTACAAAGGCAAACGCTGGTTCATGATCAACACTGCCAGGGGGCAGGATGGTCAGTTGCAGTTGGGGCTGGACCAGTGGGCAGTGGGTGCGAAAGAAATCAACGGGCAGGAAGGTACCTGGCGCGACGCCGAGGATGGTTGGCTTTCGGGCAACGCAGTCGCCCAAGGCAGCGTCGATTCAACGGTCGGCCTGCATCTGAGCGTCCCATCTGGCGAACAAGCCCAGGGTTGGTATTGGATAGCCGTTGGCGAAGATTTCGATTCAGTCACGCATATCAACCGTGCCATTCGAGAGCGAAGCCCAGCAACTTTCATCGAACGTACACGTCACTACTGGAAATTATGGGCCACAAAAGAAGCGGATGACGCCGTTGGGCTTTCGCCGCAACTGACCAGTCTCTACCGTCGTAGTTTGCTCACAGTCCGAACCCAAATTGACAATGGTGGCGCAATCATAGCCGCTAACGATTTCGATATTACCCAGTTTGCGCGTGACACCTATTCCTATATGTGGCCGCGTGATGGCGCGTTGGTCGCCGCTGGATTGATTGAAGCTGGATATTCCGAAGTTACGCGCCGCTTTTTCGAGTTCTGTCACCGTGTCATCACACCTGAAGGCTATCTGCTGCACAAATACGTTCCTGATGGCACGCTGGCATCTTCCTGGCATGCATGGTACCGGGATGGCGAAAAACAACTGCCCATTCAGGAAGACGAAACAGCCTTGGTGATTTGGGCGCTCTGGAAGCACTTCGAGCGCTTTCGGGATGTGGAATTCATTAAGCCCCTGTATCGCGGCCTCATTATCCGCGCCGCCAACTGGCTGGAAAGTTACCGCAACCCAGTAGACGGTTTGCCCCTGCCCTCTTGGGATTTATGGGAGGAACGCCGCGGTGTTCTCGGTTGGACAGTTGCCTCCACCTGGGCGGGGCTGCAAGCCGCCGCCAATTTTGCTGAAGCCTTTGGCGAAAGCATGCTCGCGGCAAAATATCGTCAGGCCGCCGATCAAATCAAAGCCGGCATCGAAGCCCATCTCTGGCAGCCCGAAAACAACCGCTTTGCGCGCATGATTAACCGGTGTGCTGAAGGCGGCTGGGATGTGGATACGACCATTGATGCCTCACTCTTCGGGCTGTGGTACCTCGGCGTATTCCCCGCCGACCACCCCAAGATTGTCGCCACCATGCAAGCCATTCAAAACCGCCTGTGGATAAAGACGGACGTGGGTGGCGTGGCGCGCTACGAAAACGACTATTACCACCGTATCAGTGACGATATCGACAATGTGGCTGGCAACCCCTGGTTTATCTGCACCCTGTGGTTGGCAGAGTGGCAAATTGCCACAGCCCAAACACCAGGCGAGCTGCTTCCCGCGCTCGACATTTTGAACTGGACTGCCACGCACACGCTCCAAAGCGGCGCAATGGCAGAACAACTCCATCCATATTCAGGCACACCGCTCTCGGTCAGCCCGCTCACTTGGAGCCATGCCACCGTTGTCATGACCGTGCGTGAATTGCTGGCAAAACAAACGCAATTACAAAAATTGGCTTGATAGATGAATTCTTTTAGGTAAGAAAACGGAGCGTCTTGACTTCTATAAGCTAACGTAACGGTTGTGCAATCAGAAGCGATTCGCTAAAAAACGGCATAAAAGATCAAA
>CAZNCT010000059.1:0-20808 GCA_964571615.1 uncultured Anaerolinea sp. | reverse complement strand
TCAAAGATGGCGCGCACCTGCATTTCGACGATTTCGGGCATGGCGATGCTCAGGCGAACGCCGCGCAGACCCATCATCGGGTTCGATTCGTGCAGCGATTTGATGGCGGCCAGCAGTTTTTCTTTGGCGGCCAGACCCTCGGTTTCGCCCTTGACGCGCATCGTAATCACTTCTTCCAGCAGGGCTTCTTCGTCGGGCATGAACTCATGCAGCGGCGGGTCAATCAGGCGAATAATCACCGGGTAGCCGTTCATCGCTTCGAAGAGACCATCGAAATCGGAGCGCTGGCTGGGCAGCAGCAGGTTAAGCTGCTTGGTGCGTTCTTCGCTGGTTTCGGCCAGAATCATCTTCTGGACGATGGGCAGGCGTTCCGGCTCGAAGAACATGTGCTCGGTGCGGCACAGACCGATACCAACAGCGCCATACGAGCGAGCGCGGCGGGCGTCTTTCGGGTAGTCAGCGTTCGTCCAGACCTGCAGACCGCGGCTCTTCTTGCCATCGGGCATGGTGCGGATGTCGGGGCGGGCGCAAATTTCATCGGCCCAGGTCAGCAGGGTCAGCAATTCGGTTTGTTCCTCCAGGGATGGGGCGCTGGTCGGAATCTGGCCCAGGAAGACTTCGCCGGTGGTGCCATCGACGGAAATCCATTCGCCTTCTTTGACGGTCACATCGCCAGCGGTCATGGTGCGGGCTTCCATATCAATCTTGATAGAAGAAGCGCCGACCACGCAGGGGATACCAAACTGACGAGCCACCACGGCGGCGTGCGAGGTTGCGCCGCCTTCGCTGGTCAAAACACCCTGCGAGGCAATCATGCCGTGAACATCATCGGGCTTGGTGAAGGGGCGCACCATGATGACCTGCTGTTTGTGTTCTTTGGCCATCTTTTCGGCGGTATCGGCATCGAAATAGGCCTGGCCAACCGCGGCGCCGGGCGAGGCATTGACGCCCTTGGCGTAGAATTTGCCGGCTTTCTTGGCTTTTTCATCGAATTGCGGGTGCAGCAGGGTATCCACATTTTCGGTTGAAACGCGCAGGACCGCTTCTTCTTTGGAAATCAGGCCTTCGTTAGCCATATCAACCGCAATTTTGATGGCGGACTTGGCGGTGCGCTTGCCATTGCGGGTCTGAAGCATCCACAATTTGCCGCGTTCAATCGTGAACTCGACATCCTGCATGTCTTTGTAATGCTTTTCCAGTTTGGCGGTGATGTCCATAAACTGGTGATACACTTCGGGCATCTGCGTGACCAGTTTTTCAATCGGGTCCGCATTGCGGATGCCCGCCACAACATCTTCGCCCTGGGCGTTAATCAGATATTCGCCCATCATTTTCTTTTCGCCGGTCGAGGGGTTGCGGGTGAAGGCAACGCCGGTGCCGGAGTCATCGCCCATGTTCCCGAAGACCATCGTCACAATGTTGACAGCGGTGCCGAGGTCATCAGAAATGTTGGTGGCTTTGCGGTAATCAATCGCCTTCTTGCCCATCCAGGACTCGAAGACCGCCTTGGTCGCCAGTTCCAACTGCTTGTAGACATCCTGGGGGAATTCAGAGCCGATGTGCTTCTTGTACTCTTCTTTGAAGATGGCGACCAGGGCTTTCCAGTCCTCGGCGGTCATCTCGATATCGAGCTTGTAGCCCTTCTTGGCTTTGTACTCGGCCATCGGGTGCTCGAAAACTTCATCGTCCACGTTGAAAACGGTGGTGCCGAACATTTCGACCAGGCGGCGGTACGAATCCCACGCAAAGCGCGGGTTGCCGGTCAGTTTGGCCAGGCCCTCAACCACTTCGTCGTTCAGGCCGATGTTCAGGATGGTGTTCATCATGCCGGGCATCGAGAATTTCGCGCCCGAGCGGCACGAAACCAGCAGGGGGTTGCTGGGGTCACCGAACTTTTTGCCGGTAGCCTTTTCGACCGCTTTCATCGCTTCCAACTGCTGTTCCCATTGACCTTCAGGAAAAGCATTGTTCTTGCGGAATTCGTTGCAGGCCTCGGTGGTGACGGTAAAACCGGGCGGAACAGGCACGCCCGCACGGGTCATATCGGCCAGGCCTGCGCCTTTGCCGCCGAGCAGTGAGCGGACGCCTTCCCAACTACCGGCGACTTTTTCCGCTTCTGCAACTTCTTCAAACAAGTAAACCCATTTTTTTGCCATGTATGGCCTCCTGGAGAAAAAAAGATTATGATTGAGTTTCATCTGCCCGCTAGAGCAGTAAAGTTGTTGCCTGGATGCAGACAAATCCGTAAAAGTTTACCATAAACCGTGACTTCAATATCATAAAAAACACCGATTTTCGAGGTTACTTAAGTCACTTTTGCTTGCGACTTTGTTAATCACTTGCAAAGTTTTCCGCGATTCGAATCTGGGATAATAATTCAATCAACTCCTATTTTTTTATTTTGGTAAAAGGCGTCTTATGGCAATAAAAGTACTAATCATTGACGATGACTCTGCCATGACGGAACTGCTCAGCCTGCTGTTGAAGAGCTACGATGTCGAGGTGGTCAGCACTTCAGATAGCCAGGCTGGTGTGGATATGGCCCGGACTGTTGCACCAGATATTATTTTATTAGATTTGATGATGCCCGGCAAAAGCGGCTGGGATGTCTGCCGTGAAATTCGCGCGTTTAGTCAGGTGCCGATTGCTATTCTTTCGGCCATTGATGACCCTGCCATGGTTGCCAGCGCCCTTGATGCCGGCGCCGATGACTACATGGTCAAACCGGTGCCAAGCGGTGAATTGCTCTCGCACATCAACAACCTGACCCGTCGGGCCGAGGTGGAACGGCAGGGCGGAAAAGCCATGATTCACCAGACCGATTCACTTTTGAAAAACGGTCTTCGTCTCGAACCCAAGTCTGTGCAGGTTTAAGCGCCAAGTGTACAATTGCAAAAAATTTTGGAGGCGCTTGTGCAAACCTGCTCATTGTGTAATGCTTCTTCTCCAGACCTGGCCCTGGAATGTGTCCATTGTAAAGCCGACTTGCGCGAAAACTCTGTCAATGCGGTGGCCCTGAAACAGTATCAGCAAAACCCGCGCGTTTCTGCCATTCGTATCAGTGTTGCCGGAGATGCCTGTCCGCTTTGCTATGAGGCCCGCGGCACCTTTGAGAAAGACGCTGTTCCTGTTCTGCCACACCAGGGCTGTTCACATGCACTTGGTTGCCGCTGTACTTATTCGCCCGTCTTGAATGATATTTATCCCTGATGTCATCTCCCTGCCTGGCTATGCAGACGACTTTTGACAATCCCTGGCGAAAACCAGGGATTGTTTTTCGTTTATGCGTGTTGTTCCGCAATGAAGGCAATATCTCGCGCCAAAAAGAGGGCGATATAATAGAACCAATCTGGAAAAGACACTTGCAGGAGCCGCTCCGATGAATCGTCTAAAAGGGTCTGTGTTATTTGTTTTGTTTATGTTGGTGCTGTCTGCCTGTGGGCCGACCGGGCCAGCCCCAGTTACGCCTGTTACGGCAGGTACCCCCGTGCCTGTTACTCCGGCGCCGGGTGGAGAATTGGCTGAACCAACGCTTTCTGTTCTGGAGCGGTATTATGTTCCGGCTTACTACTCGCCTTTTTATGCTCAAATTGTCGAAGATTCCAAATCGGAAAACGGTTTGCTGATTTATTCAAGCGCAGACAGCAAAAACTGGCTGCCGGTTGTCCGCACCTTTCGGGAGCACTATCCCTGGATTGAGGTGATTGTTTTCCCGCTTGAGCCGGGCAAAGTTTTTGAGCGTTACTTCAATGAATATACCGGTCAGTTGCGTACTGCTGATATCGTTGTCTCATCTGATTTGCTTGGCTGGCAGGAGTTTATTGAAAAAGGCGAGGTCTTGTCTTATCGTTCTGCCGAAGACGCTTATCTGCCATCCTGGGCGCGTACTGGCTTTGGCATTTACGCGCTATCGAGCGACCCGCTCCTGCTTATTTATAACAAGTCTGCATTGAGCAGTACCGCCCCAGAATCAATGCAAGATTTGGTTGTGATGACCGATGCTTTTGAAGAGTATTACCGCGGGAGGGTGATTGCTCACGATGTTGCTTCAAGCCGGAATGGATTGGTTCTAAACTGGTTCTGGCTTAACGCGCGCGGCGAAACAGGCTGGAATATTTTGCGAGCTTTATCCCGGGTCAAACCCATGTTTTCAGATTCAGACCAGCAAATGGCGCAGGCTGTTGGCACAGGGGATGCCCGTCTGGGCTATTTTGTGTCTTCTGCGGCGGTCTTGCCTGCCCAGGCCCAATATCCCAATCTGAGTTGGAGTTACCTGCGCGATGGACAGCCGATTCAGGTGACCAGTATTGCGATTACGCGCGCCAATCGCAGTCCGAATTCGGCCAAGTTGATGATGGATTTCTTACTTTCTCAGGAAGGCCAACTGGCGCTCTCGTTGGGGGGCCTGACACCGTATCGCACCGATATTGCCCAGGTGAGCGAGTTGCATATCGAAAAAGTTTCGGCAGAGGTGGGTCAGGAAAACCTGATTTTCATTGTTCCCGACCCGGGCTTGCGTGACCAGCAGGCTCTCAATGCTCTTTTGCTGCGCTGGCAGTCTGTGTTTGGTCAGCCTGCCCCTGCGGCTGCCGAGACAAACGATAGCCCGGCAGTTGAACCGGCTCCCACGCCGGGCAATTGAGAGCCTTTCTAACAATTCGCTTTCTTGGCTGCTATGACATAAAAATTGCCTTCAGGCGGCTTTGTATACCAGCCCGGACAGTTGATGTCTGGGCTTTTGTTTTAATTTGCAATTGGACTTTTCTTGTCGTAAAATTCAATTGACCCAATACACAGGAGGAGGTTGTATGGCGCAAGCCGCTCAATTGGATTCCCGCCCCATCACCGAGGAAGGCGACTTCTTGCAAATCAAATCGGTAGACCACGTTCATTTCTACGTTGGCAATGCCAAACATGCCATGTACTACTGGTGGAAGGGTTTTGGCTTTACCCCGGTTGCTTACTCTGGATTGGAGACAGGCAACCGGGATTTTGCTTCTTATGTCCTGCAAAGCGGACACATCCGCCTGGTGGTCTCGGCGGCCTATGGGCCGAGCAGCGCTGTGGCGGCGCATCACATGCTGCATGGCGACGGTGTCAAGCAGATTGCCATCGAAGTGCCAGATGTTGAACAGGCCTGGCGTGAAACCACCCGCCGAGGCGGTAAAAGCGCCTGGGCCCCGCGCGAAGAAGCCGATGAGCACGGCGTTTATCGCACCGCAGCAATTTACACCTACGGCGAGACCCTGCACGTTTTTGTTGACCGCAGTCAGTACAGGGGAGTTTTTGCGCCATCCTACCGGCCCATCAC
Organism: uncultured Anaerolinea sp.; assembly: GCA_964571615.1. GTDB lineage: Bacteria > Chloroflexota > Anaerolineae > Anaerolineales > Villigracilaceae > UBA8950. Next base: position 15,497 of record CAZNCT010000059.1, on the reverse strand, counting down.
AGACAAGCAGGCCGATTCGTGCGGCCTGGCGGCGATTGACCACATGGTCGGCAATGTGCAACTGGGCAAAATGAATCACTGGGTCAATTTTTATCATCAGGTGATGGGTTTTCGCCAGTTGCTGCATTTTGACGATAAGGATATTTCAACCGAATACTCAGCCCTGATGTCGAAGGTGATGGCAAACGGCAACGGGCGGGTCAAGTTCCCAATTAACGAACCGGCAGAAGGCAAACGCAAGAGCCAGATTGAAGAGTACCTCGACTACTACTATGGCCCGGGTGTACAGCACCTGGCGCTGGCTACGGGTGATATTCTCGGCACGGTGCGTAAACTGCGCGCCAACGGAATTGAATTCCTGCGCGTGCCCGATACCTACTATGAACTATTGCCTGGCCGGGTAGGCAAAATAAAAGAATCGCTCGATGAAATCAATGAACTCGGCATTTTGGTAGACCGGGATGATGAAGGCTACCTGCTGCAAATTTTCAGCCGTCCCATTCAGGACCGCCCGACCGTGTTTGTCGAAATTATTCAGCGGCACGGCGCACGCGGGTTTGGCAAGGGCAACTTTAAGGCCCTGTTTGAGTCGCTTGAACTGGAACAGGAACGGCGCGGCAACCTGTAACTTGCGCTTATGAAACTCGTCACCTATCTTTCGCAAGCAACCCGCCAGGCGCGGATGGGCGCCCTGCTTGGAGATGCTGTTGTTGATTTGGAAGCGGCCTGCGCCTGGGCTCAGGGCGCGGCGGGCCTTTCGCGTGAAGACCTGCCTGCCAGCCTGAACGAATTGATTGCCTCCGGCCCCGAAAAATGGGACTACGCCCGCCGGGTGTTGGCCGAAGTGGCCCAGGCCAGTGATCCCTTGGCGCTTAAGGGCAAGGGACGCCAGCCGATTGCATCCCCTCGCGCCAGCGTTCGCCTGCTGGCGCCTGTTCAGCCGCTCAGCCTGCGTGACGCTTACGCCTTCGAGCAGCATGTTCGCAAGGCCAATGAGAATCGCGGTCGCCCGGTGCCCGAGGGCTGGTACAAATTTCCGGTTTTTTACTATACCCATGCCCTCTCGGTTTACGGAACAGAGGCCCCGATTCCCTATCCGCGCTATAGCCAGGCGCTCGACTATGAACTGGAGATAGCCGCTGTGATTGGCCGGCCCGGCATCAACCTGGGAGCGGAGGCCGCCGCCAGCCACATCTTCGGGTTTACCATTTTCAACGATTGGTCGGCCCGCGATATTCAGCGCGAGGAGATGAAAGTAGGGCTTGGCCCGGCCAAAGGCAAAGATTTTGCCTCCTCGCTGGGGCCTTGCATTGTCACTCTCGATGAACTCGCCGAGCGCGCCACGGGCCGCCCGGGCGTGTATGACCTATCCATGACGGCCCGCGTGAACGGTGAGCAGCGTTCCGCTGGAAACTTCAAGGACATTTACTGGTCTTTTGGCGAGATTTTGGCCCGGGTCAGCGAAGAAGTCCCGCTTTATCCTGGTGAAGTCATCGGCTCTGGCACTGTGGGAACAGGCTGTCTGTTGGAATTGACCCGCGGCGAAGGCCCCTGGCTGAAACCGGGTGATGTGGTCGAACTTGAAGTCGAACGGATTGGTATTTTGCGTAATTCGATTATCCAACTTTAGAGATGAAGGAGCACAAGATGATTGTCAATCAGCAAGTCACGGCCATCAGCAACGAAGATATGGTTACCGTTCGCCCCGGGGAGAGTTTTCTCTCAAAACAGCAATTGGTGAATTTTGAAGGGATTTCGGCCCACACGGCAGGCTCAAAGGTGCTGTGTATGCACATGGTGGTCTTTCCGCCAGGCGCCAGGGCTGCTTCGCATTACCACAATGGCTACGAGACGGTCATTTATGTCATCAAGGGCCATGTCAAAACCCTATATGGGGTCGGGCTGAAAAAAGAAATGGTCAATGGCCCCGGCGATTTTATTTTTATCCCGCCGAATGTGCCGCATTTGCCGATCAATCTGAGCGAGACCGAAGAAGTGGTGGCGATTGTGGCCCGTAACGACCCCAACGAGCAAGAAAGCGTGGTGCTTTACGACCCCGAACAGCCATAGCCCCGCCCGCAAAATAGATGCGAACTTTTTGCGGCTTGTTGGCGTCTGTGGACTGACATTTTTCACAAGGAGAATCCAATGAAACGCGTCTATTTTGCTCTTTCTGTTTTGTTGCTGGCGGCGCTGGCCTGTAATTTTGGCGCTGTGCCGCGCACACCCACCGCCCCGGCGGCGGATGCCGCTGTAACCCCTGCCGCCCTGCCCGCCACCGAGACGCTCCCGGCGCCTGCGCCTGCTACCGAGACGCCCGCCGCGCCTGCCGCGCCCGCCGGGACGCCCTACGCTTGCGACCGGGTGCGCCTGGTCATCCCAAATGGTCTGGCGGCTGGCATTGAGTGTGTGGTCGTGCCGCCCCAACTGGGCGAAGACCTGCCTCCCTGGGAAAAGACCCCCGGCCACATCGAAATTGGCTTGCAGGGCTATGCCCTCGGACAGAAATTCCATCGTCCGCGCCTGTATGTCTATCCCACGCTCGACCTGGTGGCCTTACAGCCTTATGTCATTGAGAACATCAATCAGGTCAAGGCCATGCTTGCCAGGCCAGGTGGGCCATTTAGCCAGGCCGACCTGCCGGGGATTCACTTCTTCAACGCCGGGACGGTCTTTGCCTCGAATATTGCCCTGACCAATTTCGTCAACGGCTCCGGGATGCGTACCCTGACTGTCTTTGGCCAGTACTACGCCCCGGTGAATAACGATGACCTTTTCTATCACTTTCAGGGGTTGACCAGCGATGACCGGTACTACATTATCGCCATCCTGCCCGTCACACATCCTGGCCTGCAGCCAGACCCCCAGGAAAGCAGCCTGCCTGCCAGCAGTGAATTCCCGGTTTACCCGGGCTTTGAAGGCGATGTCGTAGCCAACATGAACGCCTATTACGATGCCGTTCGTATCCGGCTCGATGCGGCCTCGCCAGATGCCTTCTCCCCGGGTCTTGCCACGCTCGATGGCCTGATTGCCTCGCTTGAAGTAGTGCCATAAACGGAGAGTTGCATGCCCTTCTACCACAAACTCGGACAAATCCCCCACAAGCGCCATACCCAGTTTCGCAAGCCAGATGGCGGCCTGTACCGTGAGGAACTGATGGGCCTGGAGGGTTTTTCCTCGCTCCAATCCATCCTGTACCATCACTTTTTGCCGCCGCGTGTTCTGCGAGTGGCGGATTTAGGCCCCGCCAAACCGGATTATGTGGACTTTGGCCCCATCCGGCACCGTGCTTTTCGCACCGCCGGGCTACCCGCCGCCGGTGACCCGTTACAGGCGCGGATTCCACTCCTGGGCAATAACGATGTCATCCTGGGGGTTAGCGTTGCGGACCGCAGCATGGACTATTTCTATCGCAACGCTCAGGCCTATGAAACCTGGTATGTTCACGAGGGGCGCGGGACGCTTAAAAGCCAGTTTGGCAGTCTTGATTTTCGGCCCGGCGATTACATTGTCATCCCCTTTGGCGTCACCTGGCAGATGACCCTTGCGGAGCCTTGCCGGTTCTTCACCATTGAAAACCCCAGCCAGATTGAACCGCCCAAACGCTATCGCAACGCTTATGGCCAATTGCTCGAACACGCTCCCTACTGTGAGCGTGACATCCGTCTGCCTGAAAATCTTGAAACCCATACCGGGCGCGGTGAGTTTGAAGTCCGCATTAAAGTGCGCGACCGCCTGAGCCAGCACATTCTTGAGCATCATCCCTTTGATGTGATTGGTTGGGATGGCTATCTCTACCCCTGGATTTTCAACATCGAAGACTTTGAGCCGATTACCGGGCGTATTCACCAGCCCCCGCCGGTGCACCAGACTTTTGACGGCCATAACTTTGTGGTTTGCTCGTTTGTGCCGCGCCTGTTTGATTATCATCCCCAGGCCATCCCGGCGCCGTACAACCATTCCAACGTCAATTCCGACGAGGTGATTTACTACGCCGAGGGCAATTTTATGAGCCGCAAAGGCATTGACCGGGCCGATATTTCACTGCATCCGTATGGCCTGCCGCACGGCCCCCAGCCGGGCATGACCGAAGCCTCAATTGGCAAAAAGGAAACCGCCGAACTGGCCGTAATGGTGGACACCTTTTACCCCCTGCACCTGACCCGCCAGGCGCTTGAACTCGAAAAACCCGAATATCAGGCCACCTGGCTCGAAGGGGATGATTGCTGATGGAGATTTCTCCGGCGGGCCTGCCCTGGAACGCACTCTACAAATTGCTGACCGGCGCGGTTGTGCCGCGTCCGATTGGCTGGATTTCGAGCCTCGATACAGACGGCATCGCCAATCTGGTGCCGTTTTCGTTTTTCAACGTCGTTTGCGCCAACCCGCCGACGGTTTTGTTCTGCCCAATGGTGCGCGGTACCGACCGTGCAGAGAAAGATACCCTCGCAAACATCCGCGCTACGGGTGAGTTTGTGGTCAACATCGTCAGCGCCGACCTGGCGGCGGCTATGAACCTGACTGCGACCGAGTTCCCGCGCGGGGTAGATGAGTTCGTTGCCGCCGGGTTAGAGAAAGCCGTTTCGAGAGTTGTCCGCCCGCCGGGTGTGGCCGCCAGCCGCATCCGCTTTGAGTGCCGGGTCAGTCACATTCATGATGTCTCGCGCGAGCCGGGCGGCGGTTCGGTTGTCCTGGGCCAGGTCGTTCATCTTTATGTGGCTGAAAGTGTCTTGCTGGGTGAAGACAAAATCGACCCGGCGGCGCTGGCTCCGATTGGCAAACTGGCCGGGAACACCTACTGCCGGGTCGATTCGTTGTTTGTGCTTGAGAGGCCGAAGTCTCAGATTTTGCCCAAATAAGCGGCAATCAGGCTGTCATAGTGCGCGGTGGAGGCAAAGCCCTTCACCGCGAGTTTTTTGCGCATTTCAAAGGGGATTTCTCCGTTTTGCAGGGCGGCCAGCACTTCGCTATAGTCTGCCGGGTCGCAAACCAGGGTGACGCGCTCATGGTTCTTTGCCGCCGCGCGGATGAGCGTCACGCCGCCAATATCAATATTTTCGATGACTTCGGCATAACCTACGCCGGGTTTGGCGATGGTTTGCTCAAACGGGTACAGGTTGACAGCCACCAGGTCAATAAAATCCCAGCCGAGGTCAAGCAATTGCTGGTGGTCGGCCTCGGTGGGGCGGGCCAGCAATCCACCGTGAATGGCCGGATGCAGGGTTTTGACCCGTCCGCCCAAAATTTCGGGCGATTGGGTGTACTCGGCCACTTCGGTGACGGACAATCCGTTTTCGCGCAGTAGTTTGGCCGTTCCGCCCGAAGCCAGCAGCTGCCAGCCGAGCGCGGACAGGCCGCGGGCGAAATCGAGAATACCGGTTTTGTCATGGACAGAAAGAATGGCTTTGGGCATGAAATGACTCCTGGTGCGAGGGGAAATAGGTCTCAGAACGCCCCGATTGTGCCCGTTTTTGTTGATTTTGGCAATCCCATTCTGCAAAAATCCTGTGGTATAATACCGCCCGCTGTAGACAAAGCAGCCCTGTGGAGAGGTCGCGTAGCTTGGTTTAGCGCGCACGCCTGGAGCGCGTGTAACCCGCAAGGGTTCGTGGGTTCAAATCCCACCCTCTCCGCCAAAAGAGTCCCCGCCGATGCGGGGATTTTTGGTTCGTGCGCCCCCATTGAGGGGATGTTATTCAAATCCCAGCCTCTCCGTCAAAAGAGTCCCCGCCGATGCGGAGATTTTTGGTTCGCGCGCCCCCATTGAATTTATCGAATGCTATAATTACCTATCCTCAACCAGGAAGGAGTTCTTACCATGCGCTTGAAAGACAAAGTTACTCTGATTACCGGCGGCGCTGCCGGGATTGGGAAAGCCACGGCCCTGCGATTCGCCGAAGAGGGCGCCCGTGTTGTGATTTGTGACCTGAACGAACAGGCCGGGAACGCTCTCCTGCCTGATCTTGGCCCCGAAGCGCGTTTTTATCCGGTCAATGTCGCCGACCGTCAGCAGGTGCAGGCCTGGGTCGATGATGTCATCGCGCATACCGGGCGCATTGACGTGCTGGTCAATAATGCCGGTATCTTGCGTGATGGTTTGTTTGTCCGCGTCAAAGATGGGCAGCTGGTCAAGCAGATGGAAGAAGCCGCCTGGGATGCGGTCATTGACGTTAACTTGAAAGGGGTCTTCAATTGCGCTCAGGCCGTTGCGCCCCAAATGATTAAGCAGGGCGGCGGGGTCATCCTGAACGCTTCATCGGTGGTTGGCCTGTATGGCAACTTTGGGCAGACCAACTATGTCGCCAGCAAGGCGGGTGTGATTGGCATGACCAAAGTCTGGGCGCGCGAACTGGGCCGCTACAACATCCGCGTCAATGCGGTTGCGCCAGGGTTTATCCTGACGGAGATGGTTCAGCAAATGCCAGAAAATATTCTCAACGAGATGAAATCGCACACCCCCCTCGGGCGGTTGGGTGACCCGCGTGATATTGCCAACGCCTATCTCTGGCTGGCCAGCGACGAAGCCGCTTTTGTGACTGGCGCGACCCTGAGTGTGGATGGCGGCATTGTGGTCGGAACGTAATCTTTGGGCTGCTGATTGCGCCTGGTGAGGGTCAGGCGCGCTTCAGTTTTTGTGTTCTGGCCCAGGCTTGCCCGGCACGCAAGAGTCGAAACACCAGTCGGGCAGGCAACCCGCGCCTGGCTGGTTCAATTTGACCAATCCGCTCAAGGATGACTTCCAATGGGCCGGGGATGTGGTTGTGCAGGCGGGCCAGCAAATCTGAGAGAATTTCTAGCCCGGTGTTGCTTGCCAGGCTTGCAAGCATCTGCCTGACGGGCAGATGAAAGCCATATTGCGCTGCATACTGCTCCAGTTTGGGCCAGCTGAGCGGCCTGGCCTGCGCTAGCATCCAGGCATCCAGCACGGCCAGCGGGCCGTCTTGATAGCGCGCCAGGCAGGCGAACAGAAATTGCTCCTCCGCAGGCAGCACCAGAAAAGCATCCCCGTTCAGGGTGGCTGGTTGGGCCAGGTTCCAGAAATCGGCGTCTGCCGCCGGGTGTGGTATCTCATCCAGGACATGCCAGCGCAAGTGCGCGGCTTGTCCTTTTTCATTTTTGAGACGCTGACCGGTTTTTTGCAGGGCTTCCAATCGCCCCGTGCGGATGGCGCGCCAGCCTGTTTGCGCCAGCGTTTTCAGGGCTTGCCTGGCCTGTGCTTGCGGGATGGTCAAGGTGGGCAGGTGAACGGGACGCAAGGCCACTTCGGGATAGGTCAGGGCTGCCAGAGAGGCGCCTCCGCTTAGCAAAACCGGAATTTGCTGTGCCTCGAGCTGATTTTTGATTTCTTTAATGGTTTTGAAGGCCGCCTGGTTGGCAACAAAGGCGCGGCGGTAGATGCCCTTCAGGCGCCTCAGCCAGGGGTCGTCCAGTCCCAGCCTTGCCAGGCGGGCATAGAGCATGGGCATCAGGTCAAAAAAACCGGGGGGCAGGTTATCCAGGTCGGTTTGTTGGCGCCAGGCGTAAAAAGTCGCCGGGTTTTCCGATTCGCTGAGCAAAAAAGCCAGCAACATTTCTTCATTCGTGGGCCGGGCGCTCTGGTTCATGATTTGACCTTGCCGAACCAGCCCAAAATGGTTTTCTTGAGCCAATGCCGAAAATTGCTCAGGTGGTTTTGCTCGGCCAGTTGAAAAGCGTCATCCTGAGGGCTGTAACCCAGCCTTTGGCGGGCCTCTTCCAGGTCGAATGGCTGAATGCGGTTGTTTGATACCCCGTGGAAAATTCCATAACGCAGTGAATCTGGGGCTTGCAGGGCGCAATCAAACAGGTGCACCAGGTCGCGGGGGGTAATGATGCGTTCGGGGTGATAGGTCTTGCGGTTGATTTCTGCCGCGGGCTTGAGCGAACCAATTCGCAGGCAGAGCACAGAGAGATTTTCTTGTCGGCTGTAGTAACGGCCCAGGGTTTCTCCCCATGCCTTGCTGGCGCCGTACAGCGAATCAGGGTTGGCGGGCAGCCCCGCGTGAATAAATGTCTTCTTCGGGTAACCGGTCACCGTCCGCAGACTGCTGGAAAAAATGACCCGCTTGCACCCGGCCAGGCTGGCCGCGCTCAGGACATTGGCTGTGGCGTTGATGTTGTTGGTCAGCAAACTTTCCCATGCGGCATCGGGATTCTGGTCTGCCGCCAGGTGAAGGATGGTTTCCTGGCCCGCAAAATGGATCGCCAACTCGGGGCCAGGCATGACCCCAATATCGGCCTGGATGAACGGGACAGCAAGCGGTTTGCAGGGTTGGTTTTTGTCGAGCACGGTCAGAGCATAACGGCCTGCCAGTGATTTCAGCAAAATCTGGCCGATAGTGCCGCATCCGCCGGTCATCAGGACTGTTTTCAAGGGCCCTGGGGTTGCGCTCATTGTTGCTCTCCTGTTGCGCGTTTTCGGGCCAGTTCTTCTCGCAAGAGAGCCAGCATTTCCTGCTGCATTCCGTTGTTGCGGGTCAGATTGCTCTGATGCAGGCGGCGGCGCAAGACCACTTGCGCTACACTTTCATAGTTCAGGCCCAGGCGCATGGCCCGCGACCACCACTCGATGAAATCGGTGTAGCGCCAGCGTGGGTCGAACCAGCCCACCCGCAGAAAAGACTCACGCCGGATGAGTAGAGCGCCCACGTGTATCTGGCCGCTTTGGCGGGCAGCCAGGGCCAGGGGTTTGCGCTCGGCCTCGTTAAGCTCGGGGCTAATGAAATTTTCAACCCCGCCCGTAACGGCCTCCAGTTCGGGGCGCGCCTGCAACAGGGATAACTGTACTTCAAGCCGATTGGCGGCCCAAAGGTCATCGGCATCGAGAAAGGCCAGCAAACTGCCCGTTGTAGTGCGGATGCCCAGGTTGCGGGCAATTGCCTGTCCCTGGTGGGCTTGCTCCAGCCAGCGCACGGCCTTGCCAAAGGACGCGGCAATGGCCGGGCTGTCGTCGCTCGAGCCATCATCAATCAGGATAATCTCGGCAGGCGGGCGAGTCTGACGCAGGACACTTTCAATCGTCTCGCGCAGATAACGCCCGGCATTGTAAACCGGGATGATGACGGAGACTGTTTCGTGAGTGTCATCTTCGGGCATCATGTTCCTCTTTTCGGCGGCGTTCAAGACGCTTTTTGAGCGCCAGCAGGGTTTTTGCGCCTGCTTCTTGTTGCCCGAGCCAGGTATTTTTGCCATGATAACGGTACCAGATGACCACATCCGCGTGTGTTAACAGCCCCGCGCCGCTTTCGCGCAGACGCATGAACCAGTCCAGGTCTTCACTGAAGCGCATGGTTTCGTCAAAAGCGCCCACAATCTCAAAGGCTTCGCGGCGGCACAAGGCAGCGCCCACCTGCGGGCTGAGAAAATCCTGCTTGATTTTGACCCGTTCTGCGCCTTCCACCTGAAACATTTGGGTATGCCCCCAAACAGCCAGGATGTCTGGCCGGTCAGCCAGGAGCGGGGCTTGTCTGGATAGTTTGTCTGTGTCCCACAGGTCGTCGGCGTCGAGAAAGGCAATCCATGCCCCGCGAGCCAGTTGAATTCCGCGATTACGGGCCGACGAGGGGCCTCGATTTTCCTGGCGTTCATACAAAATCGGGATCGGACTTTGGGTTTGCATGGCCTGGAGCACGGCCGCGCTCTGGTCGGTAGAACCATCATCAATCACAATGATTTCAACAGGATGAATCGATTGGGCAAAAATGCTTTGCAGGGCTTCGCCCAGATAGTCCCGTCCGTTGTAAAGCGGAATGATGACGCTGATGGATGGAATACTCATGCGCAGGCCTCCAGGAAGCGCAAAATGGCCTGGCTGTTGGCTTGCAGGTCGGTCGATAAGTTCAGACGATAACAGGGCAGGCGGCTTGCCAGCGCGGCCATAAAACGGTAATGCTCTTGCTCGGCCCCAGGCAGCCAGATGATGGTGCTTGGCCCGAGCGCGCGGAAAATCTGGGCAGGTGAAATTGGGCTGAAGGAGGCCGCTTCGGCTTTGCCGCTAATCTGCGTTACCACCAGCGCCTTGAGCGGGAAGGACGCAATCAAATCGGGCGCATAGGTCGGATGCAGGAAAAGCAAGCCTTTTTCGGCCTTGAAGCAGGTATCCCAGCCTTGCAGTTGTGCGCTAAATTCGGGCAGGCGCGCCAGCATGTCGGCCTTGATCTTTGCAGAACTGAACAGGCTTTGGGCCTGGGGAGGCTGTGACTCGAGCGAGACCAGGCATTTGTCATCGCTGAGCAATTTCAGCCCGGAGGGGTGTGCCAGACAACTTAACGCGGTGGTTGATTTTCCACTGCCAGAACTGCCAATCAGGAGCAATCCGCCCTGGGCTGTGCCAATGGCCGCGGCGTGGACGATGTGCCAGCCGAAAGCCTGCAGCGCCCAGTGGAACAGGGTTTGCAGCGGCGCGGCGCGCTCATAAATTGAAGCCTGTCCCAGGTCTTCGGCCCAAAAATAGCCCTGGCGGCTTTCACGGTCGTAGGCAAACAACTGTCGGTCGTTGAGCGAGTACATGATGGAACAACCCGCGGCATGGGCGACGGCGCGCTGTCCGTAGCGGCGATAATCGCCAGGCGTAAAAGGCGGCGGCTCCGGCCACACTCCGCCAGGGTTGGCCTGCCAGATATTCAACCCGATGACCTGGCTGGCTGGTTTTTCATCCGCTATCATCAGATGCGCCAGGGCCGGGAGAATGACCTCGGGCAGGTGCTGTCCGGCAATCCGCAAATGAAATTGGGCCTGACCGACTTGCAGGCGGGTTTCTTGCAGCGGTTGAACAGCGCAGGCGCGCTCGAAGGCTTGACCACAAGAGGCCAGGTAGGCTTGCAGGGTAGCGGGGTCTTGGGTGCTGGTCTGGGTCATAGAGTCTGCTCGAAAGCCGGGTGGCGGTAGTTTACCATATCGGTTTTAGCCCTGTCGGCGCCAGCGATTGCGCAGCCAGCGCAGGGGCGCCCGGCTATAGTAACGCCACAAAACCGGAAAAGGCAGGTCGCGCCCGGTGTCGCGTCTGCCGAGTGTTTTTAGAATTTCGTATAATCTTGTTTTTCGTGCCAGCATTTCAAAAATCTGGTAGCCGGGGGCGGCCCCGGCGGTCAGGCGATGGGGCTTCGTTTGCCCGAAAGCGACCATTTCAGAGAACGAACTGCCCAGCGTGCCGACAAAGGCGCTGGTCTGGCGCAGTAGATAGAATTCCAGCAGGGCCTGGCGGACTGCCTCGACCTGACTGCGGTCGAGGTTGGGGGCTTCAAAGGTGACCAATCGTTCGGCAAAGTGGTTTGCAAACAGGCGCTGGATGTTTTCTGTGCGGGTGGGCTTGCGCTGACCAGGCCGGGGGGCGCCATCGTCACTGCAAAGCAAGATGCCCGCATTCGGCCATTCGGCCAGAAAGTTTTGTACCGCTTCCAGAGCGGCTGCGCTGTTGTGCGCGGTATCGGGCCTTTCGTGGACGAAATCGCCGCGCCGCAAGTGGACGCCAATCATCTGAGGGCGAAAGTGGGCGCGGCGGAACGCCTCGGCCTGGGCCCTGATTTCTGAGGCTGGGCGCAGTTCTGCCAGCAGGGCTGCGCACTCGTCCTCCATCAGGCGGCGGTGGGCGGGATATTGCTCGGGGCGCAGTAACCAGCCAGGATGCCCGACGATGATGTCTTTTTCCGGGCTGTTGAGCAGGTCGGGCAGGCGGCCAAACCAGCCCGGAATGTATGGCAGGTCTTCAACCGATTGGGGGCTGACAGTTTCCACATTCCAGGGGCTGTCAAAAAGCATCTCAAAGGGGGCCGCGCAGGCCCCGGTGAGCGGCCAGAGCATTTTGAAGACCCGCCCGCTGGCGCGGGCCAGAACCAGGCCCGAGAGCAGAACACGCAGGCGGTTTGCCAATCCGAGTGGACAGAAAACGGTCAGAGTTTCTGGCATTGGCGCAGTAGTTCCTGGTGCGCAAACGTGCGCAGGACAAAGCGTTCATCGTGGACGCCATAGGCAACCAGCCAGGTTTGTCTGGCGGGCCAGAAGTGGGCGCTGCTCGGAAAGACCACCTGGCGGGCAATGGGCCGTAAACGGGGCTTTTTTTGAGGGGGCGGCTCATCGGTTGGCAGTAAGATTGGCTGGCGCGCGAGATATTGCGGCGCAAAGGGCGGCCCGGCTGAAAACCCATAAAACCCGCCGTAATAGTAAAGATGCACAAAAAGGCGGCGATACCAGCCCAACAGCCAGCCCGTTTTGGGTGTTTCTGCTGAATTTGAAATTTCGGGCGGTGTGCGCCCCATCCACTTCCGAATTTTGCGGGCCAGCGGGTGTAGCCAGCCCTGGAAACGCGAGGTGTGGAAAAAACTGAAGTACAAATCGCCAACCCGGCAGGGGTTGGCTCCGCCGCGCAGTTCACCAAAACGGCGGACATAGTCCGCGGCCTGCCAGTCAACGGCGTAGGCGCGTTCGCAATCGACCTGGTTTTTATCTTCAAGGTTCAGGCGCAAGATGACGTGCGGGGTAATGCTGTAAACTGCCAGCAATTGACCTGCATGTGAAAACAACATCCAGTTTTTTTCGTGAACCTGGCGAGGGTTCAGGGTTAGCAGACGGCTTGGGCTGCGGGCGCTCAACCCATCGGCCTGTAACTCGACCAGATATTGTTCACTGCGCGGGTAGAAGTGGCTATAGCTCAGATAAATTTTGCCTTCGTGGATAATCAGGCGCGGATCGCCAATCCCTTCCTGCGCGTTTTTGAACGTATCAGAAAGCGGGCTGACACTGCCTGGCACAACCCGCAGATTTGCGTCCAGGCGGCAGGCCGCAATCCGATTCAGTTGATAGGCTGGGGTGGTCACCCGGTAGGCCAGCAGCCATTCATCTCCCAATGACAGCAGGGCCGGGTTGAAAATGTAAAACTCGGAATTTTCTCGGGTTTTCTGCCAGTCAGTTGGGACGAGGTCGTGGCTGTCAAAAGTCAGGCGAAGGTTCATGGGGATTGGCGCAGGGCGGGTCTTTCAGAAAGAGTTCTTCAGGTTGATATCTGGCCTGGGCGGCTTGCTCAAGTTCGGGATAGTTCTCAATCAGTTCACGGTAGGGTTTGCCATAAGAGGGCAGTAATCGCACCGAGCGTGGCAGCAGGTTGCTCGAGAAAGCGCAGCAAGGCAGGTGTCATCGCTTGACGCCGGGTTTCATCTTTCAGGTGGTCTTCGTAGATGAGATCGAGGTGTGGCAGCGACGATAGGATTTCTCTGTCCTTCTGGTGGTTTTGCAGGATGTTGGCAATTGTGGTCAGCAGCCTTTTGGGTTCGATGTGCAGGCTATTGGGCATGGATGGCTCGGCCTGGCGCGGGTTGCGATGCCAGTGATGCGTGGCAACCGCCACCTGGTTTGAGATGGCCTGGCTGAAGACATCTCGCCGCCAGAGATGGATGATTTTCCAGCCGGTTACGTTCATTTGATGCAAGACCCTGCCCGGGTGTTTGCAATGCTTGTTAAAGAGTTTGAATCCGTAGGCTTTTTGGTTTTTTTGGGCGGCTTGCAGGTTGAAGAACAGCAAGGGAAAGTGGCGCCAAAATGGCAGAACAAGCCGTCTGGTGAGCGGGTTCCAGAAAGATTTGCTCAAAATTTCGCCCTGGCATCGTATTTGTGGATGCGAGTTGAGCAATTGCACCAGCAGTTTACTGCCGGTGCGGCCCTGACAAAAGATGACGAAGCGGGTTTGGTGGTTCATGGCATCCAGTTGTCTGAAGTTTCGTAGCCAAGTTGAATCAGGAGCGGCCCGTAGCGTTTCTTGAAGGCATCAACTACTCGGGGACTAAAGTAGTTGCGCCAATCGCCCGGAATGCCTTTACGATAGTGATGATGGGCGTCTTCCTGGCCGGGGCGGCGTCCGCGGGTGTTGCGCTCGAAGGCGTTTTTTCGCAGGTTGTAGGTCAGAACAGGCAGGGGCAGCCGCTCACGGTGCGGCATCGAACGACCGCTGACCTTGTGCCAGACCCGGTCGCGCAGGATTGCGGCCAGGCTGGCCGCTTCAAAACCCGGAGTGGCAATCCCAAGAAAATTGAAGATGCGCACGAATTCGCTCATGGGGTTAAGAATCAGGGTTTCGTAGCGGGTTTCGTAGCGGGTTTCGTAGATGCGTTCATCGTTGTAATTCCACGCGCCCATACTGTCAAAAATGGGCGCGTTAAATTCGATTTCCATCAACAGGCCATTTTCGAGGCTCGAGGCGGCTTGCAGCTGGCTGCGAATTTCGGCAATCCAGCCGCCCTGGCTGCGGATGGGATGGGAGTGCAGATGTGAAAAATAAGCCGAAACCAGAATATCGCGCGGGTCGCGGATGACGTGAAAGCCGCGAAAAGGCTCCCTGCGCTCCGAAAGCAGGGAGACGGCTTCCGTGTCGCCGTTGGTCAGGCACAACACAGAGAGTCTTTCAGAACGCAGACGTTCACGGTGTTCGCGCAACAGTTCAGGAAAGGGCTCACGCTGTTGGTAGTCGAGCGGCAGGCGGGCCGAGAAGTTATCCACCCGGGTGGGGGTCAGGCCGAGCCACCCGGCAGCCTGCAAGAAAACGGCTTTGATGTATTGACTGGCGCTTTTGTGGTGCCCAAAGTAAACCCTGAGCAAGTGGTTATCTGGGGGCATATTGTACCTCGCGTATGACACAGCGTTCATCATGCAGGCCATAAGAAACCAGCCAGCGCGACTCTGTCAGCGGGGCCGCGCCGCAGGGGAAGACAACCCGCTCGTTGAGTGGTGAGAGCCGCTGGCGGCGCAAAGGGGCGGGTTCCTTCTCTGGATTGAGCAAGGGATGGTCTGAAAGGGCGATTGGTTTGAACGGCGGTCTGGCCTCGAAACTGTACGCGCCAGCGGCATACCAGCGCCGCGCAAACAGACGCTCGTAGAGATGAATCAGCCGCCGCAGTGCCAGCGGAGCGCGGGGCGGTCTTTCGACGGCTTGCAGTGGGCGCACATCGCCATCCGCCAGGCGGCGGCCTTGCCAGTGTTCTGGGTAGCCGATTTTCTGGCGCAGATGGTGCCAGGCAGGGGCCAGGCGGGTGTGCAGCGGATGGGTGAACCAGCGTGAGTGAAAGAAAACGTGATAGAAATCGCCGACACGCACCGGGGGAGATCCGCCGCGCGGCTCGCCATAACGGCGGGCGTAGGCAGAGACATCCCAGGCGGTTTGATGGCGCCGCTCACAGCGGATGACATCCCGGGCTGAAAGGTCGAGCCGCAAAATGACCTGCGGGGCGATGCTGTAAACAGCCAGCAGGTCACCGTCATGTTCAAAGGGCATCCAGTTTTTTTCCTGCCATTGGCGTTCATCCAGCAGCAACGGGCGTGCCGGGCCGGCCGCTTGCAGGCTCTCGGGGTCGAGTTCAACCAGGTAGAGCAGGCTGGGCAGGCGAAAATGGCAGTAAATGGCCCAGGGACGACCCCGAAAGATAAACAAGCGCGGGTCGCCGACCTGCGGCAGGACGTTGGGGATGCTTTCAGAAAGCGGCACCACACTGCCGGGT
>CAZNCT010000058.1:0-20886 GCA_964571615.1 uncultured Anaerolinea sp. | reverse complement strand
GGCTTCGGCGCGCCCGGTGGCAACGCACAGGTAGCCGTAGGCGTCGCTCCAGCCGCGCGAGGCGTAGGCGGCTTCGTTGAGGCGCTTCCAGGCTTCGCCGCGATTGTGGCGGTACATGTTGCGCTCGTTGGTGTAGCAAATGAAGGCGCGGTCGAGGCTGGAGATTTCGGAGACGTGGGCGCGGCGTCCATTCCACCAGGCGCCGAGGCCTTCGGCGGCGCAGAGCATTTCGTCGGTGCCGGGGAAGTAGGCGGCGCCGACTTTGATTTGGCCGTCGATTTCGATGCCGATGAGAACGCCGTAGAGCGGAACGCCGCGCAGGAAGGATTTGGTGCCGTCGATGGGGTCGATGATCCAGACAGCGGACTCTTTCACGGACTCTACAGCGGACTCTGTAACGGACTCACGGAGGGGAACGGAGTGGGCGGCGGACTTTGTAACGGAATCACGGAGGGGAGCGGACTCGACAACGGACTTTGTAGCGGACTCACGGAGGGGAACGGACTCGAAAACGGACTCTGTAGCGGAATCACGGAGGGGAACGGACTCGACAACGGACTTTGTAGCGGAATCACGGAGGGGAACGGACTTGGGAGCGGACTTTGTAACGGAATCACGGACTGGAAAGCGGCGGGGGTGGCGCCGAATTCTTCGCCGAGGATGGCGTGATGCGGGTAGTGCTTTTGAATTTCGGCGCGGATGAATTCTTCGGCGGCGCGGTCGGCGGCGGTGACGGGGGTGTCATCGGGTTTGTAGTCGGGGCGGATGCCGGTGTTGAAGTAGCCGAGGGTGATGCGTCCGGCGCGGTAGGCAAGGTCGGTGGCAAAGGTGAGGAGTGGTGAGAGGTTCATGGTTTTTCAGGTTGAACATTAACGGGTGAGCAGAATGTGAAGGAGGGTTTGTTCTTGTTCGGGTGTGCTAATTTCTCCATCCAGCCAGGCGGCGCGCAGGCGGGAGAGGATTTCGGCATAGCGCGGGCCGGAGGGCAGGCCGAGCGCTTTGAGTACCTGACCGTCGGTTTGGGGGCGAAGGTGACGCCATTCGGTGACGTAGCGTTTGAGGGCGTCTTGTCCGCTGATGTGATGGGCGGCGTAGATGGCCGGAAGGGGCACTTCTTCAAGCCGCCGCACCCAGGCCGAAGGGACGGAGTCGGCCAGGGCGGGTAGATCGGCCAACAGGTCGGCGAGGGCCTGGGCAGTTTTGAATACGGCCAGGGAAAAGTTTAGCCGGATGTGCAACAGGGCAAGTTGGGAGTGGTTCAGCCCGGCAAACCATAAGGCGTAGCCCAAAACCTGGTTTAGCGGCTGACCGCTAAAGGTGGGGCCGAGTCCCCACTCGGGAGGGGCAGGAAGCGCAAGGCCAGAATCGAGCCGCTGAGCGATGACAGAGTCCCAGGGCAGGACATTTGGCAAAACCGCCTGGAGCAGGCCGAGTTCGTCCATGCGTGAAAGAACGCGGGCCGGGCAAGTTTCGTTGAAAACCAGGTCGAGTTCATGGCGCAGGCGTTCGGCGGTCAGTTTTTGGACAAAGGGCAGGGCATCAGGAAGGAGCGCCAGGGTATCGGGGGCGATTTGGAAACGGTAGCGGGTTTCGTAGCGGACAGCGCGGTACAGACGGGTGGGGTCATCGCGGAACGATTGCGGATGCAAGACGCGGATGAGGCCGTTTGCCAGGTCTGTTTGGGCGTTGTGCAAATCTATCAGGGATTCATCGGCGAGGCGCAGGGCCAGGGTGTTGATGCTGAAATCGCGCCGGGCGAGGTCGTCAGCCAGACTGGATGGGCTGACATCGGGCAGGGCGGCCGGTTGAGAATAGGTTTCGCGGCGGGCGGTGATGAGGTCGAGGGAGGGGCCTTGAGGGGGCTGCCAGGTGGCGGTACGGAATTTGGTATGCAGGGTCAGGGTGCCACCATAGCGATTTTTGAGCGCCTGGGCAAGCGGAATGGCATCGCCTTCGAGTACGATGTCGAGGTCGAGAACAGGCAGGTTAAGCAGGAGGTCGCGCACACTGCCGCCAACGAGATAAGCAGAGAAGCCCAGCAAGGCGGCTTGCTGGTCTATATGGCGCAGGAGTTTCTGGTGGAGGTCGGGCAGGCGGTTTAGCATCCGTATTCGGTGTTCAGTATTCAGGGGCAATCGTCAGTGTCAGGAGGCGGGGTGATGAGCGGTGAGGTTTGTTGGCGGCTGGGGTGATTATAGCCTTTTTGGTGGTTTTGGCGTATAATTGCGCGCATGAAACGGAACCCATCCCCTTCCCCGCGCTGGCAAACCTCCTGGTCTGGATAGGTTCGTTTTGGCATTAAAGCAGCGGCTCCCAGACCTGAGGAGCCGTTTTTTGTTGGAAGTGGCAATTTGAGATTGGTGAATGGAACTTTCTGACCTGACCGAAAAAATGCACGCGTTTGTGCGCTCGAAAGGCTGGTATGAGGCCGACACCAAGCGCCCACAGACCCCGCGCAACCTGGCGATTTCACTTTCGCTGGAAGCAGCGGAGATTTTGGAGCATTTCCAGTGGCGCGAACAGCCAGTGAATAAAGAGGAACTGGCTTCGGAATTAGCGGATGTAACCCTGTACCTGCTGCAACTGGCTTCGGTTTCGGGCATAGACCTGGAAGAAGCGGTTTTGAAAAAACTGGAAGTGAACGCAGCGCGAAATTGGGACGACGACCCGATGAGCACCACCCATTGAGTTTCTCTATTTGCGAGTATCTAACCCGTGAACATCACCATTTTCGGCGGCGCACAGCCGCAACCCGGTTCGGCGGCTTATAAAGAAGCCTATCGCCTTGGCAAAATGCTGGCCGAGCGCGGCTATGTGGTGCTGAATGGCGGCTATATCGGCACGATGGAGGCTGTCAGCCGGGGCGCCAGTGATGCGGGTGGACATGTCATCGGCGTGAGCTGCGCCGAAATTGAGCGCTGGCGTCCGATTGGCGTGAATGCCTGGGTGAAGGAAGAGCGGCGCAAAGAAACGCTGATGGAACGTCTGAACGAACTGATCAGCGCCTGCGATGCGGCGATTGCCCTGCCTGGCGGCCCGGGCACACTGGCCGAAATTGCGCTGATGTGGAACTTGCTGGTTGTCGAGTCACTGCCCCGGAGGCCGCTTATCCTGGTTGGGGATGGCTGGCAGGCTATCTTCCACCAGGTTTTCGAGGCAACCGGCGACTATACCACTGAAAGTGCAAGAAAATTGTTGTTTTTTGCCGAGGACGTGGAAAGTGCTGTAAGATTATTGGAGTCGAACGTCTCCTGACGTTGGTTATCAGATAAATTTATCAACTCACCCTGTCCAAAATCCGGAGATTTTGGACTCCCTAACGAGGACAAAATGGCAGAAGAAAAACTCCCCACTCGCGATGATAATTTTGCGGAATGGTACAACCAGCTGGTGCTCAAAGCGGAACTGGCCGATTACTCGCCTGTGCGCGGCTGTATGGTTGTACGCCCCTATGGCTGGACGCTATGGGAAAACATTCAGCAGGCGCTTGATAAACGTTTTAAAGAAACGGGTCACGTGAATGCGGCGTTCCCCATGCTCATCCCGATGTCGTTTCTGGAAAAAGAAAAGGAACACGTGGAGGGATTTTCGCCCGAACTGGCGGTTGTGACCATCGGCGGCGGCGAAAAGCTGGAAGAACCGCTGGTTGTGCGGCCCACGTCTGAGACCATCATCGGCTATATGTACGCCAGATGGATCAAATCGTGGCGCGACCTGCCGGTCTTGATTAATCAGTGGGGCAACGTGATGCGCTGGGAACTGCGCACCAAACTCTTCTTGCGCACGGCAGAATTTTACTGGCAGGAAGGACACACCGCCCACGCCACAGAGCAAGAAGCCCGCGAGGAAACGCTGCGGATGCTGGATGTTTACGCTGACTTCGCCATCAACGAGGGCGCGGTGCCCGTTGTTAAGGGTATCAAGTCAGAAACAGAGAAGTTCGCCGGGGCGGTCATGTCCACAACGATTGAGGCCATGATGCAGGATACCCGCGCCCTACAAAGCGGCACCAGCCACTACCTGGGACAGAATTTCGCAAAAGCCTTCGAAATCCAGTTTACTAATCAGAACAACGAGCTAGAATTCTGCTACACGACATCCTGGGGACTTTCGACCCGCTTCATTGGGGCCATTATCATGACGCATGGCGACGACCAGGGCCTGATTCTGCCTCCTCGCCTGGCGCCAATTCAGGTGGTGATGGTTCCTATCTACAAGAACGACACCGAAAAAGCCGCCGTGATGCCGGTCGCCGACCGCATTTTCAAAGAGTTGAAGGCCGCCGGGGTGCGCGTCAAGATGGATGACCGCGAGGAAGTTACCCCTGGCTTCAAGTTTAACGATTGGGAAATGCGCGGCGTGCCTCTGCGGATGGAAATTGGCCCCAAAGATGTTGAAAAAGGCTCTGTGGCGCTGGCCCGCCGCGACCGGCCCGGGCGCGAGGGCAAATCTTTTGTCTCACAAGAAAAACTGACCGCCACTGTGCAGGAGATGCTTGTCACAATCCAGGCGGCCCTGCTGGAGCGCGCTACCGCGATGCGGGATAGCAACATCCGTGACCCCAAAAACTACGAAGAACTCAAGCAGGTCGTTCAGCGTGGATGGGCATTTTCGTACTGGTGTGAGAGCAAGGAATGTGAGGCAAAGGTCAAAGAAGACACCAAAGCCAGCACGCGCTGTATTCCTCTTGAGGGCCAGCCGGAGCAGGCCGGGACGTGCATCGTCTGCGGCGGCAAAGCCGAGCGCAAAGTGATTTTTGCCAGATCGTACTAAGAGAGTGCCAGGTGTCAGGAGCAGGTGCGCCTGACACCTGATTTCTACATCGTTCCCATGCCTGTCATTGATATTGCCCGACTGAAAATACAAGCCGCAACGCTGGTTGAAAAGTTTGACCAGCCTGCGGCGTTTTTGCGTGACCTGCATGAAATTCTTGACCTGTATGCCGACCGCACCCTACGGGCCAGTGTTGCGGCCCCGGCTTCGGTGTTGCGCGCGTATCGCGCTCCACAATCGGTTTTGAAGCAAATCGAGATGGAACTGGCCCCACTGACGGCTACTTTCCCCGAACAAAGCATGGCTCTGACCGATGCACTCTGGCAGGATGCCTATCTCGAAACCCGTCTGCTGGCTGCGGCACTGCTCGGACGAATTGACCCACGCACGCCCCTATTGGTGGAACGGATTAGCGCCTGGGTCGGGCGGGTGCGCGATAAAAAAGTCCGCGCGGCGTTGTTGAGCGCCAGCCTGAACCGCTTACGGCGTGAGAGACCCGATGACTTTCTGGGTTTGATTCAGGAATGGTTGGCGGGTGAAAACCCTAAAATGTGGTCAAACGGGATTGAAGCCCTCATTCCACTGTTGGATGACCCGGGTTTTGAGAACCTGCCGCCCGTGTTTGACATCGTCCGCCCGGTGATTAGCACAGCCCCAGCCAGCCTGCAAAACGAGTTGGCAGGGCTGTTGAATGCGCTGCATCGAGCCTCGCCGGTTGAGACAACCTTCTTTTTGAAACAGATTATCGGCACATCGCACAACACGCAAGCGATTACAAACCTGCGGCGGTTATTGCCCGGTCTGAACCCGGACTTACGCACACAAGTTCAGCAAGCCTTGCGAAGCAAAACCAGCACTGGGGAAAAGTAACCTGGCTTTAGTGTTCGTTTTTACGAACCTGGCAAAACAGCAAAACTGAATCAGCAGCGATTAAAAACCAAACTCTGGACACAGATTTCGCGGATTAGACGGAGTTGCGGATGCCCTCCAAACAAGCTCTTGAAACCCGTGTTTTGCCAATTCCGTGTCCCAGGCGAAGGTATTATGAATCAAAAAATCCCAGTTTTTTTAACCGCTCACCTTCGCTGAGTGGTGCTTTTTTATCTTTCAGCAAGTCATTCCAGAAGTTTTCATCGTAACGGCGCGAACGGACCGGCAACGGCATGGGCACGCCCCAACCCAGCAAAAGAACTTCTTCTTTGGGTTGCAGCCGGGCCAACATGCCGCGCAGAGAATCGCGCCCGGAAAGCCCGGCCAGCACAGCCTGAATATCCAGGTCGTCACCCAGCCAACCGCTGATGCGCGTCCCCAACTGCGACATAACCTCGTCATAGATTTGCGAGGGGCGCTGATCGACAATCAGCAGGGTAACGTAGTATTTTCGCAGTTCGCGGGCGATGGTGGCAAAGGCGGTCTGGGCAGCCATTTCGCGGTTGAGCAGCTTGTGGGCTTCTTCGACCACAATCACCAGCGGGCGCGGCTCCTTGCCGCCGTGCGAGCGGAACTCGTTGGTGCGCCGTTCCCAGGCTTCGCGGATTTTACGGGTCAGCAGGTTCGAGACAAACAGGTAGTCGAGGTCACTTTCGTGATTGCCAAAAGACAGGATGACGTGCCGCCCGGCCTCGAGCGCCTGAGTAATTTGCGCCACGCTATCGATGGCAGGCTTTTCGACGATGTAGGATTTGTCGAACAAACGGCGCAGTTTGTCTTGCAGCGCCTCGGCGGCCATGACATTGACGCCATTCGCAAGCGCCCAGGCAGCAACACTATCGGGATGCGGCACGCGCCTGGTTCGTCCGCGTTCATCTTCGATTTCGACTTCCTCGCGGTTCATGGCACGGAAGCGCGCAAACCAACTAGTTTTGAAGGATGTGAAAAGCGCACTTAACACGGTGGGGGTGGTTTCGCGCAAATTAAGCTCACGGCTAAGGGTTTCCACATCGCCGGTGCTGATGTCATCCATGGCAATTTCGAGGTTGAACGAGGGCACTTTTCCGCGAATCTGTGCGCCCGCACCCAGCCCGACGACCTGGACTTTGGCCCCAAATTTGGTTTGCAGGCCGGTAACGGTCTGATTCGTATCAGAGGCTTTATCATCGAAGCCATATTCGTTGTGCATGTCGAGCACCAGCACCGAGGCCCGGTCGTATTTCATCAACCCGGCCAGGACGATGCGGGTCAGAAAAGATTTTCCCGTGCCGGTTGCGCCAAAGACGCCCGATGAGCGCTGGACAAACTTTTCCAGGTTGATGCAGACAGGGTGACCCTGCTCACGGGTATAGCCGATAACGAAGTTGCTGTCTTTATCCGGGTCGCCGAAGATAGTGGCGATGTCGGTCGCGTCTGCCAGAGAAACAGGGGCATGGTGTGGTGGCACGGTTTTGACCGGAATGGGGCGGGGCGTTTCCTGTAACGATTTGCTCCATTCGGCAGCCTGAAGCGGATTGGTTTCTGTATCCGGGCCTCGTTCCAGCATCAGCGCGGGCAGAATTTCCAGATTGGTGTAGAGCGTCTGCCCGTGCAAGGCCTGGGCCAAGGCGGGCGGCAGGCGTGTTTCAGATTGCTCATCGGCAAAGCGCGGGTCGGTTGCGCCCAGGCGCAGGTCAGTGACCAGACCATAGAAACGGTAATTGCCGCTGTCAATCACCACAAAGCCGCCTTCCTGCACAGAGAGCGGGTCAACCGTTAAGCGGGCAGAGAAGGATTCCTTCAACCCGCCGCCAATGATATAGCCAATTTTCTGGTTGGTTGTCATAGTCAAAAACCCTTTCACCACAACGGTAACGAAGTGACACGACGGAAAATCTCTTAATAAACCTGACGGGTAAATCCATCTCTGAAATGCTGAACGTTGAAGTTCATCAGATAGCCCAGGCGACAGCCAGTTATCTTGAGATAAGTAAGCAATTGGGCTTGATACAGGGGATTCATCTTTTCGACCGCTTTCAGCTCAAGGATGACCTTTCGCTCCACCCAAATATCAAGGCGTAGCCCGGTTTCGACAAACACATCCTGATATTTAACCGGGACTGACACCTGTGTTTCCACACTCAGCCCCAGTTTTTTGATCTCATAAGCCAGACAAGCTTCATAAACCGATTCCAAAAGACCCGGCCCAAGCGCGCTGTGAACAATATAGGCCGCGTCGAGCACTTTCTTGCCAATCTCTTCGATATCCAATGGGATTGGTTTGTACAATTTGGGTTTCGCGCGTCGATTTTCCATGAAAAGAATCTCCGTCGTGTCCCGTCGTTACCTTCGTGGTTAAAGAATTTCCCCGAGTGCGCCTAAAACGCTCATCAGGGTTGGATAGTCATCCCGCAACAATGTAATCAACTCCTGGGTGGCCTTTTCTTTCCACGCTGGCGATTGGGCCGCCCCGGCTTGCTGAATGTGGGCCGCCAGGATTTCACCGATAGGTGCGTCTTTGGCGCGCAGGATGTGACGAAAATAGCCAAAGCGGCCAGCCGAGGTGAAACGCTTGAGTTCGGTATCATCGCACAGGTAAATCACATCCAAACTCAGCGGCGGGCGCGGCGGCAGGAGGTGGAAGATTTTGCCCTCCTGTTCGTAGCCAACCGAGAACACCGACATTTCGACCGGCACAATGCGCCGCTCGCGGTTGTCGCGCATCACTTCGGGGCTGATGTTCTCTGCCGTCACCAACTGCCGCACCAGCCCGTCATCGTCGATGTGAATATCATAAATCAGGCCATAGACCTGATAGTCCTTGCCCAGCGGGGCGCGGACGAGGGCGCCAAAGGCTGGGGCGTCAAACTGAGAGACCGCACACCCGGCAATAAATCCGGTTGTCCCGGCCCGCAGTAAACGTCCGATTTCGATTTGTGATGGCATAAAAACTCCTTATGTATGTCATTGCCAGCCGCTCTGTGGCAAAGCAATCTCTGATGAAACGGACAAAACGTATCGATGCGTGTTTCTCGTTTAACGGGAGATTGCTTCAGCCGCTGTGCTCCTTCGCAATGACACCTAATAACTGGTTCTTCCCGCCAAATCTTTGGCCGATTGTTTGTACGAACCATCGTCGGTTTCTTCACCGACGCGGCGCAGTTCTTGCTGGAGCAATTGCTCAATCTGGCGCTTTTCTTCGAGTGAGACGACTGCAATTTCGTGGGCGCGGTGCAGCAGGTACGGATAGGGCTTCGCGCCCATCATGCGGCATTGCTCAACCAGGGCGGCATGGAGCAGGCCCAACTTTTCAGGGTCTTCGGCCACCCAGCCCGGAATTTCAACCCGCACCGGCCAGGGGCGTCCACTGGTGCCAGCGTTGAGATAGAAGAAGTGCAGACTGAGAACACCCTGGTAATGTTTTTCGTTTTTGGTCTGAATCTTAAAAACCGCCGAACGCTCCCCAGGCTGTAAGAGCGGATTGCGCCTTTCGCCAAACAGCCAGCGGTCGCTGACCCCGCGCAGGGGGTGATATTCGCGCAGCGACTTCAGGTCTTCGGGCCCGGCCTGGGCAATTTCGAGCAGGCGCACGACCAAATCGGCGCCGGGCTTGTCCACGTAGCCCGCCGTTACAACGCCGCGGGTTTGCAGGCGCGAGAGAACCGTAAGATATTTGCTCAGGCTTTCGGCGTAGGCAGCGGCATCTTCGCCATTTGCAGACCCCCATAATTCAATTGGCCCATCGGTAGCGGTGATGATGGGCGCATCTCCGGCGGCAAACAGGGCCGAGAGTTCATCGAGTTTCGAGCGTTCGGCCAGGTCGCGCATCAGGGCCACCAGGCCATCTGAGACCGGGCCAGAAGCGGTGAAAAGCTCCTCGTCAAAAAGCAGGCGGCTGTCGGTAAAGACCTGGGGGGTCTCGCCGCTCGAAAGACGCATGACAATGGCGCCAACGTTAATCAGCCCAAATTGTACCGGGGCATGACGGTCGGGGATAATCTGCGAACCATCGGCGGCGATTAAAACCGCATTTAACGGCAAGACAGGCGGCGGGTGGTGCGTATCGAGCGGCTCGTGCAACGGAACCGCGCAGCGGATGCCCGACTCGGCCTGTTTGGCGGTTTCAACTTTCCAGCGCAAGCCATCCAGATTGTCTGCATTGGCATTGAGCAGGGCGCGGGCCTGGGCGCGGCGCTCTTCGAGCGTCTTTTTGCGCTGTTGGGCGCTGGCGCCAATTTCGCGGATTTTTTGGTACACCTGCTGGAAGTCGATGGCCATCGCGGGACTCCAAAATCTCCTGACTTTGGAACCCAACGACAGAGTCGTTGGACTCCAGAATCTATTAGAACATTTGTTACATTTTACCCGATTTGAACGCTTTCGGGAACTTTTCAGGCGCAACCAGCGTTCTATGTGAGAAGTTCAACATTCAACAAGGAGCAAAAAAAATGCGTAGCAAACTCTTAATCGTTTCTGTTTTGATGGTTTTGGCGCTGTTATTGAGTGCCTGCGGAAGCGCCGCCCTGCCCGGCGGGCAACCTGTCACCCGCAGCCTGAGCGTCAGCGGGGCCGGACAGGTTTCGTTGAAGCCGGATATCGCTTACATTTACATTGGCGTCCGCACCGAAGACCCGAGCGCTTCAGATGCGGTAGCGCGCAACAATACCGATTCGCAGCGCCTGATTGACGCCCTCAAGGGCCAGGGCGTGGCGGCAGATGACATTCGCACGACCAACTTCTCGATTTGGACAAACACGCCCTATGGGATGGATGGTCAGCCTGGGGCGCCTGTGTATGTGGTCGAAAACACCGTTTATGTGACCGTGCGCGACCTGACCGGTCTGGGCAAACTGCTCGATGCCGCTGTGCAGGCTGGCGCCAATAACATCAACAGCATTCAGTTCGATGTGGCCGATAAAAGCCAGGCCATGAGCCAGGCCCGCAAAGCCGCAGTGGAAGCCGCCAAGAAGCAGGCCGAGGAACTGGCCGCAGCCGCTGGGGTCAGCCTGGGCGATATTCAGACGATTTCGTACTACGACAGCACTCCCTACCCCGTGTATGACGGCGTTGGGCGCGGCGGCGGCGCGGCGGCTGAAATGTCGGTGCCGATTAACCCCGGTACGATGCAATTGACCGTGACCGTGACGATTTCGTACGAAATTAAGTAAGCAAAGTGACAGGAAGTATCAGAACCCCCGCTTGTTCGAAAGAGCAGGCGGGGGTTTTTCGCAAAAGGTATAATTCGGGCATAGACTCAATCTCTTCTGTTGAAAACAAGGAGCACCATGACCCCTTCACTCAAAGTCGGCTACATTGGCCTGGGCCTGATGGGCAAATCCATCGCCCGCAACATTCTCAAGGCGGGTTTTCCGCTGGTGGTTCACAATCGCAGCCGGGGCGCGGTGGCCGAGCTGGTCGCCGAGGGCGCCGTTGAAGCCTTTGGCCCGGCAGAAGTGGCCGCGCAGGTGGATGTAGTCTTTACCAACCTGCCCGATTCGCCGGATGTCGAGAGCGTGGTACTCGGCCCTGGCGGAATTCTCGAAGCGGCCCACCCGGGGCTGGTCTTTGTCGATAACAGCACCGTCAAACCCGCCACGGCCCGCCAGATTGCTGAAGCCTTATCGAAAAAAGGGACGCTTGCCCTCGACGCGCCCGTCTCGGGCGGCGACATTGGCGCACGCAACGGCACCCTGACGATTATGGTCGGCGGCGATGCAGCCGCGCTGGAGAAGGTCATGCCGGTTTTCATGGCGATGGGCAAGAGCGTCACACACGTTGGCGGGCCGGGCGCCGGGCAGGTTGCCAAAGCCGCCAACCAGATTATGGTCGCCGCTCAAATGGTGGCAATGGGCGAATTGCTGGTCTTCTCGCAAAAAGCCGGGGTTGACCCGCAAAAAGTGGTCGAAGCCATCAAAGGCGGCGCAGCCCAATGCTGGACTCTGGACGTTAAACCCCCGCGCCTGTTTGCAGGCAACCGCGCCCCCGGCTTTAAGGCCTATATGCAGGCCAAAGACCTGAACATCGTCATGGAAACCGCCCGCGAATACGGCGTGCCGCTGCCCGGCACCGCCACAAACGCCCAACTGTTTAACGCCATGCTGCAAATGGGCCTGGGCGAGTTGGACAATTCGGCGGTGATAGGGGTTCTGGAAAAGTTAGCAGGAGTAGCGCTGGAAATTGGCAAAACCGGAGAATGAGTCTCTGCTCATTTCTTTTGTAACACGGCCAAAATGCGGGTCGCAAACAAAAACGGGGCCTTATCCAGCAGCCAATCGAGTTTTTGCATCAGCGGGTACCAGCCATTGGGGTACATTTGCGGCTTCGAATAGCCCCCTGTGGCGACATACGAAAACGCCGCAAAACGTTTTACAGTAATCAAATTCCAGCCGTCCAGGCGCGGCTGGAATTTTTGGGTCGCAAAAATGCGCCCGGCATTGCCCTGGGCGGCGTAATAATCGCTCTTGGTCACAGACCAGCCCGCCGGGGCCAGCCATTCAATCTCGTCTCGCAAGGCAACCGGCTCATGGTGCAGCAAACCAAACGTGAGCAGGCCAAGCAGGCTGAGGGCATACGGGTCAAAGACCAGTACCCGACCGCCCGGGCGCAACACCCGCCAAAACTCAGCCAGGGCTGTTCCGGGGTAACGCAGGTGATGAAAGACATCAAAAAGCACCAGGTCGCTCAGGCTGGCATCGGCAAACGGCAGGGCATACGCATTCTGGACAATATCGAGCCAGGGATTGGGGAACAAATCGGTGCGCAGGCACTCTGGAATAACTTCCTGGATGTTGCCTATCCCCGACCCCAATTCCACCACCAGCGGGTCAGGCAGACCCGAAAGATGGGCCGCAATCTGACGGTGAAAACCGCGATAAATCTCACGCAAGAGCGGCTTGCGCTCCCAAAAAGCGTAGTTTTGCAAAATTTCTTCCTGATGCCGGTCAATCGTCATACGCCAATTGTAACGGATTGGTATAATTTTGACATGACCACCCCTACCCAAAGCACATTTTGGCGGCTTGTCCTGGCAATCAGCGCCTTGCTGGCCGCCCTGTCGGTTTTTGATACCCTGCAACTGGCCGCCCGGCTCGAAGTTGCCCCGCTGGCGAGCAAAACCATTTTGGGGATGCTGGCCTTTTTCACGCTGACGGGTTTCCTCGCTGGCAGCGCGCTCGCGCTCACCTTTAGCGGCTACCGTCAAAAAATATTTTCCACGCTCGAAATTTCAAGCCGTCTCGAGGCGCGTTTCCGTTTCGCGGCCTGGCCGGCCTTTGCGGCCATTTTGCTGGCTTTTCCGGTGCTGTATGCCCTGCCTGAGTTTCGGCAGTTGTTTGGCGGCCCCAACATCCGCTTTTTTATTTTCTGGCTGTTTGCCCTGGCTGGCATGAACCGGCTCAGGCTGGGCAACCCGTCTTTGGGTTTTCCGGCGGCGCTGGCGGCGACACTCACCCTGCAATCGGCGCTCAACCTGGCGGCTTCGTACCTGCCCGCCATCAGCGACTATCCGTTTGCAATGGGCTGGTCTGAAACCAGCCGGTTTTACTTCCCTTCGCTGTTTCTGGCCCAAAAAATTTACGCCCAAGACCTGCCCTGGCCAATTCTGCACCCCAGCCTGCACCTGCTGCTGACGCCGCCCTACTGGTTCGACGCGCCGCTCTGGGTTCACCGCGCCTGGCAGGTGGCAATCCGCTTTGCGCTGGTAGGGCTGATTGCCCCGGCCCTGCTCTCGCGCTTCTGGGCACATAAGCCAGTGGAGGTTCAAACGAATTCCGCAACACCGGCCAGCCCGGGGTCATCCGCAATCGACACCTTGACTACACGCCAAAAAAGGTGGCTTTATGGCCTGGCACTGGCCTGGATTTTTGTTTACCTGTTTAACCTGCCGCTCTACCTGCACCTGCCGCTGATGGTTTTCCCGCTGCTGTGGCTCTTCCGCGCCGAAGACGACCGCCGGACGTGGCTATTGCTCATCCTGACATCGGTTTGGGCGGGGTTGAGCCGCCTGAACTGGTACCCCATGCCGGGGCTGATCCTGTCGATGCTGTGGCTGCTCGAAACCAGGCCCGCCGCGCCCGGGCTGGTGGCCCGGTTCTGGCGGCCTGTGGCATGGACAATTTCTGGCAGTCTGCTGGCGTATGCCGTTTCGCAGGCCTATATTCCGCTCTCGGGCAACCAGCCGGGAGATTTTTTCACCAGCCTGACATCTGACCTGCTCTGGTATCGCTTGTGGCCAAACGCGACCTATCCGCTGGGCATTTTGGCGGGCATTCTGGTCTTTTCAGCGCCGCTGCTGTTTTTGCTGCCCCAACCTGGCTGGCGTCAGGGACTGACGCGGCTCGACCTGCTGGCAATTGGCGCCATTGTGGTCGTCTTGTTTGCGGGTGGGGTGGTGGTCAGCATGAAAATTGGCGGCGGGGCCGACCTGCACAACATGGATGCTTACGCAGTGATGCTACTCATCCTGGCGGCGTATGCGTTTTTCAGGTCCAGCCAACCGGTTCGGTGGCAGGCGGTGGCGCTGCTGGTGCTGGTCATGGCCTGGTTCGCGCACCAGCCCAACAGCGGAATTGTGCAATACGACAAGGCGGCCAGCCAGGCCACTCTGGCGGCGCTCCAGCAGCGGGTGGATGTGAGCGCGGGAGAAATCCTGTTCATTAACCAGCGCCACTTAATCGCCATGAACATGCTCAAGGGCGTGGAACTCATCCCCGAATATGAACGCGAAGACCTGATGGAAATGGCAATGGCCAATAACCTGGCTTACCTGGAGCGTTTTGAGCAGGATGTGGCCCGCCAGCGCTTTGCGATGATTGTGGTTGACCCGCTGCGTTTCAATTTGCTGGGCAGTGATTACGCCATGGGCGAGGAAAATAACGCCTGGGCGCGGCGGGTGGTGAAGCCCATTTTGTGCTGGTACCGGGAAGACGAAGCCTTCCCCGCAGACCGGGTCGTGATTTACGTCCCGCGCGAGGAAGGCCGACAATGCCCGTAATGGCGAGGGCCGTTATTCAGAATCGAATGGAACGCCCAGCGATGCCGGGGGTGAAGCGCGCAAGGCGCGAATCAGGCGTTCAACGGCATGGCGGGTGCGTTCAGGCAAAGAAGCCAACAGACGGGCAACCCACTCGGTATCGCCAATGTTGACCAGCAAAAGGGTCAGAATCATGAGCGGGAAAGGGGCAACTTGCAAAACCTGTGAAGGAATGCCGGGCAAGGCGGGTTGTAACACCAGTCCCAGCCATTGCAAGATGGCAAACAGATAAGCGCCAAAGGCGGCCCGCAAGGGGTTCCAACCGCCAAAGATGGTGATAGCCAGGGCAATCCAACCAATGCCATCCAGCCCTGAGATGGTTCCTTTCCAACCGGCTTTGACCGAGAGTGAGTACATCGGGCCAGCCAGGCCAATCAAGGCGCCGCCTACCAAAACGTAAATGTAGCGCAAGCGATTTACATTTGCGCCGCGCACAAAAGCCGCCGCCGGGCGTTCGCCAATGCCTTGCAGCATCAGCCCCGGGCGGGTGCGGAAGATGTAAGCCCAGGCAAGCCCAATGATGGCAAAGGAAAAGTAGGTCATCAGGTCGTGGCGAAAGAACAGCGTGCCAAGGCCAGAGATGTCACCCAGGATGGGAATGGGGGTCAGGCCCATTCGCGGGCCAACCTGCCCCATGTATGGGTTGCCGAGGAAGTAGGACAGGTCACGGCAGGTAATGGCAAGCACAAACCCCACCGCGACCTGCGAAACCTGCAAGGTGATGGAGGCAAAGGCCACAACTGCCGAAACCAGGACACCCACCAGGGCGCCTGCCAGAAAACCCAGCAAGAGGCTGTCGGTTTCAACGGAGACTGCAAAGCCTGCCATGGCCGAAAGCAAGATGGTGCCATTCATTGACAGATTGATAACGCCCGCCCGTTCTGAAATGGTCTCACCAATGACCGCGAACAAGACGGGGGCGGCGCTAACGAGAACGCCTGCCAGGCCAAAAAGAAGGGTTTCAGGAGTCATGAGGCCGCCTTTCTGGCAAAATATTTTTGGCGCACGCCCTCACCCAATAAGACGAAGAGGACAAGAACGCCCTGCAAAACGCCTGCCAGAGACGAATCCAATTTGAGCACAATTGGAAGTTGGATACTGCCGATGTTAAGCGCCGCAAAGAAAAGCGCAACCGGCGCCGCCCAAAGGGGATGGTAGTTTACCAACATACCGACCATTAGCCCCATATAGCCGTATCCACTGGAGATGGATGGAATCAGACGGTGATATACGGCTGTGACTTGCATAGCGCCAGCCAGTCCGCCCAGGGCGCCGCATAAGAGAAAAGCCAGCATCATGTATTGCCAGGTGGGGATGCCCAGCAAGTAAGAGGCGTGCGGGTTCTTGCCAACGGCTTTAAGGCGCAGTCCAAAATAAGTGCCGCGCAGTAAGAAGTACACGGCCACAATTGACAGAATCGCCAGGGCCAGCGCCCAGGGGCTAAGGCGCAAGCCCGGAAAAGTCGATAACCAGAGCGAGGTGTCAAATGGTTCGGTACCGCTCATCGAGGCAACGCCAGGGCGTTTCCAGGGGCCAAAGATGAGCCAAATGGTTAGAGCCGTGGCCACAAAATTCAGGCCCAGGCCGCCAAAAATTTCATTGACACCACCAAAAGTTTTGAGGGCCCCAGCCAGAGCAGCCCAAAGTGCCCCGCCCAGCATTCCGGCTACAATGGAGAGCAAAATGATCAGGGCAGGGGGCATGCCTGTGTCTTGCAGCAGGCGCATCACGCCGGTCGTGAAAATGGCCCCCAGCATCACCTGGCCTTCAATGCCAATGTTCCACAGGCCAGCGCTAAAGGTAATCAGCAATCCGGCAGAAACCAGCATCAGCGGCACCCAGGAACTGAGCACATCAGCGATGCGCCCGACAGAGCCAAGCGCGCCAACGACAATGTTGGCAAAGGCCTGAAAAGGCGGCGCACCTGCCGCCAGCAAAACCAGGGTTGTGAACAAGAGTGCCAGCAACAGGGCTGCCAGGCGAAAGAGCAGGTCTGTCCAGGGGGTGTTACGCATGAGAAGACTCCTGTTCTGTCTTAATCGCTTCCCAGCCTTTGCCGCCAATCAATTGGCCGAGGGTTTCGACCGTGGTGGAAGCGGCATCAAGCGGCGGGGAGACTTGTCCGGCAAAAAAGACCAGAATGCGGTCACTGTATTGCAAAATTTCATCGAGGTCCGATGAAATAAAGAGGATAGCGGCGCCCTGGGCACAACGTTCCTTGAGTTTGCTCCAGACATACATGACCGATTCCATGTCGAGGCCTCGGGTGGGATGTTCGAGCAAAATCAGGTCGAGCGGTTCGCGCAACAGAGCCAGCAGAGCGCGCTGCTGATTGCCCCCCGAAAGTGATTCAATCGGGCTGGTTGGCGTGCCTTTGATGTTGAAGACTTTGATGCGATCCTGCGCCTGGCGCACTGCCTGAGCACGATTGACAAACATGCCATGATGTTCTTCGGCCAGAACAAAGTGCTCTGTCAGCGTGAGACCAGGCACCAGGCCTTCTTCGAGGCGGGCGGCTGGCAGGTAAGCCGTGCCATGTTTTTTGAAATCGTGGTGCGAGCGGGCAGTTAGATCCTGGCCTTTCAGGTAGAGGCGCCCACCGGTTGGGCGCACGAGACCCGCGCAGGCTTGCAAAAAGAGCGCCTGCCCCGAGCCTTCCATGCCAGCCAGGCCAATCACTTCGCGCTGGCGCACATCTAACGAGATGTCTTTGATATTGAGACGATAATCTTCAATTGAAATTCGATCGAGATGCAAAATGCTCTGGCCGGGTTCAAAAGCAGTGCGGCCCCCAAAAGCAACGACTTTGCCAAACATCATTTCGACCAGTTTATCGGTATCGTAGGGCGGCTGCATGGCCCCAACCAGGCGTCCTTGCTGCAAGACGGCCACCCGATGGCAAAGGCCCTCAACATCTTCAAGTTTATGTGAAACAAAAATGATTGTCTTGCCCTGGCCTGCCAGGGTCTTAAGGGTTGCAAATAGTTTTTCTTTTTGCAGAGATGAAATGCCTGTGGTTGGCTCATCGAGGATAAGCACCCGAGCCCCTAACCAGAGCAGGCGCAAGATTTCAAGCTGCTGACGTTCACCGACCGTAAGCGAATCAACGTAAGAGTCGGGGTTGAGTTGAAAGCCAAATTGCTCAGCCAAAGCGTTGAAATCGCGCCGGGCGGCTTTGCGGTCTGGGAACAGCCCGCCCGATTGACCCAGGATGAAGTTATCGAGCACTTTCAAGGGGGGGAAATCAAGCGGGTCCTGGTGGAGCATTCCAACCCCAAACCGAATGGCATCGGCCGGGGTATGGATGACGACCGGCTTGCCATCGAGCAAAATCACCCCGCTATCTGCCTGAATAAATCCTGAGAGAATTTTCATCAGGGTGCTCTTGCCAGCGCCGTTTTCACCCAAAATTCCCTGAATGACCCCGGCAGGAATGGACAAACTGATGTCATTGCTGGCATGAACCAGGCCAAAAGATTTGTGAATGTGTTGGAGTTCGACGTTCATGAGTTTGCGGCGGCCTCCTGCGACGATTATCTGAAAAAAACGGGGGCAGGTCTATGAATGACCTGCCCCCGTCTGTAAAGGGGCTTACTGTGAAACGCTCTGACCTTCCATGCCTTCAAGCAGTTGGTCGAGATACCAAACCTGCAAGTCAGTAGCGGTTTGGCCATCTACCAGATAGACGGAACCATCCTGGTAGTTGAGCGGGCCGGTGAAGAGATTCAAGCCGCCAGCCAGTTCGGAGATGAACTTGTCCACGCTGGCCGAGGCTTCGGCGGAGAGCGCCTTGCCTTTGGCAAAACCAACAACCGAGGTATCAGGATTGTTGATGTCTTTCCAATCGGGGGCAAGCCACAGCCAGGAGGGCTGCCAGGTGCCAGCCTTGGCGGCCTTGACGGCCTCGAGATAAGCGGGGCCCCAGTGGAAGTACGGAACACCCAGACAAATTTCCTGGCCTTCTTCGCAAGAGCCAATATAGTCATACGGAATGGCCCAAACTTGCTTGCCTTCTGCAGCGCGCTTCTTGGCTTCGGTCACGGCTTCGGTGGTATCAATCCCCGAGAGGACGACATCATAGCCTGAGTTGAAGAAATCGTTGGCAACCTGGGTGGGGTCAGAAGTAACGCCAGGGATGTTGAACCAGAAACCAATCCAGGTGACTTTGAATTTCAAGTCTGCCGGGTTTTTGCCCAGGTACTCGCTCCAGCAATAGCGGGCGCCCAGGTAAGCCGAGGAGGCCAGGCGGCGGGTTTCATCGTTGATGAGCGGGCCAAGATAACCAATCTGACCGGTCTTGGTGGTCAGAGCAGCCGCACAGCCAGCAATCATCTTGCCGTATTCCATGCGGCCAAAGATGTTGCCCAGGTTCGGAAGTCCCTTGTAGTCTTTGCCTTCCTTCCAGGCCGAATCGCCTGAGGCGTGAATGACCATCACTTCAGGGTGCGAGGCGGCAAACTCGAGCGCGCTGTCTTTCATATCATCTGAGTTGAAGATAATCAATTTGGCGCCTTTTGAAACCAGGTCTTCAGCCAGTTGGGCGGGGGTGGTACCAGGCCGGTCGGCGGGATTGACCTTGTCCACATAAATCATTTCCACGCCTTGCAGTTTTTCCTGTACGTACATACCGCCTTCATAGTGAGCCTGGCTGTAGCCGCGGTCGTTGTAAGGGCCGACCAGCAACATGCCAAACTTAAAGGTCTCACTGGTCTGAGCCGCAGGGCCGCAGGCCGAAAGCACCAGCGAGACAAGCACAACAAGTAACGAAACACTGAACAACTTGCGCATGAGATTCTTCCTCCTTCGAGAAGAGAAATTGTGATGAAAGCCGGGCCTTCATCTGGAGTGGTCAATCTGGCACGGCGTCAGGCTTGGACAGCCCTGTGCCAGACCCCCATCGGGGGGAGATAGATTAATTATCGCTTAAATTAGAGCCAATG
Organism: uncultured Anaerolinea sp.; assembly: GCA_964571615.1. Lineage (GTDB taxonomy): Bacteria > Chloroflexota > Anaerolineae > Anaerolineales > Villigracilaceae > UBA8950. The sequence continues at coordinate 1,233 of CAZNCT010000058.1, read as the reverse complement.
AGTAGAATAATTTGATGATTTTTGCTGATTTTAATGAAAGCGATTGTTCGAGCCATCAGGCCTTTTCCAATTCGTCAATATCGTGAATCTGAAGAATGAGCGCATCGATTGAGACTTGCAATTCACGCAGCGAGAGCGCCAGCGAAACCAGGAGTAGTATCAGGCTGGTGCCAAAAACGATTTTGCCCAGCACAGGCAACCCCGCAAACAGCAGAAACATACACAAGACACATAAAAAGAAAGCCGAGACGCCAAAAATTTGCATATTGCGGATGATGACAATCCGGTACCGCAAATTGTGCAATTGACCAATGATTTTTTTATCAGGCTCGGCTTTGTAACGGCTATACAGGTCACGAATCAGAGCCGCCAGCGTTAGAAAGCGGTTGGTGTAGGCCAACAAAAGCAGTGAAATTGCCGGAAAAAGCAAGGCTGGGGTGGTCAGGGAAAAATCCATATATCACCATGACTTTTGTTTGTTGAGAGTATATCGATATTTTTTGCAGCCGATAGGCTCCATTTGGGTTATTTCTCAAGCGAAGAGGCTCTGGCACGAACCGAAAGCACTCGCCACAGCCAGCCGACAAGCAGGCCAAGCGCCTGTCCGAATAAGACAACCTGCAAAAGCGCTGCCAGGCCGCGTTCAGACAGCCAGGACTCGGCGCCTGGCAAGCCCAGAACGAGATAGTTGTAGGCCGCCAAACCACCCACGAAACTTAGAATAGCCCAGCGAATGGCCCACTTCAAGCCCAAAAACTGGGCCAATAGCCAGTAGGCCGTCCAGGAAACGCCCAACACCAGCAGGATGACCGTCAGCCAACCCCAAAAGGTTGGGTAGCCCTCGCTCACCAGCGGACTCGTGCGCACAACTGGCTCGGGGGTCAGGGTTGGCGTAGGGGTCGGCATTACTGTCGGCTCAGGCGTAGGCGTAATGATGATCACCGGGCCGCCTTCACTGGTAACGTTGAGTTGGATGACGTCCGAAACGGTGGCCGGTTCGCTTGAAGCGCGAATTTCAATCAGACCTACCTGGTCGAGGCGGAACGTTGCCCGGGCTACGCCCTGGCTGGTTGTGGATTCAATCTGCTGGCCGAGGCCGCTCTCACCCTGCAAAGCGAAACGCACGACCGTGCCATCTGGCACAATCCGCCCGTTGTGGTCGAGAATAGCGCCTGTGCGCACAGAAATGCTTTCGCCCATCCGAAAAACGGGCGTAGGGGTGGCTTCGGGGGT
>CAZNCT010000057.1:14606-21017 GCA_964571615.1 uncultured Anaerolinea sp. | reverse complement strand
CAGCATATTTCAAACGCTTGTTATGTGCTCGACCTGGCAACCCAGTTAGAGATTGTGCAAAAGCGCGGCGCGTTTTTCTCCTATGGCGATATTCGCCTGGGCCAGGGACGCGAGAACTCGAAAGAATTTCTGCGCCAAAACCCCGAAGTCGCCACCGAAATTGAAACCATCATCCGCCAGAAAGCCCTGGGAGGCGAGATTGTCCTGCCAGTGGATATGAGCGATGACGATGGCGGCGGCGAAGACTAACCTGTGCTGGCCTCCCCAACGGCATACACCCCGCATCTGGCGTTGGGTGTATGCCGTTTTTTTGAGCCTTCTGCTACTGGCGGGCTGTGCCCCCCCTGCCCAGCCGGGGTACTTCATTCCGCCAACGGCGCCATCCAGCCCTACCCCGGCGGCGACTGTTATCAGCCTGTGGACGGCCACACCAACCGGGGCGGTATTGGCCACCCGCGAACCAGTCTCAAGCCCCGAGCCGCCAGCCACTGCGACCCAGGCACCCAGCGATACGCCCACGCCCGAGAACTGTGTCAATGACCTGAAATATCTCTCTGACCTGACCGTGCCCGATGGCACGCAGGTGACCCCCGGAGAGAAAATTGACAAACAATGGCTGGTGCGCAACAGCGGCACCTGCAACTGGGATGAGCGCTATCGATTGAAACTGGTTGGCGGCTTTCCGCCGTTGGGCGCCGAACCAACGCAACTGCTCTTCCCGGCCCGCGCAGGCAGCGAGGTGACTCTGCAAATTTTCTTTATCGCGCCGGCGGCCAGCGGGGTCTATCGGTCTGCCTGGCAGGCTTATGACCCCAACAACCTACCCTTTGGTGAAACAATTTATATCGAAATTCAGGTGCCCTGAAAGCGGCGAAAGCCTGTGCGCGGCCCAGGGAAAAATGATTTCAATTTGCTCGTGAAATGGGCTGTAAAAATAATTGACAAATTGCCGAAGTGGGGTAAAATACTGTGCGCTTTGGAAATAAACTTGCCGAAGTGGCGGAACTGGCAGACGCGCTACGTTCAGGGCGTAGTTCCCGTTCGGGAGTGAGGGTTCAAATCCCTCCTTCGGCACCAAAAACCCCCGCATTTGCGAGGGTTTTTTATTTTCTCCGTGATAAAATAAATTTATGAAAATCGGTCGTTTTTCTGTTGATATTCGGCGTATTGGTATTCTGGTTGGAATTGCTGTTTTGCTCTTTCTGATTATGGATTTTAACAGCCGCATGGAAGAGCTAGCTCGTCTGCAAAAAGAGGCCGCCGTGGTGCGCGCGCAGGCAACTGCGGTCATGGTTACCCAGCAAGCCCTGCAAACCCAGGTAGCCTATGCCACTTCCGATGCGGCAGTGGAAGCCTGGGCACGAGAGCAAAACCGCATGGCGCAAGAGGGAGATGTGGTCGTTGTTCCGCTGCCCGACCCGAATGCGACCCCTCCACCGACACCTGTCCCCACGCCCATGTTCAACAACCTGACCAAGTGGGATATCTGGGTCGATTTGTTGTTTGGCGAGTAACCCCGCAAGGGGCTTTCTCTTTTAATTTACGTTTCACCGCCCTTCCTTTGGTTGCAAGGCCTGGTAAAGAATGCTCAGGTTTCTAAGGAATTTTCTGTTTCCGGTCATCAGCCAGGATGAACGCACGCGCGTACAGCGTTCACTTAACCTGCTCCTGCCCCTGACAGCCCTGGCAACCCTGTTTTACGGCATCCTCTATAGCTGGCAATATCCACAAGACCCACGCAACTGGATTATTTTTGTCCTGCCGCCTTTCTGCCTGGCCTGCTGGTGGCTGGCGCAGCGGTCGTTTTTGCGCCTGGCAACCCTGTTGTTCATTTCAGGCTTCTGGGTCTCGATTGCTGTTTATTCGCGCTCGGCGATTGAAATGCAGTTAAACGGCCAAACCGGGTTTATCCTGGTGATTTTCATGGCGGGGTTACTGCTGGGAGGCCGTTACGCGCTCTTCTTCCTGGTCTTGAGCGCAGCGCTCAGCGGATGGATGATTCTAAACGACCCGCAAAAGCCAGGCGAGGTCATTACCATTGCCCAGGGGAACTGGTGGATTTTATTTGTGCTGTACCTGCTGGGCGGTTGGATTTTGCTCTCGATTAACATGAAAAACCTGCGCTCCGCGCTGGAAAAAGCATCGCAAGAGCTGGAAGAGCGGCGCAGGGCCGAAGCCGCGCTAGGGGAGCAAACCGAGTATCTGGCTGCGCTGCACGAAACCACCCTGGCAATTATTAACCGCCTGGACCTTGATTCTCTGCTTGGTTCGATTCTCCTGCGCGCAGAAAGTCTGGCTGATACCCCGCACGGCTACATTGACCTGGCACTGCCTGGCGGCAACCTGACCCGCAAGCACCTGGGGCATGGTATCTTTCAACGCTTCGTGGGAATTGTCCTGCCGATTGGGAGTGGAGTGACCAGCGAGGTGCTTCGAAAGGGTGATACCGTTTCGGTTGAAGATTACAATACCTGGGAAAACCGGCGCGATACCTACGCCAATCAGGGGTTTTATGCTGTCTTGGGCATTCCGCTCAAAACCCAGGATCGTGTCATTGGGGTGCTTGGTCTGGCCTACGACGACCCGCAGCGCAGATTTACCACCAAACGAATTGAGCAACTGACCCAACTCGCCAACCTGACCACCCTGGTGCTGGATAACGCTTCGCTCTATCAGGCGGCCCAGGACGAGTTGGCCGAGCGCACCCGCACCGAAAAAGCCCTGCGCGAAAGCCAGGAACGCCTCGACCTGGCGCTTTCTGCCGCGCACATGGGCATTTGGGACTGGGAAATTGAAAACGACCACATCAACTGGTCTGACCGCGTATACGAAATTTGGGGAATTGAAAAATCTGAGTTTAAGCAGAATTTCGAAGCATTGCTCAAACTGGTTCACCCCGATGACCGGGGACGCGTCAACAACGAAGTCAACGCCTGTCTCTCTGGTGAGCGCCAGGGGTATTACATTGAGCATCGTATCCTTTACAAATCTGGCGAGGTGCGCTGGGTCGAAAGTCAGGGCCAAACGTACCGTGATGCAACCGGCAAAGCCGTGCGAATGGCCGGTACTACCACAGACATCACCGAGCGCAAACGCAGTGAACAGGTCATTCAAGAAGCCAATGCCAGCCTGAAACAATATACAGAAACCCTTGAAAGACGCTCAGGGTTGCTGCAATTGGGCGCCGAAGTGGCCCGGGCCGCAACCGCCATTTTGAATCCGCATGAATTGAGCCAGCAAGTGGTTGAAATGGTGCAAAAGCAATTCGGTCTGTATTACGCCGGGCTTTTTCTGGTGGAGGATGACCCGCATTGGGCGGTCTTGCGCGCGGCAACCGGCCAGGCAGGAATTGAGATGCTGCGTTCAGGCCACCGGTTGGAGGTGGGCGGCGCTTCAATGATTGGCTGGTGTATTGCCCATTGTCAGGCGCGGATTGCGCTGGATGTCGGCGAAGACGCCGTGCGCTTCAACAATCCCTTACTGCCCGAAACACGCTCCGAACTGGCCCTGCCGCTTGTCAGCCGGGGCGAGGTGCTCGGCGGGCTTACCATCCAAAGCGATAAACCGGCGGCTTTTAGTCAAGAGGATATTGCAACCTTTGAAACCATGGCAGACCTTCTGGCAAACGCCATCTTAAACGCGCGCTTATATGACCAGGTGCAGCGAGAACTTGAAGAGCGCAAACGAGCCGAGGACAAGGTCAGGCAATTAAACGTTGAGCTTGAAGAGCGGGTCAGGCGCCGAACCGCCGCCCTGCAAGCCAGCGAGGAAAAATTCCGCGCGCTTTCAGAGAATAATCCGCTCCAAATTGCGCGCTATGACCGTGATGGCCGTTATCTGTACGTCAACCATATCGGCGAAACCGAACGTCTCCAACCGGAAAATGTACTTGGTAAAACCTTGCGCGAGGTTTTTGGCGACCATCCCAGCATTGAGTTTGCAGAACAGAAAATTCGGGAAGTGTTCGACAGCGGCCAGCCCCTGAAAACAGAGTATGAACTGAGGGGCTTTGTGGGGCTATGGTCCCTGGCGCCCGAGTTTGACCCGGAAGGCCGGGTGGTCTCGGTGATTTCGAGCACACTGGATATTACCGAAAGAAAACGCACCGAAGAAGCGCTTGAACAGCGTTCCGCTGAACTACAAGCAGCCAATCAGGAATTGGAGGCTTTCTCTTATTCGGTTTCACACGACCTGCGGGCCCCGTTGCGGGCCATTGATGGCTTTACCCGCATTCTGATGGACGATTTTGCAGACCAGATTTCCCCCGATGGATTGGTCTTTTTACAGCGTACCCGCCAGGCCGCGCAGAATATGTCTCAACTGATTGATGACCTGTTGCGACTGTCACGGATTACACGGGCCGAATTGCGCTTACAGCCAATTCAACTTAACGAACTGGCAGAAGAAATCTGTGCGCGATTGGAAGAGAGCGACCCTGAACGCAAAATGGAATTTCGGATTGGCCGCAACTTAAAAGCCAGCGGCGATGAACGCCTGGTACAAGTGGCGCTCGAGAACCTGCTCAACAACGCCTGGAAGTTTACCGCCCGCACCCCCAACCCGATGATAGAAGTTAACAAGACCACCCTTAACGGGCGCAAGGTCTTCTATGTGCGCGATAACGGCGTTGGCTTTGACATGAAATACGCCGATAAACTCTTTGGGGCCTTTCAGCGCCTGCATTCGCCTGACGATTTCCCCGGCACAGGCATTGGGCTGGCAATTGTCCAGCGAATTGTGCGCAAACATGGCGGGCAGGTCTGGGCCGAAAGCGAACCCGGGCAAGGCGCAACCTTTTATTTCACCCTGGAAGAAAAAGCCGACGAGGAATGAACGCTCTTTGAGCGGCAAACCCGCTGCTACAAATGCAAGAACAGAAACAAAAAAGGGCTGTCCGGTTTTGCGGACAGCCCTTTTTCTGATCAAGAGAGAAGCGCTTAGCCCATGTGTTTAATCACGGCGTCGCCGAACTCAGAGCATTTGAGCAGCGTGGCGCCTTCCATCAGGCGCTCAAAGTCATAGGTGACGGTCTTGGCGGCAATCGCGCCTTCCATGCCTTTGACAATCAGGTCGGCGGCTTCGGTCCAGCCCATATAACGCAGCATCATTTCACCCGAGAGAATGACCGACCCGGGGTTGACCTTATCGAGGTCGGCATATTTGGGCGCGGTGCCATGTGTAGCCTCGAAAATAGCGTGGCCGGTCTCGTAGTTGATGTTGGCGCCGGGGGCAATCCCAATGCCTCCCACCTGAGCCGCCAGCGCATCTGAGAGATAATCGCCGTTCAGGTTGAGGGTAGCGATGACATCGTAATCGCGCGGGCGAATCAGAACAAATTGCAGGGTCACATCGGCAATCGAGTCTTTAATCAGCAGTTTCGACTTCCATTTGCCATCGCCGTGGGTATCCCACAACTTAAGGGCTTCTTCGACTTCGGCCTTGATTTCGGCCTGCTGAGACGGAGACATCATCTCGAAGCCGGGATCGACCATTTGGGCGTTTTCTTCTACCGTCAGGTTGGGATTTTTCTCCTTGTTGCCCAAAATCCACGATTCGCGCTCGGTAACAATCTGGTCACGGAATTCGCGCTTGGCGAGGGTGTACCCCCAGTCCTTAAAGGCGCCTTCGGTGAACTTCATAATGTTGCCTTTATGCACGAAATTGACGCTTTTGCGCTTGTTGTCGAGCGCCCACTGAATGGCGGCTCGCACCAGGCGCTCGGTGCCTTCAACCGAAACCGGCTTCAGGCCAATTCCGGCAGTTTCGGGGAAACGAATCTTGGCATATTCTTTGGGGAAGGCTTCTTTGAACAGTGCCTTGAATTTTTCGTTCTCTTCGGTGCCATACTTAAACTCAATACCGGTGTAAATGTCTTCGGTGTTTTCACGGAAGATGACCATGTCAACATATTCCGGGTGCTTCACCGGCGAGGGAACGCCGTTGTAGTAGCGCACCGGGCGCAAGCAGACGTAAAGGTCAAGCAGTTTGCGCAACGCCACATTCAGAGACCGAATGCCACCGCCAATGGGAGTGGTCAGCGGGCCTTTGATACCGACCAGAAATTCCTTAAAGGCTTCGGTGGTTTCATCGGGCAGCCAGCTTTGGAAGAGTTTGAACGATTTTTCGCCCGCGTAAACTTCCATCCAGTGAATTTTACGTTTGCCGCCATAGGCTTTTTCTACTGCAGCATCGAACACGCGCACCGAAGCCCGCCAGATATCGCGCCCGGTGCCGTCTCCCTCGACAAACGGGATGATGGGATTATCAGGAACCTGAAGTTTGCCGTCCTGAATGCTAATTTTGGCCCCGCCCTCAGGGACTTTGACATGGGTGTAACTCATTTTTGTCTCTCCTTTGGAAATTTGTCAAATTATATCACCGTGACTTATTTGCGCTCAACCAGTACCCAAA
>CAZNCT010000057.1:9216-14596 GCA_964571615.1 uncultured Anaerolinea sp. | reverse complement strand
CTGGTCGCCATCGGTGGAAATTTCTATCCAGCCATTGTGGTCGGTACGCAGAACAGGCTGATCGCGCAACAAATCGAGCACCTCACGGTCTGGCAACCCATTGGGGTCGTCTGCCGCTACAGAAAGGACATACATGGCCGGGGCAATATTGAGAAACCACTCTGGCGGGTTTGCCGGAGCATAACCGCCCTCGGCCACCAGCAAAACAGTTGCCGGGCCAATGTTGCGGCCATAATCGAGCCGTTCAAATGCCTCGAAATTAACGCCAAGGGGCAAAATGGCGCGGAACGTCTTCCACTCAATCAGCAAGACCATGCCGCGCGGCGAGACATCCAGCACGCGCAACAGGGCGCCGTCTCCTAAATCAAGCTGGCTGCCCAACTCGGCCTGCAGAGAGGGGATGCCACGGTCGAGGACCCACTTGTTCAAGCGCCGGGCCGGGGCCGAGCCGGCAATATCACCGCTCCACAAGACTGTGCCAGGCACAAAGCGTTCCAGAACGGTCGGCAGCGCGGCGACCTGATTTTCACGCGGTGACCCAATCACCAGGAAGTCAATCTCGCGGTTGAAAGGCGGCAGCCGGCGGCCCAACTGGTCTGAGAGCAGGTTATGGCTGGGGCCGCCATTGATTAAGACATGCCGCCCGGCAGGGGTCTTAATCAAGATGGCATCTCCCGAGCCGACATCGAGAAAAGTCAGGTGCAGACGGCCATCGGGAACTGCCAGCGCCAGGCGCCAGACCAGGATGGCCGCAACCGCCAGCAGCGTGAGCAGGGTGGAAGGGGCCAGGGCGGCTTTGGCCTTCTGGCGGAACGAGTCGCCGCCAAAGGTCAGCGCAAGCAGCAGGGCATAAATCGCCAGCACAAAGAGCAGACTGAATTCGCCTAACAAAACCAACCCGCCCGGCAGCCCGGCAGCCCATTCCACAACCCGAATGGTATAAGCCGGGAAAGGCCAGGCCAATGCGGCCAGCAGCCTGGCCAGCGGCATGTAAACCAGGCTGGCAAGCACGGCCAATCCACCTAAAATCATGACGGGCGGCTGGGCAGGCAAGATGAGCGGATTGACAAAAAGCGAAACAATCGAAATGCGTTCGAAATGGTAAGCAATAATCGGCAGGGTGGTCACCTGCGCGGCCAGGGTCATCAGGAAGTATTCAGAAAAAGGCCCAATGAAGCGCTCAACCACACTATCGGGCAAGAAACGCCGCAGACTGGCGGCAGTCCAATCTTGAAAAGGCTGGGCATACAGGACAAGGCCCAGGGTGGCGGCAAAAGACAACTGAAAGCCGACATCGGCAAGCACAAAGGGGTTGAAGAGAGCCATGAGGGCGGCCACCGCCCCCAGGGTATTGAGCGCCACGGTGCGGCGTCCCATTTGCAGGGCGATGATTGAAAGACTGCCCATAATGGCGGCGCGCACGACCGAGGCTTCTGCGCCAACCAGCAGGGTGTAGCCAGTGATGCCCAAAATCGCCAGGGCCGCGCCAATTTTTTGCCCAAACAGGCGGCTGAAGATGGAGACAAACACAGCCGCAATGATGGCAATGTTAAAGCCAGAAATGGCAATGATATGCGATGTGCCCGTGTCTTTGAAGGCTTTTTGCAAATCGGGCGCCATGTTGTCATCATCGCCAAGCAAAATGCCATGCAGGAGCGAGGCTTCTGGGTCGGGGAAGAGCAGGTAAATGCGGCTCGACAGGCTGGCCTTGAAACGATACATGAGCGACCAGAAGGGATTTTTAGGCCCTTCGAGCGGCAACAGAGTGACGCGCGACGCGCTCATGGTGCTGTGAATGCCCTGCCGTAAAAGGTATTCGCGGTATGAAAAAGTCTCGCTTTCGGCGGGGGTTTCGAGGTCGCCGCGCACGCGAATCAGGTCGCCATATTGCAGGTCATCGGCATAGCGCGCGCGGACAAGCAACATGCCGCTGATAGCAACATCGCCATCGCCGAAATCGACCGCCTGCACGCTGACGCGCAAATTCTGGTAGGTATCACGAATATCGGGCGGCTCAACCAACGTGCCAGTCACCCAAACCGTGCGCGGGAAACCGTTGTAATACGCCAGGGTTGTCTCATCAAACTGCGGCTGGACAAACTGATAACGCGCCGCGCCCAAAAACAGGAACATCGGCGTGAGCGCAATCAGCCAAACGCCATTTTTATTCAGCAAGCGCCAGATGATGCCAGCTGCCAACCCAAACCCGGCCAGCGCCAGCCAGGCGCGAACCGGCAAGAGCATCTGCCCGGCTAAGACAATCCCTACCAGGAAGGCCAGCGAGAGCAGAAAAAGCGGCAGTTGAAGAAGGCTGCGAAAATCAACTTTCATGCAATCTCGATTGTACTGTAAAGACCGCAATTGCAGAGAGCGCCATAACAGCGCCAAACAGGAATGGCGCCGCAGGCCCAAACCCGGGCCAGGCTCCAAACCCTTGCCAGAGCAGGCCGGCAATCAACGAAGCCGGAAAAGCCGAAAGGGCCAGCGCGGCGTGGTACAGGCCATAGGCGCGCCCGCGCATTTCATCTGGCACCAGGTCGGCGATGAAGGCCTTGGCGGCTCCTTCGGTCAGGGCGTAGAAAACGCCATACAAGCCGAACAAAGCCCAAACGTGCGTGCCGGTCTGGGCCAGCGAAAATCCGAGATAGACCAGGGCGTAGAACAGCCAGCCAGCAAAAATCAACCTGCGGCGCCCAATTTTGTCGGAGAGCGCGCCAAGCGGGCCAGAAAGCAGGCTATAGACGGCGTTAAACGTCAATAACATGCCCATCACCTGCAAGAGCGACAGGCCGCGTTCCTGACCACGCAAAATGATGAAAGCGTCAGACGAGTTTCCCAGGGTGAACAAAATTGAGGCCAGCAAAAACAGCTTGAAACGAACATCAAAACCAGCCAGGCTTAAGACCGGTGCGCTGGCCTTGTGCGGAACGCGCACTTCATGGGCCAAAAAAGCCAGCAAGCCAACTGCCAGCAAGGCGGGGATGAAGGAGACCAGCACAATGACCTGGAAGGTTTCACGAGCCAGCAAGGTTGCGCCCTGCTGAGTGAAGTAAATCACCAGGGCGGCAATCGCCAGGCCTACAAACGCCCCAGCGGTATCACCGGCGCGATGCAAACCAAAAGCCAGGCCGCGCTGTTTTTCATCGATACTACCGGCCAGCAAGGCATCACGCGGGGCGGTGCGAATGCCTTTGCCCATGCGGTCAAAAAAACGTACCCCCAACACCCAGCCCCAGGAGGTAGCAAAGTAGAGGAAAGGCTTGGCAAACGTGGAAAGGCCATACCCGGCCACAGCCAGCCATTTGCGCTGTCCGAGCCGGTCGGAAAGCACGCCCGAATAGAGTTTCATCAGGCTGGCGGTCGATTCGGCGATCCCATCAATCAGGCCAATCAGCGCGGTGCCAACCCCGAGCACGTTGCTCAAGAAGAGCGGCATGAGATTGGCGATCATTTCGGAGGAGATATCAGTCAGAAAAGAGGTAGCGGTAAGCACCCAGACATTACGCGGCAATTGCAGTTTTTTCATGGCGGCCTGTGATGGAACTTGAGAGTAGAATGAAAGTGATTCTACACCCAATCATGTTATATTCTTCAACAATCTTCACTTTCTTGAGAGAAAGCCATGAACCCGACCCGAAAAATCCTTGTGACAGGCCCAACCGGTTACATCGGCGGACGTCTCATCCCGCGCCTGATTGAAGCGGGATACGCTGTGCGTGTCCTGGCCCGCGACCCGGCCCGCCTGCAAGGACGCCCCTGGCTAAAAGATGTGGAAGTGGCCCAGGGCGACGCGCTCGACCCCGCCAGCCTGTCTGCCGCGCTAAAAGGCGTTTCGACCGCCTACTATCTGATTCACGGACGCCAGGGCGGAAAAATCACCGCCGAGCGAGACATGACCGCCGCCCGCAACTTCGTCCGCGCTGCCGATGAAGCCGACCTGGAACGAATCATCTACCTGGGAGAACTGGTAGACCCGACCGCCAAACTCTCTCCTTACCTGCGTTCGCGCCATGAGACCGGGTACATTCTGCGCCAGGGGCGGGTGCCAGTGACCGAATTTCGGGCCGGTATGATTATCGGCTCGGGCAGTGCGCTTTTTGAAATGGTGCGTTACCTGGCCGAATTACAGCCGTTTTTCATTTGTCCAAGCTGGTTTTTTGCCAAAGCCCAGCCAATAGCCATCCGCGATACGCTCAGTTATCTTGTGGCGGCCCTCGAAACGCCCGAAAGCATTGGCAAACTGATTGAAATTGGCGGCGCAACCCAATTGACCTATGCCGAAATGCTGCTGGGTTACTCAAAAGAGCGTGGGTTCAAACGCTGGCTCATCCCCACCCCGGTTTACGCGCCGCATCTTTCGGCCTACTGGGTGCACATGGTTACGCCGGTCTCCTATCGGACTGTCTTGCCGCTGATTGAGGGCCTGCACATTGAAAGCCTGGTGCGCGATGACCTGGCCCGCAAACTCTTTCCGCAAATTGAGCCGCTCGACTTTCAAACCGCGGTTCGCTATGCACTGGTGAAAATTGAAAGCGGTGAAGTGGAGACCTCCTGGAGCGATGCCCTGGTCACCAGCGCGGGAGACATCAAGCCTTACCAGTTCAAACTGGAAGAAGGCATGTTCATGGAAAAACGCCAGGCGCTGACCGACCTGCCCGCTGAGGCCATCTTCCGCGCTTTTACGGGCATTGGCGGCGAGCGCGGCTGGATGTATATGGACTGGGCCTGGGCCATTCGCGGCTGGATGGACAAAGCCGTCGGCGGGGTCGGCTTGCGGCGCGGACGCCGCCACCCGGATGACATCCGCGCCGGGGAGTCGCTCGATTTCTGGCGGGTAGAGACCCTGACACCGGGCCAGTGTATGCGTCTGCGGGCCGAAATGAAAGTGCCGGGCAAAGCCTGGCTTGAGTTTCAGGTACTGCCGCAAGAAAACGGCAAAAATCTCTTCGTCCAGACCGCCTACTTTGCCCCGCGCGGCTTGTTTGGCTATCTTTACTGGTACGCCATGTGGCCCGCCCATCGCTTTATTTTTGACGGTATGTTGCAGAAGTTGGTGGAGCGAGCGGAAGAAATTAGCAGGAAAATGGTCATTGGTAATTCGTAATTGGAGATTTACCATGAATTACCAATCGCCATTTACCAGTTACCAGACACTTTACAGGTAAAACTCTCTTGAACTCGTCCCACACCCAACCAAAAGAAATTATCCTCATCGGCGGCGCTACCGGCTATCTTGCCAGCCGTCTGATTCCGCGCCTGCTCGAGGCGGGCTACCGGGTGCGCTGCCTGGCGCGCAATCCGGAACGCTTGCGGGCGCGGCGTTGGTCTGGGCAGGTCGAGGTCGTTGCCGGGGATGTGACCCGCGCCGAAAGCCTGCACT
>CAZNCT010000057.1:4820-9206 GCA_964571615.1 uncultured Anaerolinea sp. | reverse complement strand
CGATGTGAGCGCGGCCTATTACCTGATTCACAGCATGTCTGCGGGGCAGGGTTATCATCGCATTGACCTGGAATCGGCGCGCAATTTTGCCGGGGCGGCCAAAAAAGCGGGGGTGGGGCATATCATCTATGTCGGCGGGCTGGCCGACCCAGGCGACAAACTGGCCCTGCACCTGCTCTCGCGCATCGAGACGGGTGTAGCCCTGCGCGAGGCCGGGGTGCCGGTCACCGAGTTTCGGGCTGGGGTAATTGCCGGGCCGGGCAACGTCTCGTTTGAAATGATTCGTTTCATTGCTGAGCAATTTCCGGTGATGATTGGCCCTCAATGGCTGAAACACCGCTCACAACCGATTGCAACCAGCGACATTATCGAATACCTGCTGGCCGCGCTGGAAACCCCCGCCTGCCGCGGTGAAATTATTGAGTTGGGCTGCGCAAAAGAGCGGACATACATTGAAGTCATGCAAGAATATGCCCAAATTCGCGGCTTAAAGCGCAAAGCGGTGTTGCTGCCGTTTGTGCCGCCGGTCTTGATGGCGTTTTTGATTGACAAACTGACCCCGGTGGAGTTCTCATACGCCCTGCCGCTGGTGGAGGGCCTGCAAAACGATAGCCTGGTGCGCGAACCTGCGGCCCGGCGCCTGTTTCCACAGATTAAGCCGCTCGATTACGCCGAGGCGGTGCGCCGCTCACTGGCAGAGATGGATCCCCGGCGGGTGGAGCGGGTCTGGTTAGATTCGCCCCGCGAGCATGTACGCCTGAAGCATGAGGGGTTTTTGATCGATTATCGGGTCAGCGCAGAACCGCAAAGCGGTGCGCCGAAGAACCCTCCGGGTGTATTGGGCTGGGAAACGGTGGAACAGGCCGAGGGGGGAACGCTCCTGCTCAAGGCGCGGGGAGAACTGCCCGGGCAGTTGTGGCTCGAGCGCAGTACAACGCCCGAGGGCAAGACATCCACAACACTTTTTTTTGCGCCCAAGGGGGTGATGGGCTTTTTATACTGGTACGCACTTTTAATATTTAACCCCGGCAAAATTATGCTTTAATGATAGAAAGCATGGTTTTTTCGGAGGCTGTATGCCAGGCACACTGCAAGAAGCGATTGCCCTGGTGAAGCAGGGACAAAAACGCGAAGCCAGACAAGTTCTTGAAGCCCTGATGCGCGCCAACCCCAGCGATGTGAATGCCTGGTTCTGGTACGCAGAGACAATCGATAGCCTTGAACAGCGCATTCGAGTTCTGGAGATGTGCCTGAAAGCCAACCCCGGGCACCCGCAGGCCGAAAAAGCGCTGGCTGTGCTGCGCGCCCAGCTTGCGCCGCCGGAGCCAGAAGCGCCAAAACCGGATTTGCAGGCGGCCAGCAATGAGCCTGTCTTTCGGCTGCAACCCGAAGCCGAAGTGGATGCGCCTATCACCTGGGAGGATGAGCCAGAGCAACCTGCCACGATTGATTGGGAGCAGGTGGAACGCCAGCAAATGCTCTTAGAATCGCCCGGGCTGACCCCCCCCGTAAAACCCGAAAGCAAGTCCTACCCGTTTTATGATGTCTGGCTGACAGCCCTGACCAGCCGCGATGAGTATGAGTATCTGGCTTTGCTGATGGATAAAGACGCCGGTCAGAGCCGCGCCTACGAGTGGATGGCTTATACCGGGCTGATAACCGGCCTGGTATTGCCATTCGGGCTAAGTAGCGAGTTTCAGGAGGCCTTGCCTGCCTTGAGCGCAAGTCTTAGCCCGGTTTTGTTTACGCTGGTTGCGATGGCAGGCTCGGCTGTGCTGGGCGCGATTGGGTCTGTGCTTGGGCTGGTAATCGGGGCTGCTGTTCAATTTATGCTGGCCCGTGTTTTGGGTGGAAGCGGCAACTACACCCGAACGGTTTATGCGCTGGCGGCTTACATGGCCCCGCTTAACCTGGTAGCGGGGATTCTGTTTGTGGTTCCTTTCCTGCAATGCCTGGCGCCCATCCTGGGGGTGTATGGGATGATTTTGAATGTGCGTGCGCTGAAAGCCGCTCACTATATGGATGCAGCCCGCGCCTGGCTGGTCATCCTGCTGCCCGGGCTGGTCATCCTGGCGGTCTTGTGCCTGCTCATCCTGTCCTTCCTGCCGCTGTTAGACTACCTGCCATAGCAGGCAGAATCGGCCATTGACGGATGGCGCTGCCCGGCATACAATCGCCCTGACAACTGAATAGCGAACGCGGTGCCTTCCTCCCCGGATGGAGAGGCTCAAAGGCGAAGCCGGTGCAAGTCCGGCGCTGTCGCGCAACTGTAAGTTCTGAGAAGAACAAGCCAGGTCGCCCGCCCCGTTCGTATCCACACCACACTCTCGCGAAAGGAGGTGGGAATGGCGATTTTTTCTACGGATTTGCCCTCCCGACCTCCCCTGACCATGACACGGCAGGGGATTTTGATTTATTTTTGCTGATAAAAAACCTTTTACCACGACGGCAAAAACGGAACACGACGGAAAAGATGTTTTGAGTTTCCTTTGTGACACTTTGTGACCTTTGTGGTTTAAGGTTTTGACGTCCACCCTTCAGACCATATCTCTAAGGAGAATTCACCCATGTTTCGTAAGATTACCTTTGCCTTGCTGGCATTGACCCTCTTGCTGGCCGCCTGCGCCCCGGCGCCGGTTGCGGCCCCAACGATTGAACCAACCGCTACCGAGGCGGTTTCCATCTTCCCGCCGACGCCGGCAACCCCCAACATCTCTCTGACCGACGGACTGGGCCGCCAGGTGATCCTGGCCCAACCGGCGCAAAAGGTTGTCTCGCTGGCGCCCTCGAATACTGAAATCCTGTTCGCGATTGGCGCGGGCGGGCAGACAGTTGGACGCGATATGTTTTCAGATTACCCCGCCGAGGCCCTGGCGCTGACGGATGTTGGCGGCTCAATGGGCGAATATAACATCGAGGCAATTGTGGCCCTGCAGCCCGACCTGGTGCTGGCGGCTGAAATCAACTCGCCCGAACTGGTCAAATCGCTCGAAGACCTGGGGCTGACGGTGTTCTACCTGAGCAACCCGACCACACTCGAAGAAATGTACGCCAACCTGGGCATCGTTGCCCAACTGACCGGGCGCGAAGCCGAAGCCGCCGCGCTGGTTGAATCGCTCAAGGCGCGCGTCGCCGCAGTGGATGAGAAAATCGCCCCCATCAGCTCGCGCTTCAGCGTGTTCTACGAAATTGACGCCAGCAACCCGGCCCAACCCTGGACGGCTGGCAAAGGCACCTTCATCACCCTGCTGCTGGAGCGCGCGGGCGGCGCGAACATTGCCGCTGACCTGGAGGGCTATCCCCAGTTGAGCATTGAGCAGATTGTGGCAAACGACCCGATGTTCATCATTTTGGGTGACGCGATGTGGGGCGTGACGGTTGAATCGGTCGGTCAGCGCCCCGGCTGGGAGAACCTGAGCGCCGTCAAAAACGGCAACGTCTTCCCCTTCGATGATAACCTGGTCAGCCGCCCCGGCCCGCGTCTGGTAGATGGGCTGGAGCAATTGGCGAAACTGCTCAGGCCGGAATTGTTTGAGTAATATGGATGGTCGAGTAGCCGGTGGTTTTCCGGCGTATAGAGACCATGAGTTGCTGGTTTCGATACGGGCGGCGGAAGTCGAGAAACGTTCTTTTCCTTTCGAGGCTCGCCGCCCCACTCAACCAGCGTTGTTTCAGAGAAATACCAAAACCCCATGCGCCCCTACCTGCTGACCCTGCTTGCCCTGGCCCTGGCTTTGCTCCTGAGCGTTGCCATTGGCTCGGTATTCATCCCGCCCGCCGAACTGTGGGCGGCGCTAAAGGGTTCGGGCGCAAACGCCACGTTTGAAACCATCCTGTGGAACATTCGCCTGCCACGCACCGCCCTGGTCGCCCTGGTCGGGGCGGCGCTGGCAGGCAGCGGCGCCGCCTACCAGGGATTGTTCCGCAACCCGCTGGCCGACCCGTACCTGATTGGCGTTGCCTCCGGCGCGGGGCTGGGCGCGGTGCTGGCGATGTCGGTGCAATGGCCCTACAGCGTCGCCGGGCTGATGGCAATCCCGCTGGCGGCATTCGCCGCCGGGCTGCTGACCGTCCTGCTGGTGTATGGTTTTGCCCGCGTCGGCGGGGCGGTGCCAACCACCACGCTCATCCTGGCGGGGGTCGCCATCTCGTCCTTCGCCACCTCGCTGACCTCCTTTCTGATGCTGCGCTCGAGCGGAGAACTGCGCCGCGCCCTGGGCTGGCTGCTCGGCGGCATCAGCCTGGGCGGCTGGGATTCAGTCCTGGCGCTGATTCCCTTCCTGACCATCGGCTTAACGACCCTTGTCCTGAGCGGGCACGCCCTCAACCTGCTGCAATTTGGCGATGAACAAGCCGCCCAACTCGGCCTCGATACACGCCGCGCCA
>CAZNCT010000057.1:838-4727 GCA_964571615.1 uncultured Anaerolinea sp. | reverse complement strand
GGCCGACTATCGCCGCATCCTCCCGCTCAGCATTCTGGGCGGCGGCGCGGCCCTCTTGCTGGCAGACGTGCTGGCGCGGGTTGTCATTGCCCCGCAAGAACTGCCGCTCGGCATTGTCACCGCCCTGGCAGGCGCGCCCTTCTTTTTGTGGATATTGCGCCGCGCCAAACTCGGAGGAACCTGGTAATGCTCCACATCCAAAACCTGACGGTTGCCTATCACGCTCAGCCTGTGCTTAAAAACGTCAGTTTCAGGCTGGAAAAAGGCGAAATTCTTGCGCTGGTTGGGCCGAACGGCTCGGGCAAATCGACTCTTATCCGCGCCCTGAGCGGGATACTGCCCGTCTCGCGCGGGACGATAAGCCTGTCTGGCCGTTTAATGAGCGGGTTCAGCCCTGCCGAGCGCGCCCGTCAAATTGCTGTCGTCCCGCAGGGCGTTTCCCTGCCCCCGGCCTACACCGCGCTGGAAACGGTTCTTTTCGGGCGGACGCCGTATCTCAACTTCCTCGGCCAGCTCTCCGCCAACGACGAACGCATCGCCCGCGACGCGCTCGCCCGTGTCGATGCCAGCCAACTTTCCGAGCGGCGCGTCGGAGAACTCTCCGGCGGCGAGCAGCAGCGCGTCCTGCTGGCGCGCGCCCTGGCCCAGGCCACCCCCATCCTCTTGCTCGATGAGCCAACCAGCCACCTCGACATCCAGCACCAGATGACGCTGATGGAACTGGTTTACAAATCGGCCCGCGAATGCAACCTGACGGTGCTGGTGGCCCTGCACGACCTGAACCTGGCCGCCCGCTACGCCGACCGGATTGCCCTGCTCGAAAGCGGCGAACTGCGCGCCATCGGCAAACCAGGCGAAATTTTGACCCAGGAAACCATCTCACGGGTTTACGGCTGGCCGGTGCAAATCATTCCGCACCCGTTTCACGGCACGCCGCTGGTTTTGCCGAGATAATTTTTCCATTCCCATCAAACTTCAAGTACAATCAGGCCGTTTGCAGCGCGAGAGTGTGTCTCGCGCTGTTTGATAACCGCCATGAACCTGATTTCTCTACTCCCCATTTTGTACGGCCTGGGCGCCGCAATCGCCTGGGGAACTGCCGATTTCGCCGGTGGTCTGGCTTCGCGCCGTACCAACAACGCCCTGGCGGTTGTCTTTCACGCCGAATGGATTGGCATGCTGACAATTTTCATTGTGGCCAGCCTTTCGGGCCAACCGCCGATGAGCCTGAACGGTTGGGGCACCGCCCTGCTGGCCGGAACAGTCGGCACCATTGGCCTGATTGTGCTTTACAAGGCCATGGCCGAAGGCCAGATGAGCATCGCCGCGCCGGTCTCGGCCCTGCTGACCGCCAGCCTGCCGGTCATCTTTGGCAGTTTTAGCGAAGGCTTCCCCGGCATGGTCACGCTGATAGGATTCGTGCTGGCCCTGGCGGCAATCTGGGTCATTTCGGCGGGCGAAAGCGGCAGCCTGCGCCCGACCATCAAAGGCTGGCAGGAATTAAAAATGCCCCTGCTGGCCGGGTTCGGGTTTGGCCTGTACTTCATCCTGATTCACAAAGCCGGGCAAGAATCAAACCTGTGGCCGCTGGTCGGCTCACGCCTGGGCGGGCTGATCATGCTGTTGGTCTATGCCTTCTTCAAACGCCCGGCCCTGCGGCTCGAAAAGACCGTCTGGCCAATTTTGCCACTCAATGCCCTGCTCGATGTGACCGCCAGCAGCCTTTACATCCTGGCGGGCCAAACCGGGCGGCTCGATATCGCCGCTGTGCTGAGTTCGCTCTACCCCGGCATGACCGTCGTCCTGGCGGCCTTGCTGCTCAAAGAACGGATGAACCGCCTGCAACTCTCGGGCATCCTGACCGCCCTGCTGGCCATTGGCCTGATTGCCCTGTAACCCGACCGCAACATGCGCCTCTCGGCAGGCCAGTGATATACTCTCCAGCACTTATGAGCATTTTTGAACCCAAACACCTCGAACAGCGCGACCTGCTGCTGGCGCGCGCGTACTATTTTGCTTACCTGGGCGGCTGGGGGTTCATTCTGCCATTCATCAACCTGTTCTACGTCAGCCTGGGGTTAAGCGGCAAACAAATTGGCACCCTTTCGGCAACCAGCTCGCTGGTTGGGCTGGTCATTGCCCCCTTGCTGGTCAGTGAAATCAAAAAGCGCCCGCATCCCGAGCGTTACCTGCAATGGGCCCTGGCTGGCGGCGCGCTGGCCTACCTGCTGATTAGCCAGCAGCAGGCATTCTGGTTTATTTTGCCAATTGTCTTCTTTCAGGCGCTGATTCTATCAGGCCTGGTGCCGCTCTCCGATTCAATGGCGGTCAGCGTTGCCAATGCCGCCGGAACCGGCTATGGCAGCGTGCGTGTCTGGGCCTCAGTCGGCTGGATTGTCAGCGTGCTTTCAGCAGGCTGGCTGATTGAACGCCTCGGCTTTGGGGCCGGTTTTGGCGGCGTAGCGATTGGTTTTGTCAGCGCCGCAACCCTGGTCTTTTTTATTCGCAAAGAGCATTTTGCGCCCCCCAAAAACACCGCCGAGCCGCCCAGGCCCGGGCTGAAAGCCACCCTGCAGCGCGTCGGGCGCGACCCCATTTTGCTGGCTTTTGCGGTTGCGCTGGTCTTCATCGGGTTTCTCAACAACGGCGTCTTGCAATTTGAAAACGTTTATCTTTCTGAGCTGGGCGCCAGCAAAAGCCTGATTAGCGTCGCCGGAATTTTGAGCGCAGTTGTCGAACTACCCTTCATGCTCTGGGCCGACAAAATCGTCAAGCGCATAAGCGCCCCACGCCTGATGCTGATGGCATTTCTGATTATCATCCTCCAACGCCTGATGGTCTTGCTCTTTCCGTCCATTGAAAGCATTATGCTGGCCCGCTTCATCGGTGGGACAAGTTTCAGTTTCTACACCGTCGCCTTTATCGGTCTGATTAGCAGCCGCACCCAGCCCCATGAAACCGGCACCGTGCTGGCCCTCTACACCGTTACCATTTCGGGGCTGGTCAGCATGTTGGCCGCGCCCGTCTCTGGAGCCATCTTCGATGCCGTTGGCACCCGCTGGCTGTATGCCCTCTCGGTGCTTGGCTATACAGTCGGCCTGGTCAGCCTGGGCCTGGCAGTGCGCAAAGTTGAACATTCGTCACCAAACCCATAAAAAAACCAACTCCAATTTTTAGACAATTTTTGTCTTGACAAATCCGCTTCGCGGCATATAATCACGCCAACTTAACAACCAAAAACGAAGACGTGGACGAGTACGCTTCAAAGCGATTTTCAGAGAGCCGGGTCGTTGGTCAAATACAAACGTATCGAGACCGAGTGGTGTGAATCCGGTAAAAGCGCAGGAGCCGAATGGCCCACCGAGTTGAGCGGGTGAAATTGCAAGCCGAGGGTTGAGTAGCCGCACAGCGGCGGTTCGAAACCCAAGTCTGCCAGAAAGTAACCCAATCCGGGAACTCCCGTTACAGAGCGAGGACATAACCAGTGTTCAGCAAGCCGTATTCCGTGAACCCTGCCGTGTCCGAAAAGAGTGACGCTGGCTTCCTTTCCCTGTTGCATCACAACAGGGATTTTTCTTAAAAAGCAGGCGTAAATTGGGTGGTACCACGGGAGTCCCCTCTCGTCCCAACGGACAGAGGGGACTATTCTGTTAACCAAAGGACACCTTATGGTCACCGAACTCATCCAAACCACCACCCGCATCGCCCCCATCGTCCGCCGCCTGCCCGCCGACCTGGACACCCCGGCAAGCGTCTATCTCAAAGTGCGCGGCAGCGGCCCCTCCTTCCTGCTCGAATCGGTCGAAGGCGGCGAGCGCGTCGCCCGTTACTCCTTTATCGGCATTGAACCACGCTACGAGTATCGGATAACAGGCCAGAGCATAGAGCG
>CAZNCT010000057.1:0-787 GCA_964571615.1 uncultured Anaerolinea sp. | reverse complement strand
CTGCAATCCCAACTTTCCGGCTTCACCCCCGACCTGCCCGAAGGCCTGCCGCGCTTTATTGGCGGGCTGGTTGGCTACCTGGGCTACGAAACCATCCGCTACTTTGAGCCAAAACTGCAAAAACGGCTCAAAAGCGGCAACCTGCCCGAATCGGTCTTCCTGCTGGCCGACACCATCATCGCCTTTGACCACGCCCGCCACAGCCTCGACATCATCACCTATGCCTTTGATGGCGATGTGGACGCCGCCAACCGCAAACTGGACGCCATTGAAGCGCGTTTGCTCGCTCCCACGCCCCTGCCGCGCGGAACGGGCGACCCGAAGCCTGCCACCGTTGAAGTGACCTCGAACCTGACCCAGGCCGAGTACGAGCAGGCCGTGCGGGTTGGCAAAGAACACATTGCCGCGGGTGATATTTTCCAGGTCGTGCTCTCACAGCGGCTCTCGCGCCCGGCGCACGGCGACCCGTTCAACATCTACCGCGCCCTGCGGCGGCTTAACCCCTCGCCCTACATGTACTTCTTCGACTTCGGCGACCTGGACGGCGAACCGTTCTACATCGTCGGCGCTTCGCCTGAGATTTTCGTGCGTCTCGAAGGCCGCAAAGCCAGCCTGCGCCCCATCGCCGGGACGCGCCCGCGCGGCGCCGATATGGCCGCAGACGAAGCCCTGGCCGCCGACCTGCTGGCCGACCCCAAAGAGCGCGCCGAGCACCTGATGCTGGTTGACCTGGGCCGCAACGACCTGGGGCGGGTTTGCGAATTCGGCACGGTCAAAGTGCCTGAGT
>CAZNCT010000056.1:10846-21042 GCA_964571615.1 uncultured Anaerolinea sp. | reverse complement strand
TTGAATGCCGCGACAGCCACCCTGAGCGACACGCCGATTGCGGAATTCAGCCTGAGCGCCGAACAGGTTTATTACGGCGGCGATTGTTCGCCCAAAGAAGTGACCTTCAGCGTTAAGGTCAGCCAGCCTGAAAAGGTTTACAGCGTGCTGCTGTTTGTCCGTCTGCGCAACCAGAAGAGCGGGGCGCAAAGTGCCTGGAATACCGGGCTGGCGATGCGTCCACAAGGGGAGGGGCGGTATGAATATCGCCTGCGGGCGGTGAATGTGCCCTCGTATAAGGACTATGACCCTGCCTGGCTGCAATTCCAATTTGTACTGACCGACAGCCGGGGTGATGTGATTGGCCGCAGCCAGGTCTATACCGACCGGATTAAGTTCCAGCGGCTTTGTCCGTAACAAACGGTTGGGGACTCTACCGTAATGACTGGCTTTTAGCGTTTATCTGAAACCAAAACATCTTGGACACGGAATCTCACCGATTTTTCTTGAGAATAGTAACTACCTGCCCATTCTCAAAACACAAGCAGTTTGCCAGGCTGTAAGGTGGGCAACACGAAAAATTCGTGAAAAGAGGGAACGGTTTTTACGCCAGATAAGCCATTTGTTGGCTTTCAAAGCGAACCAAAAGAAACTCTGTTAGCGGCTGAAAAATCTCTGTCTGATGGCAATCAGCGGCTTTTTGAGCGGGGCCAATCGCAGGAGTAGCAAAATCAGCGTTACCACACCATAAGCCAATGGCTGAAAGATGTCTCCGCTCAGGTTGAGCAGGTCGCCTTTTTTGGCCATGAAAAAGTGGGCCACCACCAGCGGCGAAATGAGATAGGCGAGGCGGTGCAGGCGTTTCCAGTTTTTCCCGAGGCGTTTTATCCAATAATTGAACGAAGTCAGCGCCAGCGGCAGCAGCAGGAGAAAGGCCAGTGC
Source organism: uncultured Anaerolinea sp. (assembly GCA_964571615.1). GTDB lineage: Bacteria > Chloroflexota > Anaerolineae > Anaerolineales > Villigracilaceae > UBA8950. Next base: position 20,121 of record CAZNCT010000056.1, on the reverse strand, counting down.
CCCAACGATGATGTAAGATTTTGTCCCGACATCGCGCCAAATCGCGGCCAGGTCGAGGCCATAATCCAAAACAAAGAAGGCGGTTACATGCAAAGCCGCATAGAAAAACCCATAGTTGCCGAGGGCCTTGCGGCGCTGGGTCAATTCGCTCCAGCCCAAAATGGAGGCTGCCGGGGTACAGGCCAGAGAAAGCAGCAGAAAGGTAATCGCGTTCAGACCCGTGCGCTGTTCGATGGCCTGAATTGGGTTGGCGGTCAGGTTGTCATTCAAAAAATCAAAGAACAACAAGCCAAGCGGCAGCCAACCCGTGAAATGAACCAACCCCTGAAGCGGGGTAAAGCGTTTTTTTGACATGCGATTTTTGATGACGTATTGGGCGGCTAATAATTTTTCTTCAAATCCATGCCGGCATACAGACTGGCAACCTGTTCTTCGTAGCCATTGAACATCAGGGTTTTACGGCGCGAAAATTCACCAATGCGGCGTTCTGTGGCCTGGCTCCAGCGCGGATGATCCACCTGGGGGTTGACGTTGGCATAGAAGCCGTACTCGTTGGGCGCAATCGCGCTCCACAACGTGGCAGGCTGCTCGGCGGTTAATTCAATCTTGACCACGGCCTTAATCGACTTGAAACCATACTTCCAGGGCACCACCAGGCGAATGCCGCCTCCATTTTGGGGCGGCAGTTCGCCCCCGTACAGACCGGTTGCCAGGATGGTCAGGTCGTGCATGGCTTCATCCAGACGCAGGCCTTCCTGGTAAGGCCAGGGATACCAGGGCTGTTTCAGGCCGGGCATCTCTTCGGGCTGGTAAGTTGTCTCGAAACGCACATAACGCGCGTCACTGGTTGGCCCAACCAGCGCCAGCAGTTTGGAGAGCGGAAATCCCATCCAGGGGATGACCATGCTCCAGGCCTCGACACAGCGCAGCCGGTAGATACGCTCTTCGGGCGGGAACATCTTGAGCAGGTCTTCAAGTCCAAATTTGCGCGGTTTGTTCACCAGCCCGTACACTTCCACATCCCAGGGCGAAGTTTTGAAATTTTTGGCCAAAACCGCTACGGCCTGCTTGTCGGTACTGAATTCGTAGTAATTGTTGTAGGTGGTAATGTCTTTATATGAGTTCAGCGGGTCGCCGAGTTCGTCCGTTTTGCCGTCTGCCGCCGGGCTGAGCGCCGCTTCAGTTGGCGCGGATAAACCGGCTGGCGCACAGGCCGCCAGGGCCACGCTGCCCGCCACAACACCAGCGGCTTTGATAAAATCGCGCCGCGAAAGATAAACCTGTTTTGGGGTAATTTCAGAGGAGGGAATTTTGGGTATCACTGGCTTGCTCCTGAATGCCCAAAGAATACCAAAACAGTCTAAATTTTGCGTTAGAAAAGAGAATCAACGCGCCATTTTTGAGCGCACCTGCCGCACAATGTACTGACGCAGGTCTTCAAGCACATCGCCGTACAATACTTTGGCCAGTTCGACCGCCGAGCGCAAAAGCGGACGGGTGACATACTGCCCAAGCGCATAATCGAACAGGACATCGAAGACCAGCAGTTGTACCTCGGTTGTAAAACGGGATAAATTTTGAGCCGAACGAATGCGCTGTAACCACTGCGGCGGCGTGCCATACGGAACCCTGACGCCAGCCCCGGCATCCAACTGCACAAACGGGTGGGTAAACACCACGCCGCCGTGCAAAATAGCCCCCAAATTGGCGTTTTTTGCCAGGCGGGCATTGAGCATTTTTTCAACAATCTGGCGCCCTCGCAGCCATTCAGAATCCGGCGCAACAGGCGCGGCCCCTTGGGCATCCGGCGCAGATGTTTCGGGCTGCCAGATGCCATTGCGCCAGAAAACGCGCCCCTGCCAATGGCGCACCACAAACAACCAGACACCGGTCGGCCCAAAAAGGAGAATATCCACCCCCAACCCATGACGAATCAGCGGGCTTCGGACGGCGAAATAGTCGTTCGGCAGGTTGGCGGCCAGATACTTCAAAAAAGCAATCTCACCCGCTGCAGCGGCGTTGTCACTCTCAAGCGCATCCTGGCCTGAAACAGCCTGCCACCATTGTTCGGTAATTTCGAGTGAAGCGCCTGGCTCCTCGGGCGTCGGCTCGGCGGCGCTCAGCTCGGCAATGGTCTTAAGTTTCTCGTAAATCGGAAGCAACAAAACCAGAGCCTGCAAAACATTCATCACCCCCACCGGCAAAATCAGCCAGCGCAACTGTGGATAATTCTCAGCCAGCAAACTGAGTATCGCCATCGCCAGGATGAGCGCCGCCAGCAACACCAGAATAAAACGCAGCGTGCGCTTCTCGTCTCGTACCTGAGCCTGAAGCATCTCGGCGGCGCGTCTTAGGCCCTGCTGACGGGCAAAATCGACCGAATTGGCCCACTTCAATTCCCAATTCTGGCGAGCCTGGCGCTCAAGAGCGCGGGCGGCCTGATAGCCTTTGGAGAGATTGGTCCATTGCGGGCTGATGATTTTCATCTCAAAGCAACCACCTTTCGCTTGACGAGCGTCCTGGTTTGATTCTACAACCAAACCAGGCGGTAAGAACAGCGCAGAGATGATAGTTCGTTAAAAATCATTTTTTTGGTTGCCCAACCGGTTTATAATGTTTTCACGGAGTGAAAAATGAAAAAATTTGGCTTGTTGCTCATCCTTCTTGCGGCCTTGCTCAGTTTTGCGCGCACAGCCCGGGCTCAAACCGATGCCCCGCTGGTACTGGTGCTGGAGGCCAAAGGCGTTGTTGCCCCGGCGATGAAGGAATACATCCTGCGCGGCATTGCCAGCGCCGAACAGCGCCAGGCTGAATTACTGGTCATTAAACTCAATACGCCCGGCGGACTAATCAGCGAGATGGAAGTCATCGTGCAGGCCATTCGCACCAGCCAGGTACCAATTGTGGTCTATGTCAGCCCGCGCGGCGGGTCAGCCGGGAGCGCAGGGGCCGTCATCACCATTGCCGGGCATGCTTCGGCCATGGCCCCAGAGACCATCATCGGGGCCGCCAGCCCCATCAGCGGTGATGGACAGGATATTCCAGAAACGCTTGAACGCAAGCAAAAAGAAGTTCTGCGCGCCCAGGTGCGCGCCCTGGCCGCCAACCGCAGCCCCGAAGCCATTGCCCTGGCCGAAGACATGATTGAAGTCGCCCGGGCGGTCTCAGCCCGCGAAGCCATCGAAACCGGGCTGGTCGATTTTATCGCCAACGACCTTGACGAACTGCTCAAGCAATTAGACGGGTTCGAAGTGCAAATGCCTGACGGCCCGCGCACGCTGGAAACCAGCAATGCCCGCGCCCAAGACTTTGGCATGTCTTTTATTGAGCAGCTGCTCGATATTTTGGTCAACCCCAACATCACCTTTCTGCTGGTGACCATCGGCGTGCAAGCCATCTTGATTGAAATTTCCAGCCCAGGCGGCTGGGTGGCCGGGTTTATCGGCGCGGTCTGCCTGGCACTGGCGGCCTATGGCTTGGGCGTCTTGCCGGTCAACTGGTTTGGGTTGATCTTCCTGGTACTCGCCTTCATTCTGTTTGTCCTGGAGGTCAAAACGCCAACCTTTGGCGCGCTGACTGCCGCCGGGGTGGGCGCCTTTATCATCGGCGGGCTGGTCTTGTTCAACTCGCCAGGCGTACCGCAATTTCAGCAAGTCTCCATTCCGCTGGTGGTTGGCATGGGCCTGGTCACCGGCCTGACTTTTGCGGTCATCGTCGGGTTTGCCCTGCGCTCTCAACGCGTTCCCCAACGCACCGGGCGCGAAGCCCTGCCCGGCGCCAGGGGCGTAGCCCTGACCGACATCGCCCCGCGCGGACAAGTGCAGGTGCATAGCGAACAATGGAGCGCCGAACTGGCCCCGGGCGAAAAACGAATTACCAAAGGACAGGAAGTTGAAGTGCTTGAACTGCAGGGCCTGCGTCTCAAAGTGCGCCGTAAGCGCTAATTTCGCTGCTTGACGCGCCATTTTGCCAGCGATAGAATCAAATTAGAGGTGACTTCCATGAATAAAGCCCAGCAACAACCCCAGGACGATTTTGGTGCCTTCCTCTGGACCGTTAACCGTTCCTTCAGAGAAGAGAAAAAGAGCGAATCCAGCCGAACCTCCATGCGCATTGTGCGCTACCTGGCACAAACCCACGAAGCGCGGGTAGAGCGCATCATGACCCAGGTGCGCGCCCCCTTTGGCGAGTTTACCGATGGATTAAAAGAACTCAGCGAAGCCGGGTTGATTAAGATGGATGATAGCGAAGACGGCAGTGTCATTGAACTCACCGACGAAGGCCTGCGCTGGGCCCAAACCATGCTTACCCTGGGAGACGATGACGAAGAAGAATCCCCGCCCCCCAGAGGGGAGAAAGACGAATGAACATTCTCTGGTATGAATGGCTGACCGTCGCCAGCCTCGGTGCGCTGGTCGGCATCATTGACATCATCTCGCGCTACCGCGACGAACCCGATAACGCCCTCGGAACCTTTCCAAGCGCCTTTTACCTGCTGGTCAATGCCCTGGCCTCGGGCCTGACCCTGGTCAGCATTCGCGCCTTCGGCTGGACTTTTGGGCTAAGCGGCCTGCAAGCCGAATGGGCCCAGGTGCTGGTTGCCGGATTTGGCACCATGGCCCTGCTGCGAACTTCCATCTGGAATGTGCAGGTTGGCGACCAAAACGTGCCAATTGGCCTGAAAAACATCCTCGACACCCTGCTCGGCACCGTTGACCGGGCCGTAGACCGCAAACGCGCCCAGCAACGCGCCGAAGCCGTCACCCGCACCATGAAAGATGTCGATTTTGAAAAAGCCGCCCAGGCCCTGCCCTCCTACTGCTTTGGCCTGATGCAAAACCTGGCCGTCGATGAGCAAGAAAAATTTGCCCGCAAAGTCAACCTGCTCTCTGCCGCGCCGATGCACAATCGCGTCAAAGCCCTCTTGCTTGGCCTCTCGCTGATGAACCTGGTCGGCGAAAAAGTGCTTGAAACAGCCGTCAAAAACCTGGGCGAGGACATCCTGCTCAGCCCTGTGCAACCCCTCAACATCGAAGCGCCAACCGGCTAAATTTGAAAAAACTCTTTTTCTCCCTCGCTTCTGGCCTTGCCAAACTATTGCCCCTGCCGCTCAAGCAGGGGCTTTATCGCTTTCCAGCCCTGGCGCGCCTGATTCGCGGCTCGATTAACGCCGCAGTCGCCGACGGCCTGAGCGAAGTCGAAATTACCGCCGGAGACCTGAGAGGCTACAAAATTCTGCTCAACCTGAAAGCCGAAAAAAGCCGCTGGTTGGGCACCTACGAACCCGAACTGGCCCAGACCGTGCGCGACTTCATCCGGCCTGGCATGACCATTTACGATGTCGGCGCAAACATCGGCTATGTGTCCATGCTGTTGGCCCACGCCGCCCGCCCCAACGGACAGGTCTTTGCCTTTGAAGCCCTGCCCGCCAACATCGAGCGCATTCGCGCCAACCTGGCCCTCAATCACCTGGACGGGCGCATTCATCTCATTCCCCAAGCCGTCGCCGACCAGAGCGGCGAACTCACCTTCTACGTCCATGCATCGGTGGGGATGGGCAAAGTCGCCGGGTCTGCCGGGCGGCGCGAGGAACAATACCAGGCCGAAATCAAAGTCCCGGCCATTTCACTGGACGAATTCGTCTACCAGCAAGGCAACCCCGCCCCCGACGCCGTCAAAATGGACATTGAAGGCGGCGAAGTGCTGGCCCTGCCCGGCATGCAACGCCTGCTTAATGAGCGCAAACCGCTCTTGCTGCTCGAACTGCACGGGCCAGAATCAGAAAAAACCGCCTGGCAAACCCTGAGCGCCGCCGGGTATCGCCTGCGCGCCATGGCCCCTGGCTACCCGCCCATCGAAACCCCCGAACAACTCGGCTGGAAAGCCTATCTGATTGCCACCCCTGCCGACTGAATCTCAAACCTCGATGAAGCAGCCCCCCTTCCCGGGTCGTTTGGCCCTGATACAGCGCGTCATCCCCACCTACCGCGCCCCTTTCTTCGATGCCCTGGCCGCCGCCAGCGCAGGCGGGTTAGCGGTTTTCGCCGGCCAACCCCTGCCCATCGAATCGATTGCCAGCGCCACCCGCCTGCAAACAGCCCAACTCACCCTCGCCCAAAACATCCACATCTTCAACCCCCAGCACCCGCTCTACGTTTGTTACCAGCGCGGCCTGCCAAACTGGCTGACAACCTGGAACCCCGATGCGCTGATTATCGAAGCCAACTTTCGCTATCTCTCCAGCCCCGCCGCCATCCGCTGGATGAAAAAACGCGCCCGGCCTGTGCTTGGCTGGGGGCTGGGTGCTCCGCGCAGCCGCGGCGCACTGGCCACACTGCGCAAAAACTTTCTGCTGCAATTCGACGCCCTGATCGCCTACAGCGCACGCGGCGCAGAAGAATACGCGGGCCTGGGATTTCCACCTAACCGGATTTTCGTTGCCCCCAACGCCGTCGCCGCCAAACCGGCCTGGCCTCTGCCCGCTCGCACGGAACGATTCGACCCGCAGCCGGTCGTGCTTTTCGTTGGGCGTTTGCAAACCCGCAAACGGATTCCGTCCCTGCTCAAAGCCTGCGCCGAACTGCCCGAAACGCTCAAGCCGCGCCTGCTCATCATTGGCGATGGGCCAGAGCGAAAAAACATCGAACATCTCGCCGCCCAAATCTACCCCGCCGCCGAATTTCCCGGTGCGCTTCACGGGCCAGACCTGCGGCCCTACTTTGAGACCGCCGACCTTTTCGTGCTGCCTGGCACCGGCGGGCTGGCCGTGCAAGAAGCCATGACCTACGGCCTGCCCGTCATCGTCGCGCGCGGAGACGGCACACAAGACGACCTGGTTCGCCCGGGCAATGGCTGGCAAATTGCCCCCGATGACGATTTTGCCCTGCTCTTTGCCCTGCAAGAAGCCCTGAGCGACACCGCCCGCCTGCGGCGCATGGGCGCAGAATCCTACCGCATCGTAGCGGAAGAAATCAATCTGGAAAAAATGGTGGGGGTCTTTCTGGAAGCACTTCAGGCCGTGCGATAGTAACCGACATCGACCGAGTACACCCGTCCGCGCTTGACGACTTGCTTCACCAGGTTCGTCCCGTAGCGGTAGCCCAGGTGACGGTAATCGGGCACCGATAAAATCAAGACATCGGCCTGTTTGCCAACTTCGAGCGAGCCAACCCGGTCTGCGCGGCGGATGGCATGAGCGGCATTGATGGTGGATGCCGCAATCGCCTCGGCGGGGGTCAGTTTCATGGCGCGGCAGGCCAGGGCAATCACAAACTGCATCGATTCGTTCCAGGTGGTGCCGGGGTTGCAATCGGTCGCCAGGGCCAAAATGCCGCCCGCATCGATGATTTTCCGCGCCGGGGTGTAGTGACACTCGGCCAGGCCAAACGGCGTACACGGCAGCGAAACGGCGACCGTGTCAGAGCGCGCCAAGGCCGCGATGTCCGCATCCGAAGTAACCACCAGGTGATCTGCCGAGGCCGCGCCTAGTTCAACGGCCAGGCTGGCCCCGCCCAGGTTATCAAACTCATCGGCATGAATTTTGAGCGGAAAACCAAGTTCTCTGGCCTTCGTCAGAATCTGGCGTGATTGGGCCAGGTCGAAGGCTTTGTTTTCGCAAAAGACATCCACAAATGGCAGGGTCTGACCGGGGGCGTGGGTTTCCCACCACTGGCGCAAAATGGGCAGCATGGTATCGCAAACCAGGTCGGTGTAACCTTGCGGATTGTCTTTATATTCGGGGGCAATGGCGTGCGCGCCCATAAAAGTGATGGCAATATCCACCCGGTTCTCATCTTCAAGAGCCAGCAAGGCTTTCAGCAGGCGCAGTTCGGTGGCGGTTTGCAGGCCATAGCCAGTTTTGGCCTCGACAGTGGTCGTACCATGCGCGAACATCCGCAACAAACGCGGGCGAGCCTGCGCAACCAGCGACTCAATCGAAGCAGCGCGGGTAGCGCGCACAGTTGAGAGAATTCCGCCGCCTGCCGCCAAAATGTCGAGGTAGGGGGTTCCGGCGAGTTTCAGTTCAAATTCCGCCGCGCGGTCGCCGCCCCAAATCAGGTGCGTGTGCGGGTCAACAAACCCGGGCATGACAACGCAGCCGCCCGCATCGAGAGTCGGGTCGTGCGGGTACGCAGCGCGAATCTCGGCAGTTTTGCCAACCGCAACAATTTTCTCATCACGGATGACAATAGCGCCATCTTCGATGATGCCCAATCTGCCGAGGTCGCCGCCTCGCTGGGGCCCACCTGCCAGCGTTAGCAATTGCGAGGCGGAATGAATAATCATGCCTTGCTCCTTTCACGGACGGGTTGGCGCTGGCGGCGATAGTGCCACTCATGAATGGCCGAGCCAACCAGAATCAGCAGGGTAATTCCTCCAATGACGGCCAGGCCAATTTGTTGCAGTGAGCCCTGGCCTGAAGCATCCCAAAGGAGAGCGCCAGCGTAGAGCGCATACAGGCCAACAAACAGGCCTCCTTCCCAGCGATAAATCATGTGGCCGCCAGTGTAAAAAACCGGAAAAGTAATTAAAGCCACCGCCGCCATGACCGGAATATCAAACGCCAGCGCGCTGGCCGGAATGGGAACACCACCTGGCGAAATGAGACCAGTCAGCCCGAGCACGGCCATCAGGTTGAAGATGTTGCTGCCAACCACATTGCCGACAGCAATATCACGCTCTTTGCGGATGGCAGCCACAACGGAGGTTGCCAGCTCGGGGAGCGATGTGCCAATGGCAACAATGGTTAAACCAATCACCAGCTCGCTGACGCCAAAAAATTGCGCCAGACGCACCGCCCCATCGACCAACAAATCGGCGCCAAAGGTCAGACCTGCCAGGCCGACCACAATTTGGGCCAGGTTAATTGCCACACTGCGCGGCGTGTGCTTTTCTTTTTCGGCATACTCCTGTTCGTACTCTTCACGCACTTCAGCGCTGGTTTCTTTGCGGCTCTGAATGACGTTATAGGCAATATAAACCACCAGGCCCGCAAAAAGGATGAGACCATCCCAAAAGTTAATGTTGCCGTCGAGGGCCATGCCCCAGGCAAGCGCCGTCACCGCAATCATAATCCATACATCCTGGCGCACCACTTGCTGATTGACCGCCAGCGGAATAATCAACGCGGAGATGCCCAGGATGACCAGAACATTCACAATGTTACTGCCCACCACATTGCCAAGAGCAATATTGGCATTGCCACTAAAAGCCGATTGCAGGTTGATGGCCAGTTCGGGCGCACTGGTGCCAAAAGCAACCACCGTCAGGCCAAT
>CAZNCT010000056.1:8319-10812 GCA_964571615.1 uncultured Anaerolinea sp. | reverse complement strand
GAAATGCCAACCGCTGCCGCCAGGCGCGAGGCGCCGCGCACCAAAATTTCGGCACCAAACATGAGCGCGATAAAGCCGCCCACCAGTAAAACGAGTATCATCCAATCCATGAGAAAAATCTCCTTAAATAAAAAATATGGGGCTAAAAGCCATCATCTATGCCGCCCGCTTCGCCGCCAAATTTCTCGGCCAGGTCAGGCAGGGCGCTTTCAATTTCTTCGGGGGACTGACCGGCTTCGAGGCGGTCAACGACATCGCCAAACTCGGGGGGCAGGTCTTCGCCCAGTTCACTGCCCATTTTGCGCATCATGCGTCCCAGGGCCACCGGGTCGTCATCAATGCCATCCAGCATCGAGGGGTCACCCAGGGCTTCGAGGCGCTGTTCATCCGATTTCAAGACGCGCACGCGCGGCACACGCCGCCGGACGTTGGCGCTGCCACAATGAGCGCAAGCAACCGGCTTAACGCCGTATTCACTGTAGGTCATGAAAATGTCGAATCGTTTGCGGCAATCGAGACAGACAAAATCATAGGTAGGCATAGTTCGAGTTTCTCCGGGGGATATTGTATGATAAGTGAGGAGGAAAAGACAGGGGTATGCACAGCGCGGGATGTTATCCCGCGAGGGCAGATTGTCACCTTGCTTAGGCGGGATAGCCTCCCGCCCCACATTATTCTCTCATCATTTCATAAACCGCGTCAAAAATTGTCTCGGCGTTGGGTTTTGACCAGTAGTCGCCATCTGAGCCATAGGCGGGGCGGTGGGGCTGGGCCGAGAGAGTGCGCGGAGCCGAATCGAGGTGGTAGTAGCCGCCCTGCTTTTCGATGACCTGCTGAAGCATGTAGGCGGTTGCGCCGCCGGGCACGTCTTCGTCGAGGAAGAGTATCCGGTTGGTCTTTTTGAGCGATTCGAGGATGATGCCGCGCAGGTCGAAGGGCAGCAGGCTTTGCACGTCAATCACTTCCACTTCGATGCCGGCCTGCGAGAGCTTCTCGGCGGCATCCAGCGCGATGCGGCAGCACGAGCCGTAGGTGACGATGGTCACATCCGTGCCGGGGCGCAGGATTTCAGGCACGCCAAGCGGCAGGGTCATTTCAGATAAATTGTCGGGCAGGCGTTCTTTCAGGCGATAGCCGTTGAGCGGCTCGACCACCAGCCCCGGCTCTTCGGCGCGCAGCAGGGTGTTGTAAAAGCCGCCCGCCTGGGTCAGGTTGCGCGGCACAAGCACATGCACGCCACGCACCAGGTTGATGATGCCCGCCATCGGCGAGCCGCTGTGCCAGATTCCCTCCAGCCGGTGGCCGCGCGTGCGGATGATGACCGGGGCTTTTTGCCCACCCGCCGTGCGCCAGAGCAGGTTGGCAAGGTCATCAGACATCAGTTGCAGGGCATATAGCAGGTAATCGAGGTACTGAATTTCGCAAATCGGGCGCAAGCCGCGCATGGCAAGCCCAATTGCCTGCCCCAAAATGGTCACTTCGCGAATGCCGGTATCCATGACGCGCAGAAATCCGTATTTTTCCTGCAAACCGCGAAAGCCCTGGTTGACATCGCCGAGTTGGCCGACATCCTCGCCGAAGGCAATTACGCGCGGGTCGCGGGCGAAGGCGGCGTCGAAGAAGGCGTTGATGACCTCGAACCCGGTTTGGGAGGGAGAAGAGGCCGAGAAAACGGGTTTCACTTCGGGTACGCGGGTTGCGGCGTCGGCCCAGGGGCTGTGCAGGTGGCTGGAAATGCTCTCCGCGGCGGCGGCGTTTTCAGCCTGGTACCAGGTTTGTAGTTTTTGCACGGCAGGCGTCGGGTGGTGGCGTTCCGCGCGCAAAACGGCGTGGGCGGCGGCAAAAACATCTCGTTTGGTGAAAACCGGCAGGTTCGATAAATTCTCCTTTATCCCGCTGGCGGATGGAATCTGGCTGAAGAGTTCGACGGCTTCGCGGCGGAGTTTCAGCAGGGGGGCGTTGTAGGCCTCCCAGGCGACTTTACGCGACTCTTCGACCCGCTGCCGGTCTTCCGTTTCGTAGGCATTGAGTTCGTCCTTGCTGGCGATGCCGTTTTCGAGCAGCCATTGGCGCATTTTGAGCAGGCAGTCGTGTTCGGCTTCCCATTGCAGACGCTCGGCAGATTTGTAGCGTTCGTGACTGCCGCTGGTGCTGTGCCCAAGCGGCTGGGTGACTTCGGTGACGTGCACGATGGCGGGGATGTGGTATTCGCGGGCGATTTCGCTGGCGGCGGCGTAGGTTTCGAGCAGGGCGGGGTAATCCCAGGCACGGACGGTGTACAGGTCGAAGCCGATGTCGGTACTGCGCGGGGGGTTGGGGTCGCGCTCGAAGCCTTTCAGAATGGCGCCGATGTTTTCTTTGACCATCTGAAACTGGTTGGGAACCGAGATGCCATAACCGTCATCGTAGATGGTGATGATGGCGGGGGCTTGCAAGACGCCGATGGCGTTGACGCTTTCCCAAAACATGCCTTCGGCGGTGGATGCGTTGCCG
>CAZNCT010000056.1:0-8309 GCA_964571615.1 uncultured Anaerolinea sp. | reverse complement strand
AGGCGACTTCGTCTCCGTTGCGCGAGAACTGGAGGCGACTTCGTCTCCGTTGCGCGAGAACTGGCTGAAGGGTTTGAGTTCGGGCAGTTGGCGGTAAAGGACCGAGGCGAACGCCAGCCCAACCAGGCGCGGCATTTGCGAGGCGGTCGGCGAGACATCGGCGGCGATGTTGTAGGCTTGGGCCTGGTTGACCCAGGAGCCATCGGGGTTGATGAAGCGCGAGGCGAAGTGGGCGTTCATGGCGCGTCCGGCGGTGGCGGGTTCGTGTTTTACGTCGGCGTGGGCGTAGAGTTGGGCAAAAAAAGCCTGGATGTCGATCACCCCGAGGGCGAACATCCAGGTCTGGTCGCGGTAGTAGCCGGAACGCCAATCGCCTTTCTGAAAGGCGTGGGCAATGGCGAGTTGGGCGACTTCCTTGCCATCGCCAAAGATGCCGAATTTGGCTTTGCCGCTCAACACTTCGCGGCGGCCAATGATGGAAGCCTGGCGGCTGCGATAGGCCAGGCGGTAGTCGTTGATAATCTGGTCGGGGTCAAGGGGGATGGGGGACTGCTTGCCTTTGGGCATGTTCTCTCCGTACGGGTGGTTTGGGCGAACACGATATTTTCGGGCAATTACAGTCTGATTATAACGTATGGCTTCAGCCCATCAACCAGCCGGGTTTGTGCTTTTTGGCATCGAAAGGAACCCCAAGCAAGACAACGGTAATGTTGTCGTGGCCGCCGCGCTGGTTGGCCAGGTCTATGAGCGAAAGGGCGGCCTGGTTGAGGGTCTTGCCCGGCAGGGCCTGGGCAATTTCGTTGTCATTGACCAGGTCGGTCAGGCCGTCGGTGCAGAGCAGGATGACATCGCCGGGGTGCAAGAGCAAACCCTGGTTAGAACGGGCTTTGTTGTCGCTCTCGGTTTGGGTGAGAAACAGGCGCAAATCTGGCTCGGGCGGCTTCTCAGAACCCAGATAGCGCCGGATGACGTGCAAGTTGGGGTGGGTTTTGATTTGTGAACTGCTCAAGACGCCTTTTTCGACGGCTTCCTGTACCCAGGTGTGGTCGCGGCTTATCTGACGAATTTGGCCCTCGCGTAGCAGATAAATGCGCGAATCACCAGCGTAGGCGATGTAGAGCACATCGCCTACCACCCAGGCGCAGGAAAGGGTCGCGCCCATGCCTTTGCAGGTGGCGTCTAACTCAGCCTGTCTGAAAATTTCTTCACTGATTTTGTAAAAGGCTTCTTGAAAAACCGCCAGCGGATTTCCCCCGCTAAGGTTGGCGGCCATTTCGCTCATGGCATTGACGGCCATGGAGGAAGCCACCTCCCCGGCGCGATGCCCGCCAATTCCATCCGAAACCACCGCCACCACGACGGGCATCGGGTTATACGAGCTGAGGGTATAGGCCGAAACAGCGAAGTTGTCTTCGTTGTTTTTGCCCGATTGACCAGGGTGGGTTTGGGCGGCGACAAAAAGATGCGCGCGATTGGTGCGAATCATTTTGGTTTGATGGGCGTGAGTTTGGGCTTTTGGGCCGCTGGCGGTTTGCTGAGCACAAAGCGATAGGTTAATTTTCCGAAGTTTACCACATCACCATGCGCCAGGGTTTTTCCGTCTGGGGGCAGCAGGTCGTAATTGACCCATGTGCCAGCCACTGAGCGGTTATCGAGCAGCAAAAATCCGTTCTCGGTGCGCAAAATGCGGGCATGCAGGGGCGAAAGAGACGGGTCGCCCAGCACGTTGGTGGCCTGGGTCGGGTCGGCGCCGAGGGTCAGTTCGGGGGCAGACAGCGGGATGGGGTCACCAGGCGCGGGCTGACCATCTGCGGTCAGTTTTACCAGGTAGGCAGGCGGCGGAGGCAACTTGCGCCGCATCCACGGGAAGGGGTTGGCAGGCGCGGCCTGAGCCTGGGGCCTGGCCGAGGACTGCAACCGCCCCGCAGGCACCGGCTGGGTCACCGGGTCAAGTTGCCGGGCACGGGCGCGGCGGCGTTCGGCCAGCAGGTCAAAGGTGCGCCTGCCGCCAAAGAAGATGACCAGGAGCAAAATCAACCCGGCAAATACCAGCGCAGCAGTCACCAGGGCGGCCTGGTTGCGCAAGACAAATCCCCACCAGCCGCCGGGCGGCTGGATGACGACCACATCTACCGTGGTCGGCGCGCTGGTGTTGCTCAGACCAAACGAATCAGATACCTCGACCCGCAGGTTGTGCGGGCCACTGCTCAGGTAGCCGCGCAAATCCCAGGTGAACAGTTCAAAGGGCGGGGAGGTGTTCTCCTGCACCAGCTGGTCATCCACATACAGGGCAGTGCGCACCAGAGAGCGCTCGTGACCATCAGGAAATTCGACCAGGATTTCAATCTGCTGACGGGTCGGGCGGCTGTTCTCCAGGTCAAACTGGTCATCGGGGTTCTGGCGCACAATTTGAGCGGGTGGCGAAAGCAGAATGGGGTTGGGCGGCAAAACGGTCAGATTGAGATTGACCGCGTTGGTCGTCAGGGACAGTTCGCCAGACGAAACCAGCGCCGAAAGGTTCACCGGGCCGCTCTCACGAACCTGAGAGTCATAACCAAACGAGTAAACCCAACGCAGGGTCTCAAACCAGGTTTCGGGTTCAACAATCGGCTCAACGCCGGTAAAGTCAAGCGTGCGTCCGCCGGTCGATGCGGCCAGCTGGCGCAGAGCGTCTGAGCCGGGGTGAGTGAGAAAGTCACGCGAGTCGATAATCCAGACATAGACGCGTATGCCCGCCTGAATGGCGCGAGCGGCCAGGTCGTTGAGGGCGTTGATGTCGCGGGTTTCGATATGGCTGGAAAGCAGCAAAATGGCGCGTTTGCCACCCGGCGGAGTGGGCGTATCAAGAGCCGCATCGAGGGCATAAGAAAAAGCCGCCAGGTTGGGAGTGGAAGCGCGCAACTGCGGGTCAAACAATTCAAGCCGGTTGCGCCAGGTCATCGGTGCAACCCGCGAGGCCACAATGCCGCCATTCCAGGTCAGGCTAAAGGTGTCTTTGCTCTCTGCCGGGCGCGAAGCCGCCCAGGCCGTCAGCACCGCCACAGCCTTATCGTAACGCGAACGCCCATCCGAATCGCGCACTGCCAGGGCTGACCCGGCATTGACCGCCACCACGACCTGCAAGGGGATTTCCTGCTCGGTCAATACTTCTGGGCGAATGGTTTTGCCGGCTTCGAGGAAAGAAACATTCTCCGCGTTGAGGCCGCGCAAGAAAGCGCCATCGGCATCATAAGCGTCTAACAAGCCGGTAATGCGCGGAAACTGCCCGGCATCCACGGCATACAGGGCAGCAGAAGCCTGGCTCTGCGCAGCAGAAACCTGCGGCAGGGCCAGGCTCAAAAGGCATATCAACAACCAAAAGCGAAAACGGAATGCGCTAATAGACATCCAGAACTTGAGTGGAAGACGCCGGGCCAAGCGGCGCCCCCGAAAGACGGCGGAAGGTGAGCGTCCAGGCGGTCCAGACGTAGGTGCGCAAGACGCCGGCCAGGACAATCAATACCGGGATGTATACCACAAAACAGGTGCCCATGACCATCAGGGTTGTCCAAATGGTCTCTGAAGAACCGCTGGCAAACCCAAAAATGGCAGGAACGATCAGCAGGAAAACCGGTAAGGCCAGCACAAACCCAACCGCCACTTGAATGATAAAGAGCATGAGCGCCATCAGCAGGTAATTGCCAATGTTGGCGCGAATGAGCGCCCAGGCCCGGGACAACCCCTCAGGGATGGAGCGTTCTTCGGTCACAATTGCAATGGTGGCCTGCTCAAAAAGCAAACTGATCAACCAGAAGACAGGCACCAGCAAACACAGAAATGGAATCAGGCAGACAAGCCCCAGGCCCAGCGAGGCAAAGGCAACCACAGCGGATAGCAACCCAACCCCCACAAAAAAGACAAAGGTTGCCATCCACAGCCCCAGCCACATCCCGGCCACCGGCCAGAAATAAGGCAGGCTGGCGCGCCACAACTCGCCAAAAGAGAGCGATTCCGCGCCCTGGTCGGCCAGGGATGCGCCTTTGACCAGCCCAATGCGGCCCATGGTGCCGAGGGCCAGCATCAACAGCCAGAGCACGCAGAAAAGCAAACCAATCAGCACAAACCAGCCCAGGTATTGGCCAGGATTGCTTTCCAGGTTATTGAAAAAAGCGGCCACGTCTCGAAGCCAGGCTTCGACCTCGGGCGGCAGAGAAAACTCTGTCCCCCCCGAACCCGAGCCATTGCCACCGCCCCCGCCACCTCCGCCGCCCCCGCTACCGCCTTCGACACAACTGGCAAGAATGCCAAACAACCACAAGATTTTGTACTTCCAGGTAATTTGCCCGGTTTTGGTGAGAATTTCGCCAATATTCATTGCATACTCCTTTCGCAAGAAACGCTTACAAGGATATACGCCAGGCGACCCCGCAGGTTTTACTCCTCGCGGTCAGATGGTAAACGCCGGTGAGTGGCGGCCTCATCAACAATCTGGTTGTTGCCCCGGGCTGGCAGACGCATCCATTTGCTCACCCCAGCCCAGGCCAGCAGCGGCAGGCCAACCGCCGTCCCAGCGACGGGGTAGGGCACCCCGGCAATAATCCCCATCGCCAGGCCCTTGGCCACTGCCGCGCCCCAGGAATCCTCCGCCAGGTAACGCTGTACCAGGGTGGTGGCGGCAAAACCGAGAAAGCCAATTCCGAACAGCGCCAGGGGATTCAAAATCTCAAACAAAAAGAAGATGCCATCCAGCGCAATGGTCGCAAAAGCGGCCAGCGGATGAATGGGCGGCGGGGCAATCGAACGGGATTCTTCGGACATGGAGAACTCCTACTCTGTGGGCCGGGATGCTATCCCGCCCCATACCTGATTCAAACTCGCAGGATAGAATCCTGCGCCACGTTACTCCCACTCAATTGTCGCGGGAGGCTTGCTGGTAATATCATACACCACCCGGTTGATGCCGCGCACCTCGTTGACAATCCGGCTCGAAACCCGCGCCAAAACGTCATACGGAATGCGTGCCCAATCGGCGGTCATAAAATCATCGGTCAGCACCGCGCGAATGGCACAGGCTTCCTGGTAGGTGCGCTGGTCGCCCATCACGCCCACCGAACGCACCGGCAGCAAGACGACAAACGCCTGGCTGGTGCCAGCGCCCTTGCCCAACAGCCCGGCGGCGGATAATTCTTCAATCAGGATGGCGTCCGCTTCGCGCAGGCGCTCGGCCCTTTCGGGGGTCACCTCGCCCAAACAGCGCACGGTCAGCCCTGGCCCTGGGAATGGCTGCCGCCAAACCATCTCAGACGGCAACCCGAGGGCTTCACCCACCGCCCGGACTTCATCCTTGAACAGGTAGCGCAGCGGCTCGACCAGTTCAAACTGCATATCTTCAGGCAGGCCGCCAACGTTGTGATGGGTCTTGATTTTATCGGCCTTGTTGCGGTCCGGCGCGGAGGACTCGACCACATCCGGGTAAATCGTGCCTTGCACCAGGAATTTCGGCTGTCCGACGGCTTTGGCCTCACGCTCAAAGATGCGGATGAACTTCTCACCGACGATTTTGCGCTTTTTCTCCGGCTCTGTCACCCCTTTGAGAGCCTCGAAATACTCGTCCGCGGCCTGCACAGCCACCAGTTCGACACCAAGCATATTGCGGAAGGCTTCCACCACCTGCGCGCCTTCGTTTTTGCGCAGCAGGCCGGTATCGACAAAAACCGCTACCAGCTGGTCGCCAATGGCCCGGTGAACCAGGGCCGCCGCCACCGAGGAATCGACCCCGCCCGAAACGGCTGCCAGCACCCGCGCCGAACCGACCTGTTTTTGTATCCGCTCGACGGCCTCATCAATAATCGATTGCGGTGTCCAGTCTGGCACGACCCCGGCGATGTCGGTCACAAAGCGGCGGATGATGTCACTGCCGCCGATGGTGTGGTTGACTTCCGGGTGGAATTGCAGGCCATAGTAGCCGCGCGCCGGGTCAGCCATAGCGGCAAAGGGACTGTTGCCGCTCTTTGCCAGGGCGCTGAACCCGGGCGGCAGTTCGGTCAGTTTGTCGCCGTGCGACATCCAGACCTGAAAAGGGTCGCCGCCCAGCAGTGGATTTTCAGCCAGCGGCTCAACAATCGCGTGTCCATACTCGCGGTGCGCCGAGGCATCCACCTTGCCGCCCAGAGCATGAGTCAGGGCCTGCATCCCGTAGCAAATGCCCAAGATGGGCAATCCGCTCTCGAGAATGAAATCCTGAATGAAGGGCGCACCCGGCTCATAGACCGATTTCGGCCCGCCCGAAAGAATAAACGCCCGGGGCTGAATGGATAGGATTTTTTCACGCGGCGCGTCCCAGGGGAAGAGTTCGCAGTACACCTGCGCCTCGCGCACCCGCCGGGCAATCAACTGCGCGTATTGGGAACCAAAATCGAGAATGGCGATGGAATTGTGCATGGGGGTATCCTGTAATCCGGTTATTCGGTTATCCGGTTGCCGGTTGTGCTGTGATTTGGTTCAGAAAAAACGGGCAACCCGCTAACTGGAAAACCGTTCAACTGAAAAACGCTTTATCGGAAATCAGATGAAAATGCAAATGCGGAAAATCCTGGTACTCGCCGCCGTTGGCGATTAGCCGGTAGCCGCCTTGTTCGAGGTTGTACTCTTTGACCAGCGATTGAACGATGCTCACCAGGTCAGCCAGGAAAGCGCTGTCGGTCGGGTCAAGTTCGGCCAGGGTCGCTGCGGGGCGTTTCGGCTTCAGGAGCACGTGAAACTTGTAGGCCGGTTTGGGATGCCAAAAAGCCAGTAATGTTTCAGTTTCACGCAGGCGGGAGACGGGTAGGGCGAAGGTCATGCGCGTAAAAATCAATCGGACAAGAAAACGCCCGGCCTTTGTCCGGGCCAGGCGATAGAAAATGTCCATTTAATCTTCAAATTCAATTTTGCCATCATCGAGCGAACTGATTTTCGCCAGCGACTCGACCGGAACACCCAATCCGGCCAGCGCCTCGCGCCCACCCTCGAAAGTTTTCTCAATCAACGCGCCAATGCCGACAATTTCGGCGCCAGCGGTTTGGGCCAGGCGCACCAGCCCAAGGATGGTCGCCCCGGTTGCCAGGAAATCGTCAATAATCAGCACTTTCTGACCGCGCGCCAGGTGTTCTGGAGAAATAATCAGTTCGACCATGCGGCCCTTGGTATGCGAGGGCGCCAGGGTGAGATAAACCTGGTCGGGCATGGTAATGGGCTTGGTCTTGCGGGCATAGACCACCGGCAGACCGAGGTGAATGGCCGTCGTCAGGGCTGGGGCAATGCCCGAAATTTCGGCGGTCAAAATTTTGGTCGCGCCAACATGCCTGAACAAGCGCGCAAACTCGCGCCCGCAGGCATCCATCAGGCTGGCATCTACCTGGTGATTGACGAAACCATCCACCTTGAGAATGCCATTGCCCAGGTTTTTGCCCTCGCGGGCAATTTTTTCAATCAATTCTTTCATACATTCTCCTGAATAGCTGTCTATGCAAGTGATTTTACAGCGGTTAATCGGATTTATCCAGAGCGCAACCTGCTTCGCCGGGTATGATAGAATCCTGACTTGCTATGAGCCAATTGCCCTTACTTGTCCTTGCCTCTAACTCGCCGCGGCGGCGCGAACTGCTGGCGCTCGGCGGCTGGATGTTCAACCTGGATGTCGCCAACATCAATGAAGACGTGCTCCCCGGCGAACAGCCTGCTGCCTATGTCGAACGGCTGGCAATTCAAAAAGCCCAGGCCGTCTTGCCGCGCTCACGCCCTGAGCATATCATCATTGGCTCTGACACAACCGTTGTTTTAGACGGCGAAATTTTGGGCAAACCTGCCGATGAAGCCGAAGCCCGTCAGATGCTCACCCGTCTGCGCGGACGCAGCCACCAGGTCTATACCGGAATTGCCGCCCTGCGCGTTTCAGACCAGACCCTGCTCAGCGATGTCTGCCTGACCGAAGTGCCCATGCGCGCTTACAGCGACGCCGAAATAGAAGCCTACATCGCCAGCGGCGACCCGCTCGACAAGGCCGGGGCCTACGGCATCCAGCATCCCGAGTTTCAACCAGTAATCAATATGCAAGGCTGCTATGCCAGCGTCATGGGCCTGCCATCTGACGGTCTTGCTGCGCCGCCTCGACATCTCTCCGCGGGCCGATGTGGCCCGCAACTGCCAGGCCGCCCTGCGCTACGCCTGTCCAATTTTTCGCAACATCCTGAAAGGTGACCGAGAAAAGTAGGTAAAAATGAAGCGATTTTTGATGATGAGCCTGGTACTCCTGCTCGCAATCAGCGCTTGCGCCAACAACACCCCAGCCG
>CAZNCT010000055.1:5567-21200 GCA_964571615.1 uncultured Anaerolinea sp. | reverse complement strand
AGCAATGTGATTGAAGTAAACGCTGGCTTGCCGAAGCAATTTGCGTTGGAGCAAAACTATCCGAACCCATTCAACCCAACCACAGCAATTGCCTATCAACTTCCAGTTGCGGGCAATGTATCGCTCAAAGTGTTTGATATGCTCGGCAAAGAAGTTGCCAACCGGCGGGTCGGATTGTTCGCCCTGGCGTTTGCCGCCGTTGCCTACTGGCCCAACGTCATCAGCCGGGTCGGGTTGCGCTATCCGCTTTACCCGTTGTTTGCCGCGCCGGTCTTGTTCTACCTGATTCGCGGTCTTCGTACCCAAAACCGCAACGATTTCATCCTGGCCGGACTGTTCCTGGGGTTAGGACTGCATGGCTACAGTCCGTTTCGCTTTGTGCCCATCCTGGTGCTGGTCATCATCGCCATTTACCTGCTGCACAAGCGCATGACTGCCCTGCGCCAGCAGACCCTGACGATGCTGGCGGTGCTGGTCTTTGGCGCCACGCTGGTCTTCCTGCCCCTGCTGGCTTATTCGATTCAACACCCCGATGCGGTTGCCTACCGCGCCATGACCCGCCTGGCCGAAACAGAACGTCCTCTGCCTGGCCCGGCGCTCACCATTTTCTTCGACAACCTGAAGAACTCGCTCTTGATGCTCAACCTCGACAACGGCAACGTCTGGGTGCATTCGGTCACAGGCCGCCCCGCGCTGGATGTCATCTCGGCGGCCCTGTTCATCTTTGGGGCCGCCATGCTCCTGGGGCGTTATCTGCGCCAGCGCGATTGGCGTGACCTGACGCTCCTGCTCTCTGTTCCGCTCTTGATGATGCCTTCCATTCTGTCGCTGGCCTTCCCCGGCGAAAACCCATCCCTCAATCGCTCGGGCGGGGCCTATGTGGTTGTCTTTGTCATCCTGGCTTTTGCGGTCGATGGGCTTTTTTCCGGCCTGCGCCAGATGGGCCGCCGCACCCTGGCCCTGGCCCTGGTGACGGCCCTGTTTACCGCCTCGGCCCTGCTCAACTACGGGCTGCTTTTCGAGCGCTATGCCAATCAGTTCCGCGCCGCCGCCTGGAACACTTCTGACATCGCCGCCGTCATCCATTCGTTTGAACAGGCGGGCAATTCGCGCCAGAATGCCTGGGTGTTGCCCTACCCGCACTGGGTGGATACCCGCCTGGTAGGGGTCTGGCTCGGCGACCCGACCTACAACCCCGTCCTGTGGCCAGACCAGGTCGGTGATACGGTTTACCGGCCCGGCAACAAGTTATTCTTCGTCAAAGCCGACGATGTCCAGTCGCTCAATCTACTGCGTTCGGTTTACCCGCAGGGCGCGCTCAGTTACTTCCGCGCTGCGCCCGATTTATACGGCAAAGACTTTTGGGTCTTCTCCGTGCCTGAGATTGTCACCCTGCCCTGATGCTTATGCAATCGCGTAACCGCTCCTTCTCCTGGATTCTCGATTTCGCCCTGATACTCGTCCTCTTACTGGGCGCCTATTTCCGTCTGATAGGCCCCAACTGGACGCTTGAATCGCTCTGGCTTGGGCTAACCCAGCCCGACCGCTACGCCCTGCCCGAACTGGTCTCCGATTGGGATCAGAGCCAGCACCTGCACCCTGATGAGCGCTTCCTGACGATGGTCTCGACCGCCATTTCACCGGTCAAAGGCTGCCGCCAGGCCGACCTGCCGCTCTGGGAATGTCCGAACAGCCAGAAAGAGTGGATTGGCCTTTCGGAATATTTCGACACCGCCAATTCGCCGCTCAACCCCAATAACCGCGGGTTCGGCTTTTATGTTTACGGAACCCTGCCGCTTTTTGTCGTCCGTTACATTGGCGAACTGGTCGGCATGACCGGCTATGACCAAATCAACCTGGTTGGCCGCCAGGTTTCGGCCCTGATTGACCTCGGCTCAGTCTTCCTGCTTTACCTGATTGCCTCGCGCCTGTACGGACGCCGGGTCGGCCTGCTGGCGGCGGCTTTCTCGGCCCTGGCGGTTATGCAAATTCAGCAATCGCACTTCTACACGGTTGACAACTTCCCGACCTTTTTCATGCTCCTGGCCGCCTATTTTGCGCTGGATGTAGCCCTGGCCGGGCGGATGCGGGTGGATTTGTCCGAAAGCCCCGCTGGCGCTTGGGAACGGGCCGCAAAGAGCGTACTCACCTCGGGCCTGTTCTGGTATTCGATACTCTTTGGCCTGGCGACCGGCATGGCGATGGCCTCCAAACTGAATGCCGCGCCGGTGGCCGGGTTGCTGCCCCTGGCGCTCTTACTGCACTTCTGGCGCACCCGTGAGCAGACCGAACCGGGCGAAAACCGCTACGATTACCTGTGGACTCTGACCGGCTTCCTGGTCTTGGGCGCCTTCTTCACCCTGATTGCCTTTCGCATCTTCCAGCCCTATGCCTTTAGCGGCCCCGGCTTTTTGGGCGTAGCCCCCAACCCGGCCTGGGTACAGACCATCAGCGAACAACGCGCCCAGGCCAGCGGCGATGTCGATTTTCCGCCCGCTTTGCAATGGGCGCGCCGCCCGGTCACTTTCTCGCTCCAAAACATCCTCGCATGGGGCCTGGGTTGGCCGCTTGGCCTGCTGGCCCTGGCTGGTATGGCCTACATGGCCTGGCGCAGCCTGCGCGGCGAGTGGCCGCAGCACATTTTGCTCTGGTTCTGGACCGTTGCCTACCTGGTCTGGCAATCGCTGGAGTGGAACCCGACCATGCGCTACCAGCTGCCCATCTACCCGCTCCTGGCGATGATGGCCGCCTGGTTTGTCTTCAACGGCCCGCGCTGGCGGCCCAACGGCAAGACTCATCCGCTTGTTGGGGCCTTGTATGCCTTGCTGGGCCTGGGGGTGCTGCTCTCAACCCTGGGCTGGGCCTATGCTTTTACGCGCATTTACACCCGCGAACATTCCCGCGTGCAGGCCACACGCTGGATTTACCAGAACGTGCCCGGCCCAATCAACCTGCACGTTGAGCGGGATGGAATGCTCTTACAGCAGCCCCTGCCCTACGCGCGCGGATTTTCCATCACCTCGATTGCACCGTTCATGACCCAGTTCACCGCCCGTCAGAGCGGCGAGCTGCGCGAAGTCTCCTTTGCCTACGCCCTCGACCCGACCTCCAGCGGCCCTCAGCAGATACGCTTGCTGATTGCTTCAGACACTTCGCTGTCTCCCGAATCCGTCCTCGGCGCGGCCAGCCTGCGGATTGATTTATCTCCCATCGACGACCCGCGCGGCCAGCCCTTGCGCCTGCAATTGGAGCCTCCTGCCCGCCTTGAAGCCGGGCGCGTTTACCAGCTCTACATCGAAACCAGCGGCGAACTGACCTTCTCTGGCGCGGCTCCGGTTAATGAAACATCCTGGGATGACGGCCTGCCCCTGCGCATGGACGGTTACGACGGCTACGGCGGCATTTACGAAGGCGGCCTGAACTTTGAGATGTACTGGGACGACAACGCCGACAAACTCGAACGCTTTCTGACCAATCTCAACGCGGGCGATTACATCTTCATCTCATCCAACCGCCAGTGGGGAACCACCACCCGCGTTCCAGAGCGCTATCCGCTGACAACGGCTTTCTACCGTTCCTTGCTGGGTTGTCCGCCCGAGAAAGACCTGTTGTGGTGCTACAGCGTCGCCCGCCCCGGAGATTTCAAAGGTCAGTTGGGCTATGACCTGGTGCAGGTCTTTGACTCTTACCCGACCCTTGACCTCGGGCCGCTCGGGTTCTGGGAGTTCAACACCCAGTTTGCCGAGGAAGCCTTTACGGTGTATGACCACCCCAAAGTCCTGATTTTCAAGAAGTCCGAGTCGTATGACGCATTCGCTGCGCGCGACTTGCTCGAGCAGGTGGATTTAACCCAGGTCGTGCGCCTGACCCCGCGCCGGGCGGGTAGTTTTCCGGGCGGCGAAATGACTCCCCGGGTCTGCCTCGGACAGGCCTCCCTATGTCACCTGTTGGGCGCGCCCGAAGCCGCTCAACTCACCACCCAGGGCCTCGGAACAGCCTCCTTTGGTATGACGCTTTCACCCGAACGGCTTGCCATTCAGCGCGCGGGCGGCACCTGGAGCAGTCTGTTCTCGTATGACCACCTCCAGAACGCTTTCCCCCTGCTGGGGCTTTTACTCTGGTATCTTTTCCTGTTCGTTTTGGGTGCGCTAACGTATCCGCTACTGCGCCTGTTCTTGCCCGGGCTTTCGGATGGCGGCTACCCCCTGGCCCGCCTGGCCGGGCTGATGCTGCTGGCCTGGCTCTCATGGTTTGGCGCCTCGGTCGGCGGCGTTTACACCCGTCCGGCAATTGCGCTCAACCTGGGGCTGATTGCGCTCCTCGGCCTGGGGCTGGCCTGGCATCAGCGCGCCGCTCTCAAGGACGAAATCCGCCGCCGGGGCCGCTACTTCCTGCTGGTCGAAATCCTGTTCCTGACCTTCTTCCTGGTCGATTTCTTTATTCGGGTAGGCAACCCCGATTTGTGGCACCCGGCCCGCGGCGGCGAACGTCCGATGGATTTCGCCTATTTCAATGCGATTCTTAAAAGCACCACCTTCCCGCCGTACGACCCCTGGTTTGCGGGCGGATACATCAACTATTACTACTACGGTTTTGTGCTGGTTGCCACGCCGGTCAAATTGCTTGGCCTGGCGCCCTCCATTGCGTACAACTTCATCTTACCCGCTCTGTTTGCCATGCTGGCCCTGGGCGGCTTTTCGGTTGCCTGGAACCTGTTCTCACGCGCCCGCCACCCCGACGAGCAGGCCGGTCAAGACCCCTTCGCCGACCTGCTCGATGGCCGCCTGATGGCCGGGTTGGGCGCGGCGGTGGGCCTGGTACTGGTGGGCAACCTCGGCACTGTCCGCATGATTTACCAGACCCTGCAAAAACTGGCTGTCGGCAACGACGCCTTCAACAACCCCGATGTCTGGATTCCACAGCGCTGGTGGTGGGCCTTGCAGGGCCTGGCCCAGGCGGTGACAGGCGCTGGCCTGCCCGTGCCAATGGGTGAGTGGTACTGGAACCCAAGCCGGGTACTGCCCCCAGGCGATGGCTACGAAATTACCGAGTTCCCGCTCTTCACTTTCATTTACAGCGACCTGCACGCTCACATGATAGCCCTGCCGGTCATGACCCTGGTGCTGGCCTGGGTGGTTTCGACCCTTTTTGCCCGCAACCTGAACCCCTGGCGCTGGCTGGCAACCCTGGCCTTTGGCGGATTGGTGATTGGCGCCCTGCGCCCCATCAACACCTGGGATTTTCCGACCTACCTGGCCTTGGGAGCAATTGTGACCGCGCATGCCCTCTCCCGCCATCTTGAACTGGGCAAAAACGCTTTGGCCTGCCGCCAGTCTTCCAGCGCGCTTTGCTGGCCCTGGGCGGCGCGGCGGCCCTGGCGGTCTTTGCCCTGGCTTTTTACCAGCCCTATGCCGAATGGTTTGGGTTGGGCTACAACCAGGTGCGCCAGTGGACTGGCTCTCGCACGCCCATCTGGTCTTATTGGACGCATTGGGGCCTGTTCCTCTTCCTGCTGGTTATGTGGATGGGCTGGGAAACCCGCCAATGGCTGGCCCAAACTCCGCTTTCGGCGCTCTCAAAACTCAAGCCCTACCGCCTGCTGATTGAACTTGCCGCCGTCCTGTTTGCGGTTTTGCTGGCACTGCTCATGTTTGTTGGCGGCGCGGTCATTGCCTGGTTCATCCTGCCGCTGGGACTTTGGGCCTTGCTGCTCATCCTGCGTCCTGGCCAGCCAGATGCCAAACGCCTGGCGCTTTTCATGACCGGCACCGCCCTGGCCCTGACCCTGTTTGTCGAACTGTTTGCTCTCTCTGGTGACCT
The DNA here is from genome assembly GCA_964571615.1 of uncultured Anaerolinea sp. Lineage (GTDB taxonomy): Bacteria > Chloroflexota > Anaerolineae > Anaerolineales > Villigracilaceae > UBA8950. The sequence continues at coordinate 15,380 of CAZNCT010000055.1, read as the reverse complement.
GGGGCGCATGAACACCATCTTCAAACTCTACATGCAGGCCTGGGTCTTGTTTGCCGTTGCCGCCGGGCTGGCCCTGGCTGCCACCCTGGAGGAAATCCACCTGTGGAGCCGCTCCTGGCGCAATTTCTGGCAGGCAGCCTTCCTGACGCTTTTCGCGGGCGCCTTCCTCTTCACCCTGACCGGCTCCTTCGACAAAATCCGTGACCGCATGGCCGCCGATGTGCCGCTCACCCTCGACAGCATGGAATTTATGGCCCACGCCCGTTATTGGGACAGCGAAGAAATGGACTTGAGCCAGGATTACCGCGCCATCCGCTGGATGCAGGAAAACATCCCCGCCTCGCCGGTGATTGTCGAAGGCCACACCCCCGAATACCGCTGGGGTTCACGCTATGCCATTTACACCGGCCTGCCCGCTGTCATTGGCTGGAACTGGCATCAGCGCCAACAGCGCGCCCTGACGCCCGATACCTGGGTCTTCAACCGGGTGGCCGAAGTCAATCAGTTTTACAGCACCACTGACCTGTTTGAAGCCCGCCAATTCCTGCAAAAGTATGACGTGCGCTATATCGTCGTCGGGCAGTTAGAGCGCATCTACTATCCGCCCGAGGGTCTGGCAAAATTTATCGAAAATGATGGCCGCGCCTGGCGCGCCGTTTACCGCGACGCAGACACCGCCATTTACGAGGTCATCCCATGAAAATTTATCATATCGTCCAGGCCGCGAACTGGATTCCAGGCCAGTCCTACCAGGCCGAATCGCTCACCCGCGAGGGTTTTATTCACTTCTCGCGTCTCGACCAGGTCTTGCAGGTTGCAAATGCCTTTTATGCCGGACAGCGCGGGCTGCTTCTGCTCGAGGTGGATGTCTCCTGCCTGACCAGCGAACTGCGCTGGGAGGCTCCTATCCACCCATCGGCGGCGCCCGCCGAAACGCTCTCAGACGAGAGCCTGTTTCCGCATCTCTACGGGCCGCTCAACCCCGAGGCTGTCCTGACCGCTCACCCCTTTGAGCCGGGCCCGGATGGACGCTTTTCTTTGCCCCGCTTTCTCTCCACAACTCCCTGACCTGTTCTCTTTTTGACCCATGCCCCATTTTCTCTCCTGGTATCTGCTCATCACCGCCCTGGGATTTCTGGCCTTTCCGCTGGCATTTCGGCTCTTCCCGGCCCTGCCCGAGCGCGGATATGCCCTCAGCCGCGCCCTGGGTCTGCTCTTTTGGGGCTTTCTCTTCTGGCTGGCGGCCTCCTTGGGGCTGGTGCGCAATAACCCCGGCGGCTTGTTCGTCAGCCTGCTGGCCTTCTCCGTTTTTTCGCTCTGGTGGGGCGGCTACAAGCCCGCCTGGGACTGGCTGAAATCGCGCGGCGCTTACGTTCTGGCAGTCGAACTGCTCTTCCTGCTGGCCTTTGCCGGGCTGGCGGTTGTGCGTTCCTTTGCCCCCGATGCCACCGGCACCGAAAAGCCGATGGAACTGGCCTTTATCAACGCTGTTTTGCGCTCCGAAACCTTCCCGCCCCACGACCCCTGGCTGGCGGGCTATGCCATTTCGTATTACTACTTTGGTTATGTTCTGACCGGCATGATGGCCAAACTGACGGCGACGCCCGGCGGGGTGGCCTTCAACCTGATGATTTCGCTGGTCTTTGGCATGAGCGCAGTCGGCGCCTACGGCCTCTTGTATAACCTGCTGCGCCTGGCGCGCCGACCCTCCGTCGCGCTATCTGCCCTGGCGGGGCCGCTGTTTCTCTTGATTGTTTCAAATCTCGAGGGCTTTCTCGAAGTCCTGCACCGCCGCGGCATCGGCTGGAACGGCAGTGATGGCCCCTTCTGGGCCTGGCTGAACATGAAAGACCTGAGCGCCGCGCCCATGCAGCCCTACGGCTGGGAGCCTCAGCGCTTCTGGTGGTGGTGGCGGGCGGCGCGCGTCTTGCACGATTATGATTTGCAGGGCCGCTTCTCTGAAGTGATTGACGAGTTTCCCTTTTTCTCCTACCTGCTGGCAGACCTGCATCCGCATGTTTTGGCGATGCCGTTTGGCTTGCTGGCTATTGGCATGGCCCTGCACCTTTACCTGGGCGGCTGGCGCGGCGAAACCAATCTGCGCCTGGTCAGACTGCCGATTGCGCCGCAGGGCTTTGCGGCCCTGGCCGTCACCCTGGGCGGGTTGGCCTTCCTGAATACCTGGGATTTGCCCGTTTACCTGGCCCTGGCTGGGGCTGGCCTGCTCTTCTGGCAGGTGCGCGAACTCGGTTGGGCCTGGCGCCGCCTCGAGCAGGTAGCCGTCACTGGCATTCTGCTGGCTGTTGCCGCTGTGCTGTTGTATTTTCCGTTTTACCTGGGATTTTCCTCCCAGGCGGGCGGCATTTTGCCCAACATCATTTTCCCGACCCGTGGCGCCTATCTGTGGATGATGTTTGGCTCGCTCTTTGTGCCGCTTTTCCTCTTCCTGGCCCATCTGCGCCCGGAGTTGCCCGCCAACCTGCGGCTGGGTCTCGGGCTGACCCTCGCCCTGACGGCTTTTCTGGCTCTGCTCTCGCTCTTGATGGGGCTGGTGGTCGCCAATACCGATGTTGGGCGGGCCTTCATCAACTCCCAGGGCCTGACCACCGTTTGGGAAGTGCTCCAGGCTGCTGCGGCCCGGCGTTTCCTATTCGCTGGCGGATTGCTGACCCTGGTGGCCCTGATTGCCTGGACAAGCGCCTATTTGGCGGCGACCCGAGCCGAGGCGGGGCCTGCTCCGCTGGAGGAAGATGCTGGGGCGCAGACTAACCCCGCCGATGTTGTGCCCGCCTCGGGCCAGATTCCGCTCCCCTTTCTGCTTGCCATGGTGCTGATTGGCGGCCTGCTGGTGCTGGCCCCCGAGTTTGTTTACCTGCGTGATGGTTTCGGGACACGCATGAACACGGTTTTCAAGTTCTACTACCAGGCCTGGACGCTCTGGGCGCTGGTTTCGGCCTTCGCTTTTGTGACCATTTTGGGTGCCGCGCGCGGCCTGGCTGGCTGGCTGGCGCGCCTGGCGTTGCTTGCCGTTTTGCTGATGAGCCTGGCCTATCCCTGGTTCAGCCTGCCCGACCGGGTTAATGACTTCAAAACCCCCGAACCCGGCCTCGATGCTTCGGCTTACCTGGAACGTTACGCCCCCGAAGATGCCGCCGTTGTGGCTTTTCTGAATACCCAGCCGCTGGGGGTGGTGGCCGAGGCGGTGGGCGGCAGTTATAGCGAGTATGCCCGCATCGCCACCCATTCTGGCTTTCAGAATGTGATTGGCTGGGGCTGGCATCAGTGGCAGTGGCGCGGCGGCGACCGCCAAACCGCCGGGCGCGAGGCCGATATGCGTACCCTGTATGAGACGCCTTCGTGGGCGCAGGCCAGCGAGATTTTGGCCCGCTACAACATCCGTTATGTGGTGGTCGGTGAGTTGGAGCGCCGTACTTATCGCGTCAATGAGTCGAATTTGTCGAACCTGCCCGAGATTTTCAGGGCGGGCAATACTGTGGTTTATTTTGTTCCTGAAAAACCGTAAGGTAAAATTAGCGTCATGGATTTCAACCTGAAAAACGCAAAACTCTGGTTTGGATTGGCTTTCTTGCTGGCCCTGGCTCTGCGCCTGCTGCGCCTGGGTGAAGTGCCGCTTTCTGATTTCGAGGCCGGTTGGGCTTTGCAGGCGCTTGGTCTGGTGCGTGGTCAGGCGGTTGAGTTTGGCCCCAATCCGGCTTACGTCAATCTGACGGCCTTGTCTTTCTTCCTGCTTCAGGCCACCAATTTCTCGGCCCGCCTGGCGCCTGCCCTGGCTGGGGCTTTCCTGGTGCTGGCCCCCTACTTCTTCCGTGACCGGCTCGGCGCAAAACCCGCCCTGGCGCTGGCCTTTTTGCTGGCTTTTGAGCCGGGCTTGTTGGCTGCCTCGCGCCTGGCAGGCAGCCCAATCTTTGCGCTGACTTTCTCCCTGCTGGCCTGGGGCCTGTGGCGCAATGGTTCAAACCGCCTGGCTGGTGCGCTGGCGGGCCTGGCCCTGCTTTCGGGCAGCGCTTTTTGGGTTGGACTGGGGGGCCTGTTGCTCACCTATGCCCTTGCCCGTCTGCTGATGCCCGAATTTTCGCTCTCGCTGGAAACCTCCCGCCTGCGCCCGGCGCTTGCTTATGCGGTTGGCGTTTATCTGCTGGCGGGCAGTCTCTTCTTGCTGGCCCCCGGCGGATTGGGCGCCGGGCTGGCTGCCCTGACCGGTCTGTTTGGGGCGCCTGCTGCTGGCGGCCCTTTCTGGCTGCCCCTGGCGGCGGTCTTGTTTTACCAGTTTCCGGCCCTTGTGCTGGCGCTCATCACCCTGCTGCGTCTGCCCGCCGGGCGCGATGAGCGGGTCATCTTGCTCGGGCTTTGGCTGTTTTCGGCCTTGCTTCTGGCTGTCCTCTTGCCCTCGCGCCAGGTGTTGGATGTGCTCTGGGCCTTAATTCCGCTCTGGGCTTTAGCCTCTTTTGAGATTGTGCGCTGGCTGACCCCGATTGCCCCGGTGGTCGAATTGCAAACCCTCGCGACCACTGAAGATACGTTTGAACTGCGCCCGGTGACGGTTTCAAATGGCCTGTGGGAAACCCTCGGTATGACGGTTCTGACCGTTACCCTGCTCACCTTTGCCTGGCTCAATGTCTTGCGGGCCGCCCTGGTTACTTTTGACCCCAATGGCGTACTCTGGAGTTGGGTTTTTGCCTTCAGCGCCCTGGCCTTGCTTGGCCTGAGCGTTGTCCTGGTAGCCTTTGGCTGGTCGGCCCGCTCTGCTTTTCAGGGCTTTGCCTGGGGCGGGTTGGCGGTGCTGGCAGTTTATAGCCTGGCAATGGCCTCTTTTTCCGCTCAACTGCGGCCCCGCCCGAGCGTGGAAATGTGGCCGCCCAGTCCGCAGGCCCCGGCTTTGGGCATTTTGCTCGAACAAGCCAACGAGCTTTCACAACTGGGGCGCGGCAGTAACGCGGCCCTGAATGTCATGCTCGTCAATCTCGATTCCCCGGCCCTGCGCTGGCTTTTCCGCGATTGGCGCGTCATCAGCGCCCAGGCGGTCTCTTTTGACTCCAATCCCGAACTCATTCTGACGCCCAGCACGGCCATCCCCCCCGAACTTGAGTCGGCTTATCGTGGCGCGCTCATGCCCTGGCGCGCCTACCCGGCCTGGGAGCAGGCCATCCTGCCTGATTGGCTGCGCTGGCTGGTCAATCATGACCTGCCGCAAGGCCAGGAAACCCTGCTTCTGTGGGCCCGTACCGACCTGTTTCCCGATTCGCAGAACACTACTCCCTGAAAGGTGCAACTTTCTTTGTATGTCCGATTTGTGCATTATTGCAATTGACGGCCCGGCGGCTTCGGGCAAATCTACCCTCGGGTTTCGCCTGGCCGAAGCGCTTGGCTACCTGTACTTTGATACCGGCCTGATGTACCGCGCCGTCACCTGGCTGGCGCTTCAGCGCGGCCTAGCCCTGAGCGATGAAGCCGCTGTCACCCGCCTGGCTGAAGACGTTCCCATCGAAGTCTCACCCGCCTCTTTTGAAGATGGCCGCCCGTGCGACATCGTTGTAGATGGCCAGGACATCACCTGGGAGATTCGCAAGCCCGAAGTGGATGCCAACGTCTCAATTGTTGCCGCCTACCCTGGGGTGCGCGCTGCCCTGACGATGCAGCAGCGCCGCATCGGCCTGCGTGGGCGGGTCGTCATGGTTGGGCGCGATATCGGCACGGTTGTCTTGCCCGAAGCCGATGTCAAAATTTATCTCGATGCTTCGGCTGGGGAACGCGCTCGCCGCCGCTATGAAGAGAACCGTCAAAGAGGCGCCCCCGCCGACTTTGAAGAAATCCTGGCCAAGGTCAACGAGCGCGACCGGATCGATTCCACCCGTGACGTGGCTCCCCTTAAACCGGCCCCCGATGCCGTTCTGATTGACTCCGACAAACTCAACGCCGACCAGGTCTTCCAAAAAGCCCTGTCCTTATGCAAGCGTTAGACCGTTATCGCCCCCCGCTGCTCAACCGCCTGGCGCGCACCCTGATGCGCCCTGTTTTTCGCGGCCTGTTTCATCTGCTGGCGCGGGTCGAATTAGAAGGGTTAGAAAATGTGCCCAGCGGCGGGGTCTATGTGGCCGCCTTCAATCACGTCTCGACCTTTGACCCGCCTTTCTTGCTCACCTTCTGGCCCGAAAACATCGAGGCCTTGGGCGCATCAGACATCTGGCAGCGGGCCGGGTTTGGACAAAATATCCTGGTGCGGCTGTTTGGCGGCATTCCCGTCCATCGCGGCGAATATGATCGCCAGGCCCTCGAGCGTGTGATTACCGTCCTGCGATCAGGCTACCCGCTCCTGATTTCGCCCGAAGGCGGGCGTACCAAAGTCCCGGCGATGCGCCGCGCGCGCCCTGGGCTGGCTTTCATTGTCGAAGAGACCGGCGCGCCCGTCCTGCCGGTCGGCATTATCGGAACAACCTCCGACTTCTTCAAGCGCGCCCTGCGTGGTGAACGCCCAACACTCACCCTGCGGGTGGGTCAGCCCATTCAACTGCCGCCCGTTGAGGGCCGGGGCGAGGCCCGCCGCCAGTCCCGCCAGGCTAATGTCGATATGGTCATGTATGCGATTGCCCAACTCCTGCCCGAATCGTATCGCGGAGTCTACGCCCAGCCTCCTGGGGTGTAGCCAAGTTGCGCATCTGGCGCGCCGTGCTATAATGAACCTGTTATCCCCTCCTCTTCGCAAGCCCTGACCGGCATGGACGCGATACTGACCCTCTTTCAAGGCGCTTTTCTCCCTCCGCTCTGGCCATCCCCGCTGGGCTGGTTGTGGTGGTTTGTCCTGTTGGGGCTGTTGGTTTATCTGCTGGTCACCTGGAAAAATTTTCAATCCCTATGGGATTCGCGCACCTGGGGGTGGCTGCTTTCTCTGGCACTTTTTGCCCTGTTTGCCAATAACTTCATCGGTTTGCGTCTGCCGGCAGGCACAGCCTTGCCGCCGCCTGGCATTCCGCAAGAACCGCGCGGCCCGGCGCTGATGGCGCTCTCGGCCCTGCCCTGGATGCTGGCTGGCGGGCTGTTTGGGCCTGTTTCAGCGGCCCTGGTTGGCTTTGTGGGTGGTCTGGTGCGCCTGGCGCTCGATACCCAGTCGGTTTTCACCCCGCTCGAAACTGCGCTTCTGGCGGCTTTGTTCAGCGTTTCGGTACGTCAGCGTTTTCGCACCTGGCCTTACCGCCTGTTGCGCGAACCCCTAACCGCCGCTCTGATTTTGACCCTGCCCTACGGCCTGCTGTTTGTGCTCGATTCGTTCATGCTGGCCTCCGGCGCGATTGCGACCCGTCTCGATTATGCCCTGGCCCAGGCCCAGTCTGCGGCCCTGGCTTTTGTGGGTGAAATGTTTGCCAGCGGAATTTTTGCCCAGGCCCTGGCACTGGCTTTTCCGGGGGCCTGGGGCCGCCGCCTGCCCTTACAGCCCTCGCCCGATGAGCGCAGCCTTGAAGCGCGCTTTTTGCTCGGCACCGGAACCCTGATTACCTCTCTGCTGGTGGCGCTGCTGATTGGTGACTGGCTGGTTGCAGGCGCCGCCGCGCGGCAGATGCTGCAAACCCGTATGCAGGGCAATGCCGAACTGGCCGCCGAGAGCGTGCCGTTCTTTCTCGAAACCGGCCAAAATCTGGCGGCTCAGTTTGCCCGCTCGCCCGACCTGCGGGTCTCTGACTCGGTGCAGGTCAATAACGCGCTTGCGGAGCAAATTCGCTCGGTGCCTTTCTTTGACCAGCTGATGGTGGTGGAGGCCGCCGATGGCCGTCTGGTGGGTGTTTACCCGCCCGGAGATGTGCGCGAGCAGCTGCTTGCCCCCCAGGAATTTGCTGGCCTGGCCCTGGCTGCCAGCGGCGTTCTCAGCCAGACTTACACCATCCCACCGGTTGAAAACGGACAGGCTGCCCGGGTTTCATTTGTGATTGGCATCCAATCGCCCGAAGCCTCCAACCCGACCCGAGTCCTGGTGGCCCGCACCAGCCTCGATACCAATCCCTTCACCCAGCCGCTGGTCAACAGCCTGAAACGTATTCGTGAATTGGGCGGTGAAGGCATTTTGCTGGACGAAAACAGCACGATTATTTATCACGGCCTGCCATCGGCGGTGATGACCCCTTATTCGGGGCAGATACGTTCTGAAGCCGCCTTTTTTGATGACACCTCTCCCAACGGAACACGCAACCTGGTCTATTATCAGCCTGCTCTGGGGCGGCCCTGGGCAGTGGTCTTGACCATTCCGGCCCAACAGGCCCAGCAACTGGCTCTTTCGATTGCCGCGCCGCTTTCGTTGATGATTCTGGCCCTGGCAGTGGTCTCGCTGCTCTCGCTCAAGATTGGCCTGAAATCTGTCACCAGTTCCATGCAAACCCTGGCCAGCGAAGCCGTGCGTATTGCCCAGGGCCAGCTTGACCATCCCCTGCCCGTGGAAGGGGTGGATGAAGTCGGTCAGTTGCGCCGCTCGTTTGAGCAAATGCGTTCCAGCCTGCAACTGCGGCTTGAAGAATTGAACCGTCTCTTGCTGGTCAGCCAGGGGGTGGCCTCCAGCCTCGACATGGCCGACGCGGTTGAACCGGTGCTCGAAGCCCTTTTAGCGACTGGCGCCAGCGCGGTGCGCGTGGTGCTTACTCAGGCCAGTCTGCAAGATACCGAACGGGATGTCCCCTCGTTGTTTGCGCTCGGGCCATCGCGTGATAAATACGCCTACCTCGATGGTCAGATTCTTGAAATGACCAAACAGCAGGAGAAGATTATCGTCACCAACGTGGCCCGCGCCCGCTCGTTTGGCATTCCGGCTGGTCAGCCCGCTCCGGCTTCGCTGGTGGCGTTCCCCTTGCGGCATGAAAACCGCCAGTATGGGGCTTTATGGGTTGCCTACGACCAGCCGCGCCTGTTCTCCGAATCAGATGTGCGTTTCCTGGCTACCCTGGCCGGGCAGGCTGCTCTGGCGGCCTCCAACAATCACCTCTTTCTTTCGGCGGAGGTGGGCCGTCAGCGTCTGGCTGCTATTCTGGCCTCTACGCCCGACCCGGTGCTGGTGACCGACCATCTCAACCGCCTCTTGTTGGCAAACCCGGCGGCCTCGCAAACCCTGGGCGAGGGGGTCGGTTCGGGACAGGGCCAACCGATTGAGCGTGTCCTCAGTCACAAGTCCCTGCTGGATATTTTGCAGGTCTCCTCGCCCGATAAGCTTTCTGCCGAAGTCACGGTTGCCAATGGACAGGTCTATCTGGCAACTGCCTCGCCGGTGCTGGCCGATGGCCGCCTGGTGGGTCGAGTTTGCATCTTGCGCGATGTCACGCACTTCAAAGAACTCGACACCATGAAGACGGAATTCGTCAACACCGTCAGCCACGACCTGCGCTCACCGCTGACCTTGATGCGCGGCTATGCCACCATGCTTGAGATGGTCGGAGAGTTGAACGAACAGCAGCAGGGTTATGTCAAGAAAATCATCATCGGTGTTGAGAGCATGGCCCGCCTGGTCAACAATCTGCTCGACCTCGGGCGTATCGAAGTGGGGGTGGGCCTGCAACTGGAGACCACGCCGGTGTTTGATATTGTCGAGCGCGTCACCAGTACATTACAACTGCAGGCCTCGCAGAAAAATATTGCCCTGAGTGTGGAAATGCCCGAAGACCGCACCCCGCTCATCGAAGCCGACGGAGCGCTTTTCCAGCAGGCGCTTTACAACCTGGTCGAAAACGCCATCAAATACACCCCCCGCGATGGCCGCGTGATGGTTCGTGCGCGTGTCTCGGCGGATACGTTCTACTTTGAAGTTCAAGATACCGGCATTGG
>CAZNCT010000055.1:0-5557 GCA_964571615.1 uncultured Anaerolinea sp. | reverse complement strand
CTGACCAGCCGCGTTTGTTTGAGAAATTCTATCGCGGCGGTCAGCGTGAAGCCCGTGAACAAAAAGGCTCTGGGCTGGGCCTGGCGATTGTGCGTTCCATTGTCGAACGGCACGGCGGCAAGGTCTGGCTTGAAAGCCAGTTGGGACAGGGCAGTACCTTCTTTGTGCAGGCGCCTTTGAAACAGACCAGTTGATGCCCAAACCGGGGCGATTTTCACTTCCCACTTCAGTTTGTTTACGGTATAATGTCGTGCCGTTTGCGCTTCGGCGCATTTTTGTTCTTATTCTTTGATTGTGAGGATTTTGCATGGCTACAAAACGTACTTACCAACCAAGAATTCGGCGCCGCGTGCGTGTGCACGGTTTTCGCGCTCGCATGGCTACTGCAGATGGACGCGACGTATTGAAGCGCCGCCGTCAGCGGGGCCGCGCCAAACTCGCGGTGACTTCCAACAACCACGTCAAAAAGGTGCGTTGGTAGGCTGCGACGGCGTTCGCCGTTGCTAAAAGCGAGGGATGGGTGCAGCGTCGTTTTCGACTGACCCGGTCCACTGATTTCAAGCGGGTGCGGAACACTGGCAAGTCTTTCGCGCACCCGCTTGTTGTGTTGATTGCGCTGGTCTCGGGGGAACCCGGTCTGCGGGTGGGGGTCGCCGCCGGGCGTTCCCTCGGAGGCGCCGTACAGCGCAATCGCGCCAAACGCTTGTTGCGCGAGGCCATCCGCCCGGAGTTACCCGCCCTTGCACCTGGCCGCGACCTGGTTCTGATTGCCCGCCAGCCCCTTTTGCAGGCCGATTTTGTCTCCATCCGCAAAGCGGTGACAGGTCTGTTACGGCGTGCCAATCTTTACCGGCCCGAGAGTGCTGAGATTAATGGGACAATATTACCTGCCGCACGAATATCCGAATGAGCCGCGCTTGCGCGATTTGCCGCGCGGTATTCTTTACTGGCCCCGCCTGGCGTTGCTGGCCCTCATTCGCCTTTATCAGGCGACTCTTTCAAAGGCTATGCCGCCCAATACCTGCCGCTTCTATCCATCTTGCTCACATTACGGCTATCAGGCCATTTACAAGTATGGCGTCTTAAAAGGCGGTTGGATGGCCTTCTGGCGGGTTCTGCGTTGCAATCCTTTCAACCCTGGCGGGGTTGACCCTGTTCCTTAGGAGTTTCGATGAAGTTTCGACGCCTTATTCTGCCCCTGATGGTGGCCTTGCTGGCGCTCCTCTTGAGCGCTTGTGGCACTGCAACCACCATGCAAAATTTCCCTGGGCTTGTGGTTCAGGATGAAACCTTGTATCTCTCTGAAGGTCTGCACGTTTACGCCATCAACACCACCAGCGGACAGGAAGTCCGCCTTGGAGACCAGCCTCTGCGGTTTCCAAAAGAAACCAACGGCGAACTCAATCTGTTTGCCCCGGTTGCGCTGACGGCTGACGGGCAAATGATTTTACCCAACTCACACCCATCTCAGCACAGCCTGTTTAGCATTGACCCCCAAACCGGCAGCGTTCGTTGGACATTTGACAAATCAAAAGGCACCTGGATTGCCGGTGCACTTGCACTTGAGTCTGGCATCTACGCCCCTGGCGGAGATGGTATTCTTTATGCGCTTGATTTACGCGGCAACCAACTCTGGTCGGTTACACTCTCTTCGTATGGCTTGCTGACCCGCCCGATTTCTGATGGCCGCCTGATTTTCCTGCCAAATATGGACGGCGAAATTTACGCCCTTGACCCGGCCACCGGAACCCAGGCCTGGAAACAGGAACTCGGCGCGCCTGTCATCGCAGTCCTGACCCTCGATGAAACTGGCAGCCTGTATGTGGGCACCCTGAGCGGCGAATTTTATGCTCTCGAAGCCGCCAGCGGCAAAATTCTCTGGAAACAACAACTGGAAGGCAGCATTTGGGGCGCTGCAGCCCTCGAACAGGGCAGCCTGTATGTCGGCACAATGGTGGGTCACGAAGGCCGTCTGTATGCGTTGCAAGCCGAAAATGGCACCATCCGCTGGCAGCGCCCTGAAGCAGGCGCCATTATTGCCAGCCCACTGGTTTTTGATGGTAAGGTTGTCTATGTTACCGAAACCGGGCGCGTGCAGGCCCTTTCTACCGATGGTTCGCCGCTCTGGCAGGCTGACCTGAAAGGCAAACTGGTTTCCGCTCCCGTGCTGGCTGGGAGCACCATTTTGATTGCCCCGTTGCATGGCGATTATCTCGTGGTGGCGTTTGATGTCAATGGCGCCCAGCGCTGGACGTTCAAACCGTAGTCTAGGAGTAACCTTATGTGGGATATGCTGATTGTCAACCCAATGACCAACCTGTTGCTTTTGATTTATGCCTTTGTTGGAAATTTTGGGATTGCCATCATTCTGTTTACGATTGTTATCAAACTGGCTACCCATCCCTTCATGGCGAACCAGATTAAATCGAGCGCCAAAATGCAGGAGTTGATGCAATCGGAAGAGTGGCAGAAAATTCAGGCCAAGTACAAAGATGACAAAGAAAAACTTGCTCAGGAGCAGATGCGCATCTACAAGGAACAGGGTGTTAACCCGCTTGGTTCCTGCTTGCCAACCCTGATTCAATTTCCAATCATCATTGGTCTTTATCAGTCCATCAACCGGGTGATGGGTGTTTCACCCTTACAGCTGGTTGACCTGGTACGCAGTATCTACCCCTGGCTGGGAGACTTACTGCCCGCTGCTTCTCTACACGCTCTCCTGCCTATCAACAACCAGTTTTTGTGGATGAACCTCGGCCAGCCTGAACGCATCCTGGCAGACCTGGCCCCGTTTAGCGCTTTTGGCGGCATCCCGACCCTGGCAATTATTGTTGGCCTGACCACCTACATTCAGACCAAGCTGACAGTGATGCCCTCGGCCAACCCCAACGACCAGGCCGCCCAAATGGGCCAGATGATGGGAATTTACATGCCCCTGATGCTTTTCTGGTTCTCGCTTCAGTTTGCCTCGGGCCTGGCCGTTTATTTCATCACCAGCAACCTCGCGGGCATTGTGCAATATGCCGCACTTGGCAAAGTTAATTGGGCCAATCTGTTCAGTTTTGGGGCCCCGGCCAAGCAGCCTGCATCTGGCAAAAAATCAAAAAAATAGGGGAAATTTTTTATGGAACGTACAACCCTTGAAGTTATCGCCCCCTCCATTGAAGAAGCCCTGGCTCGCGGCCTCGAGCAATTGGGTGTCACTGCCGAGCAGGTAGACCTGGAAGTGCTCGATGAGGGCAATCGCGGTTTTCTCGGTTTTGGCGCCCGTCAGGTTCGGGTGCGTCTGAGCCTGAAGAATGCCGAATCCGAATCGGAGCGGGTGGCCGAAGCCCACTCCCCGGATGCGCCGGTGAATGCTGACCCGCTGCTCGAATTCAGCGCCAACACCGCCCGCGAACTGCTGGCCAAGATGAAACTCCCCGCCCGGGTCAGCGCTGCCTACGGAGAAACCGATGAGCACGGTGAGACCCCCATCCTGATTGATATTCACGGCGATGACCTTTCCATTCTGATTGGCCGCCGCGCCGAGACCCTCAACGCCCTGCAATACATCCTTGGCCTGATTGTCAGCAAAGAAGCCCAGCGCTGGGTGCAGGTTGTTGTGGATGTCGAAGGCTACCGCGCCCGCCGCGAAAAGCAACTGCGCCAGCTCGCCCGCCGCATGGCCGAACAGGCCATCCGCACCGGCAAACGCCAGGTGCTCGAACCGATGTCCTCCGCCGAACGGCGCATCATCCACCTCGAACTGCGCGACCACCCCGATGTCACCAGTGAAAGCATCGGCGAAGACCCGGCCCGCAAGGTCACCATCCTGCTCAAAAACAAGTAAAACCCAACGCGCAAGGCACACCAAAGCCTTGCGCGTTTTGATTTAAGAAAAAGGACCGATTTTTCATGCTCTCGAGACGCGACACCCTGAAATTGATGGCCGCCAGCCTGGGCGGACTCTTGCTCGTTCGCTGCGCCCCGCTGCCTGTCTCGCCGTCAAATGGACTGCCCGCTACGCCCAAACCGGGTTCTCTGGCTGTGGCCGCTTCGGCAACCCCCGCCGCTCCAGCGTCTGACAGCCGCCGCGCCGATGTGCTGGTGCTGGGCGCGGGCATGGCGGGCCTTTCCGCCGCCCGCGAACTGACCCGGCGCGGATACAGCGTCATCGTCCTCGAGGCCCGCGACCGAATCGGCGGCCGCACCTGGACGGATACCTCCCTCGGCTTGCCGCTCGACCTGGGCGCAAGCTGGATTCACGGCACAAACGGCAACCCGCTTAGCAAACTGGCCGATGAAGCAGGCGCAAAGCGCGTCCGAACCGATTACGACAACATCACCCGCTACGCCAGCGATGGCCGCGAACTCTCAGCCCGCGAAGACGCCGAAATTGACGAAATTCTCGAAACGCTCGAAGAACGAATTGCCGAATGGCAGGAATCGTTTGATAACGACACTTCCCTGCAAGCCGCCCTCGAAGCCTATTTGCGCGCCGAAAACCTGTCCGCCGCGACCCTGCGCAAAGCCTGGTATGCCGTCAATACCGCCATCGAACACGAATACGCCGCCGATGTGGCTGACCTTTCACTCTACTGGTTCGACAGCGCGGACGATTACGGCGGTGGGGATGTCATCTTCCCCGGCGGGTACGGGCAGCTTGTCAGCCACCTGGCGGACGGGTTGGACATCCGGCCCGGGCATATCGTCCGCAGCGTGGAAGCAGGCCCCTCGGGAGTCCGCGTCCAGACCGACCGGGGCGGGTTTGAAGCCGATAAAGCAGTGGTCGCCCTGCCGTTGGGGGTGCTCAAAGGTCAGGACATCTCCTTTAATCCGCCCTTGCCCGCCGAAAAACGCCGCGCCATGGCGCGGATGGGCTTTGGGGTGCTCAACAAGGTTTATTTGCAGTTTGAGCAGGTCTTTTGGGAGCGCGATGCCCACCTGCTCGGGTATGTTTCGGAGCGCAAGGGCGAGTGGTGCGAGTGGCTCAACCTTGCGCCGCTGGTGGGCGCGCCGGTTTTGCTCGGTTTCAACGCGGGCGGGTTCGGCCTCGAAATCGAAGCATGGACGGATGAGCAGGTGCTGGCTGGGGCGCTGGCGGTTTTGCGGCGCATCTATGGCGCCGACGTGCCGCCGCCGCGCGGCTGGCTGGTGACGCGCTGGGGCAGTGACCCGTTTGCGCGTGGCTCGTATTCCTCGCTGATGCCCGGCGCTTCGCCGGACGATTACGATACCCTGGCGGCGCCGGTTGGCAGGACGCTCTTTTTTGCGGGTGAGCATACCCACAAAAAACACCCCGCGACGGTGCACGGGGCGTATCTTTCGGGCCTAAGGGCGGCGGGGGAAGTGGACGGTTGAGTTACTCAAACTCAAGTTCAAACTCTTCTTCCGGCTGCCAGTCATCGCGCTGGATTTCGATGTCGCCGAATAACGTCTCCTGGCGGGCGGCGACGCGGTAGCGTTTGATGAGTTCGAGCATCGCCAGGAAGGTGACGACCACCTCGAGCCGGGTTTTTGCGCCGCGAATCAGTTCTTTGAAGGAGGCCTGCTCGCTTTTGCTCAGGTGTTCCGA
>CAZNCT010000054.1:20662-21222 GCA_964571615.1 uncultured Anaerolinea sp. | reverse complement strand
GACAGAACCAACCGCCGGAGGCAGAGCCTGATCGTAGTACAGCTGGAAGTACTTGGCCTTGGACAGCGTCTGCTGCAGGGCAATCATCAACGGGTCAGAGAGACCGGCTTCACCGCCCTTGACGACCGGGATGGCAACATTGATTTCAGCCAGTTGAACCTGCGATTCGGCGCGGGTCAGGTACTTCAGGAAATCGACCGCTTCGGGGGGCGCATTCTTGCCGACAGCAAAACCGTTCCCGCCACCAAAGGCATCAAACGGGTCGCCAGCGCCACCAGGAACCGCCGGGAAGGGGAAGAAGCCGAGTTTGTCGCCAATGCCCTGCTTGTCTTCGCTGTTATCTTTTTGGACAGGGGGCGCCCACTGGCCCATCAATTCCATGGCGGCTTTGCCGTTGCCCATCAGGGTCGCCTGGTCGCCATAGGTTGCGCCGAGGTAGCCTTCCTGGAAGGGTTCGAGCGCATTCAGTTCGAGCAGTTTGTTTGCGGCTTCAACGAAGCAGGGGTCAGTGAAAGAACCCGTGCGGGCAGCAGCCTTCTGGAAGCCTTCACCACCGCAAA
>CAZNCT010000054.1:0-20630 GCA_964571615.1 uncultured Anaerolinea sp. | reverse complement strand
GACCAGGCCATTTATCGCCTTCACCCAGGGCAATCGGGGTGATGCCAGCAGCCTTGAGGGCTTTGACAGCATCGAGCAGCTCGGGCCAGGTCGCGGGCGGGGTGGTAATGCCAGCCTGGGCAAACAAGTCTTTGTTGTACCAGAAACCAACCATGCCCATATCCCACGGCACGCCGTAGTTCTTGCCATCCAGCGAATAGACACCCAGCGCGCCAGGCGAGAAGGTGTTGCGCCAGGCGCCGCCATCAGCATCCAGGTCAGCGGTAATGTCTTTGAGCAAACCAGCGCGGGCATATTCATTCATAACGCCGCCGCCCCAGCTCTGGAACAGGTCAGGCGGGTTGCCAGACTGCATAACGGTCGTCAGTTTGGTCTTGAAGGCTTCGTTTTCGAGGACAGAGATTTCAATGGTGACGTTCGGGTGCGCGGCCATGTATTCATCGGCCAGTTTTTGCCAGACAGCCTTGTGATCTTCGGCAGTCGAGATGTGCCACCAGGTAATAACGACTTTCTTGTCCGAAGAGCCGCTATCGGCAGGAGCGGCGGGCTGATCACCACCACTGTCGGATGAGGGAGGGGCAGCCGGCGCAGGCGTTTCAGCAGCCGGGGCGCCGCAAGCGGCCAGGGCAAACGAGAGGACAAGCAAAACGCTCAAGAGAGCAGAAATCTTGCGAAACATGTTCTTCTCCTTCTGGATATCAGAATCAGGTATACTAACAAGGTTTGGAGCAGCGCTCCGAACAGCACTTGCAGGTTTTCCTTTGTCTTCACGGGCAGGAAAGCCTGCATTTTTTACAAAGGTTGATGTTACTCACCTCCTTTCGGGTTGCGTTTTCCGGTAACGATACCGGAAAACGCAAAAAATAAAAAGGTTCTAGCCTGCGACCTGATTTTCAGGTTGCAGCATCTTACAAGAACCGCGCACGACCAGTTTGGTCGGCACCCGGCGAGTCTGTTCAGGGAGTGTTTCTCCGTTAATCAAAGCAATCAGCATGTTGGTTGCGACATAGCCCATTTCACCAATAAACTGGTCAACTGTCGTCAGGTTGAGATAGGCGGCATCAGGAATGTTGTCGAAACCAACCACCGAAAGGTCTTCAGGAATTCGCAAGCCCAACTCAGTGGCCACGTGAAAAACCCCAATCGCGGTCTGGTCGTTTGAGGCAAAAATGGCCGTTGGCCGGGGGTCGAGGCTGAGGAGTTGCCGGGCACAGCGAATACCCGTCTCGGTGGTAAAGTCACCCGCCGTCACCAAAGACTCATCAAGCGGCAGGCCAGCCTGCTCAAGGGCGTCCCGGTAGGCTTGCAAGCGCCGCGCAGCGCTGCCCAATTCGGCGCGCCCACCGATAAAGCCAATCCGCCGATGTCCCAGGTCAAGCAGATAGCGCATTGCATCCATTGCGCCCTGGTAGTTGGTGGCGTGAACCGCCGGATAACTGGGGTTGATTACCGAGGGATCCACCGACACAAGCGGCCCTGCAGAGTGAAATTCTGAGGCCGCCGGGGCTACGACCAGAACACCATCGGTAATTGAGTTGTTGAGCAAAGAAACATATTTTTGTTCATGAAGTGCGGTGCCATGTTTGCGTACATCCCCCGTCGTATAAACCAGTAAATCATACTCTGATTCGGCAATCGCCCGGTTGACCCCCTTCATTACCTCAATCGCATACGGAAACGCGATGTCGGGCATAATCAGGCCAATCAGGTTGGTTCTGAAACTGCGCATACTGCGGGCCGCCAGGTTGCTGGTGTACCCCAGCTTCTCAATCACATCCAGAATGTGCGTCTGGGTATCGCTGGCGACATCCACCTTGCCGTTCAGCACCCGCGAAACCGTCGAAACCGAGACCCCCGCGGCCCTGGCAACATCTTGAATGGTGACTGTCTGGCTCTTTTTGCGCATATCAGGTTCCTGTGAACAATCACTGGAAAAGCCGGAAGTTCGGCAACCATGCCGGTATCCTTTCCGGTATCGTTACCGATATTATTGCATACGCAAAAAGAAATGTCAAGCCCCAATTCTTAAAAAATTCTTAAAAAGTCAGCAGGTCAGGCGGCTTGCAGAGCGGTTTCGAGGTCGGCGATCAAATCGTCCACGTGCTCAATGCCAACTGAAAGGCGCACCAGGTTGGCAGGGACTTCGAGCTGTGAGCCCTGGGTGGAGAGATGGGTCATCGCGGCAGGAACTTCGATGAGTGATTCGACCCCGCCCAGCGATTCGGCCAGGGCAAAGATTTGGGTGGCTTCGGCCAGGCGCACCGCTGCCTCGCGGCCCCCTTTCAGGGTGAAAGAAATCATGCCGCCGCCGTTGCGCATTTGCGCCCGGGCAATTCCCGTTTGCGGATGAGAATCGAGAAACGGATAGAAAACCCGCTCTACCTTTGGATGGGCTTCAAGCATAATTGCTATACGCAAAGCGGATTGGGCGTGCCGCTCCATGCGCACTGGCAAAGTCTTGATGCCGCGCAAGACCAGGAAACTATCCATTGGGCCAGGCACGGCGCCAGAAGCATTTTGCAAAAAGGCAATCCGCTCGGCCAGGGCCGGGTCGCGGACGACCACCGCCCCGGCAACCACGTCCGAATGACCGCCCAGGTATTTGGTCATCGAGTGAACCACTACATCGGCGCCCAGTTCGAGGGGCCGCTGAAGGTACGGGGTCGCAAAGGTATTGTCCACGACCAGCAGCGGCCTGGCCGGGTGGGCCTTGACCACCTCGGCCACTGCGCGAATGTCGGTGACAGAAAGCAGCGGGTTGGTCGGCGTCTCCAGCCAGACGATACGAGTCGCGGGTGTCAGCGCCTCGGCGACGTTCTCGGGGTCGGTGGTATCCACATAGGTAAAATCAAGACCAAAGCGGCGGTGAATCTTCTCAAATTGTCGAAAAGTGCCGCCATAGACATCGTTGCCAGCCAAAACATGGTCGCCGCTCGAAAGCAGCTGCATGACCGTATTGGTTGCGGCCAGGCCAGAGGCAAAGGCAAAACCAAAATTGCCCGCTTCGAGCGCGGCCAGGCAGTCTTGCAAGGCTTTGCGGGTTGGGTTTTGGGTACGCGAATACTCATAACCATTGCGCGGCTTACCGACTCCATCCTGAAGATAGGTGGAGGTCTGGTAGATGGGGGTCATGACCGCCCCAGTCTGTGGGTCAGGAGTCTGCCCGGCATGAATGGCAAGGGTCTCGAATTTCATGGCGTCTCCGTTTTCTGACAAAATGTTAAGATAGGCTAATTATAATGGAGACGAATTATCTAAATTGAAGTTTTGCGGTTTGTTGTCATCATTTTCTGGTCATTTTTCTGGAGCACCCATGAGCGATCAAAAAACCATCCTGGCCGTCCTGGCTCACCCCGACGATGAATCCTTTGGCATGGGCGGCACCCTGGCGCTATACGCCAGCCAGGGACATCACGTTTATCTGGTTTGCGCCACGCGCGGCGAAGCCGGAACTGTCGATGAGCATTACCTGAACGGCTATAACTCGATTGCCGAACTGCGCGAAAACGAACTGCGCTGTGCCGCAGGGCACCTGGGCTTGCGGGATGTCTTTTTTCTCGATTATCGTGATTCGGGCATGCCCGGCATGGAAGCCAACCAGCACCCTCAGGCGCAAATCAATGCGCCGATTGATGAAGTTGCCGCCAAAGTTGTGCGCTACATTCGCGAACTGAAGCCAGAGGTGGTCTTGACTTTTGACCCGATTGGCGGATACCGACACCCTGACCACATCCACATTCACCAGGCAACGGTGCTGGCCTTTGAAAAAGCGGCGCAGGCAACCTTCCACCCCGAAGCAGGCTCGCCGTTTCAACCGGCCCGACTCTACTTCCATACCATTCCGCGCGGGTTCTTGAAGTTTGCGGTGGCGCTGATTAAGTTGTTTGGCAGGGACCCCAAAAAATGGGGGCGCAATGGCGATATTGACCTGGAATCGCTCGCAAATGTCAATTTCCCGACCCATGTCCGCGTTGACTATACGCCTGTTTCTGAAAAAAAGACCCTGGCAAGCGCCTGCCATGCTTCGCAGGGCGGCAGTCAGATGCGCCGCGGGGTCATTGGGACGGTTTTCCGTCTGCTGGGCGAGGCCGATACGTTTATGCAGGCTTACCCAACACCCGAAGCAGGCCAAAAAGTACGCAAAAGCCTGTTCTAAAAAACTGTGCTGCAAACCTGAAGATTGCGCAACAAATGCCCAATGGGCAGCCGTTGCGCAATTTTATTTTTATTACCAGGCCGGGAACCAAAACACGGGCTTAAGCGTCTAAAACCAATGCGTGATAGAATTCTCGCGTTTGTTCAACGAGGCACAAGATGAGCGAAACTTCTTCAGCAAATGCTATTCCCCTTAAAAGCAATCCATTTCAACGGCTGTTTCGTGCGCTGTTTCGTCCGCGCTTATTCTTTGGCAGTGACCCGGCCCAATGGGGACTGCCGATGCTGGTTTTGAGTCTGACGCTGGCGGCTCAAACCATTACAGCGGGCTATTTGCGCGCCCAGGCAGCAGCCATGGGTGAAATGCCGCTGCCCCCCGACTGGCAATGGTGGAGCCCGGAGATGCAGAACAACTACATGCAGGCTCAGCAGGCTACCCAGGGTCCGGTATTTGTGTATGTCATGCCGCTGGTGGGCGCGCTGACGGGTTTGTGGTTCGGCTGGCTGATTGTCAGCGGGTTACTGCACCTGGTCTCGACCCTGCTGGGCGGGCGTGGGACAATGGCCTCGGCCATGGGAGTAGTGGCCTGGGCCAGCCTGCCCTTTGCGCTGCGCGACATTCTGCGAATTGTCTTCATGCTCTCAGCAGGACGGGTCATCAGCAGTCCGGGCTTTTCGGGGTTCGTGAGCGGCAGTGAGCCGCTGATGATTTTCGCCGGGCAAGCGCTGAGTTTGGTGGATTTGTTTTTCATCTGGTACGTCGTCTTAACGGCCATTGGCCTGAAATCAAAAGACAACCTTTCGGGCGGCAAGGCTACCCTGGGTGCAGCGGGGGTCCTGGTTCTAATTCTGCTGGCGCAAGCCGGGCTGGGCATGCTGGGCCAAACCCTGGGCGGAATGCTGATTACGCGGCCCTTCTTTTAGACCATGAACGACACTCCTTTTATTCGGATTCGAAATCTCAAGAAACACTTCGAGATGGGCGGCACCACCGTGCGCGCACTCGATGGGGTTGATTTGGATATTCCTGCCGGGTCATTTACGGTGGTGATGGGGCCTTCTGGTTCGGGCAAAAGCACCCTGCTGTATCTGCTGGGCGGCCTTGACCGGCCCAGCGAAGGCGAAATTGAAATTAACGGTCAGCGCCTGGATGCCATGGATGAAAACCAGCTGGCGCTGTTTCGGCGCAAAGCGGTGGGCTTCATTTTCCAATCGTTTAATCTGATTCAGAGCATGACTGCCGTCCAAAACGTGGCTTTTCCGATGCAATTTGCAGGGGTTCCGGGGCGTCAGCGCGACCAGCGCGCCCGGGAACTGCTCGAACGGGTAGGCCTGGCAGAGCGCAGTCATCACCGGCCCAATGAACTTTCAGGCGGTCAGCAGCAAAGGGTAGCGATTGCCCGGGCGCTGGTCAATGAGCCAATGCTCATCCTGGCCGATGAGCCGACCGGGAACCTGGATACCAGCAGCGGCGGCAGTGTGATGCAGGTGCTTTCAGAACTGCACCAATCAGGCCGAACAGTGCTGGTGGTGACGCATGACCCGCGCATGGCGCGTTTCGCCAGTCATCGTATCTTTATCCTCGATGGCAAGATTGTCAGCGAGGACGTTTATCGCGGCGCGAGCCTGGAAAGCCCGGAAGCAGACGCGGCGCAAAGTGGAGTTTGAAATGTCGAAAAAACATTTTTTGTTCAGTCTTGTTGTTCTTGTCGGCTTGTTCTTTTCGGCCTTACAGGTCAGCCCGGCGGCGGCAGTAGCGCCAACCATCAGCGGGGTCAGCCCGGCGACGGTCAGCAATGGCAGTGACAGCGATGTGACCATCAGCGGCACTGATTTTGAAGTCAACAATGTGGCGGTCGTGCTTTCGCCAGGAGAGATTAACCTGCCGATTAAGTCTTGGAGCACAACCAGCCTGGTCGTCACCGTTCCGGCGGGCATTCCGGCGGGGACTTATGCCATCCGCGTGATTAACAATCCGCTCAGCAGCCCGGAGGAGCAGGTTTTCTCTCCGTTTACGGTGATAGCCGCGCCGCCGCCCCCAACTGCAACCCCTATTCCAACGGTAAGCGTGTTTGGGCGCCCGCAATTGCAAGTGCGCTCTTACCGTACCAACGTCGGCGAAATTCGCTATGGACAAGATTTCAACCTGGTCGTACGGCTCGAAAATGCCGGTCAGTTACGCGCAACCAACGTGCAGGCCAATTTCAGCTCAAGCGACCTGGCGCCAGTCAAGACGGGCGGCGTGACAGTGGTTGGAACAATCGAATCTGGCGGCAGCGCTGACGCCAGTCAGCAAATGACGGCCACATCTTCGCTTGCCGGGAAGACAGCCGTGACGGTGGAGGTCACCGTCAGTTATTACGACGAAAAAGGGATGGCCTATAACGAAAAGTTCAGTCTGACCGTTCCGGTTAAGGCCAGCAATTACGTACCTGCGGCAACCGCCACACCGACCGGGCTAAAACGTTCGCAGCTGGTGATTACGTCGTACAAGTCAAACGTGGAAATTTTGCAGCCGGGCAGTCTGTTCAGCCTGGAATTGGGAGTGCAAAACCTGGGCAACGCCAGCGCGCGGGCAGTCACCATGATTGTCGGCGGCGGTTCGGCAGGTTCCAACCCAGGCGGCACACCCCAGCCGGGCGGGGTTTCGGGCGGCGGCGGCGAGTTTACCAATTTTGCGCCTGTAGAAGCCTCGAATATTCAATCGTTGGGCGATTTTGCCCCCGGGGCATCCTTGATTGCAACCCAAAAACTGATTGTGAATGTTTCAACCAACCCGGGCGCATATCCGATGAAAGTCACTTTTTCGTATCTGGATGACCAGGGCAACACCATCAACGATGAGCAGGTGATTACTCTGCTGGTGTACAGCCTGCCGAATGTCGATGTCAGTTTTTATCAGCCAATTGGCCCGCTGTATGCCGGACAGGCAAACTTCCTGCCGCTGCAAATTGTCAACCTGGGGAAGAAAACCAGCGTGCTGGGGACGATGAAGGTCAGCAGCGCAGGCGGAACGCTGGAAAATGCCCAGTCGCTGGTAGGTTCGATTGAGCCGGGCGGTTATTTCACGCTCGATGCGGTTTTATACCCCGACACCCCGGGGCCGCTAGACCTGGTCATTACGATTGACTACACCGACGATTTTAATCAGCCACGTACCCTGACCAAAACCATCAGCCTGGACGTGATGGAGATGGAAATGCCGCCCGTTGACCCCAATCTGCCTGACGGCGGCGAGGGCGGAATGCCGATTACGCCCGAAGAAACCTTTTGGCAAACAGCCTGGCGCTTCCTCCTGGGCCTGTTCGGTCTGGATAGCGGTCAGCCGCCGGTGGAACAGCCCATCCCCAACTACGAAGAACCTGCGCCCCAGGAACCCGGTGTGCGAGGCCCCAAAGGTTGAAGCATGGCCCTGACAGGCTTTTTACCCCAAAGGGTTTTTTATGAAGTTTTTTGACCTGCTCAAACTTATTTTTGGAAATCTCAACCGCCGCAAAGCGCGAGTAGCCCTGACGGCCATTGGCGTAATTATTGGTACGGCGGCGGTTGTGATTCTCGTCTCGCTGGCGATTGGCTTACAGCGCAACGCCAACGAACAACTGTACGGCATCGGCGACTTAAGCCAGGTGCAAGTTTACCCGGCCTTTGACGAAAACGCGATGGGAGGCGGGCCAGGTGGGGGAGGCGGCGGAAAATCAGGCCCGGCAACAAAGCCCAAGCAACTGACCAACGCCACCCTGAAGGAGCTGGCGGCGCTACCGAATGTCGTCAGTGTCGTTCCGCGTGACTCGGTTTATGCCGGAACCATCATCAAACTTGACCGCCTGGAAAGCTGGGGCAATATCATTGCTGTTGGCACCAGCGACCTGGCCAACCTGGGACTGCAAACCAAGCAGGGTAGCACGGCGATTCCCAAAGGGACAATTATCGTCGGGGCGGAGGTTGCCAAGAACTTCTACGACCCGCGCCTGCGTCCTGGCCAGGAGCCGCCGCCCCCGCCTGAACTGTACGATCGAAACCTGAAGTTCATCTACCTGAAGGGTGACCAGGACGGCAATGAAATCCGCAAAACAGTCAGTTACCGCGTTGGAGGGGTGCTCAAAGAAAACCGCAGCGAGTCGGACTGGGCTATTTACATGAACCTGGAAGATGCCAAACTCATCAATGAGTGGGCCATGGGCAAGCGCATCAACTACAACCAGACCGGCTACGGGATGGTGATTGTCAAGGTGGACGACCCCAAGAATGCCGTAGCCGTCAGTGAGCAAATTGTGGCTCTGGGCTTGCAAGCCTTTACGATGCAAAGTTACGTGCAAAGCATCAACAACTTCTACATGATTCTGCAAGTCACCTTTGGAGGCGTGGGCGCAATTGCCCTGCTGGTCGCTGCGATTGGGATTGCCAATACGATGACCATGGCCATCCTGGAGCGCACACGCGAAATTGGGCTGATGAAAGCCATTGGGGCAACCAACCGCGATGTGCTGGGCATCTTCCTGGGCGAGGCGGCAGGGATTGGTTTTATTGGCGGTCTGGGCGGCACGCTGATAGGCTGGCTGGCCGGGCAAGGCCTGAATGTGCTGGCGCTTGTGTACCTGGCCAACCAGAGCGCTCAACAAGGCGGCATGCCGCCGAGCGTGGCTGTCTATACGCCACTCTGGCTGCCTGTTTTTGCGCTGGTTTTCTCTACCCTAATTGGTCTGCTCTCGGGTCTCTACCCGGCCCTGCGCGCAGCGACGATGATTCCGGTTCTGGCGCTTAAGTACGAGTAGACAGGCATCAGGAAGACTTTTCTCTCCAACCCAAGCCGGTTCAACTGTCGGCAAATTCTTCTGCAAAAACCTGGGGGCCTGAAGGCGCTTTGCAGAGTCTTGCGAATTGCGAGTAAATTTATCTGCTTTCGCAATAAAAAAATTTCATTGTATAATGCAGCCAGCCGCGCTGAAGAAAACAGACACCAGAACGGCTGAGCATCCATCTGAAAATTATTTCCACGGTCCTGGCACGGCCCGGACTTTTAGCCCGCTTTGCGGGCTTTGGTTTATCCCCTGATTTTCGGACAGATTCTTAATTCACCCGAAAGGCCCACGAGTAGAATGAAATCAGACCTATCAGCCGGGAGCGTTTATATTGCCAATCAGGCCCAATTGGTAGCGGAAATCATCGAGGGCGAGGCCATTATTGTTCACCTCGAAACAGGTACCTATTACAGCCTGCGCGAAAGTGCGGCCTTTTTGTGGGAACGCCTGCAAGAAGGCAGTGACAGGGCGGACCTTCTTGCGGCAATGAAAGCACATTTTGCCAGCCTGCCCGAAAATGCCGAACTGGATTTACAAAACTTTCTGGAAGAACTCTTGCGAGATGGGTTGTTGATTGAACACACCCAACCACTGCCTGACACCCTAAAACACGATGGCGCAGGCCAGGCAGTCTATAGCCCCCCGATGGTAGAAAAATTTACCGACATGTCTGACCTGCTTCTTCTTGACCCAATTCACGAGGTGGATGAAGAAGGTTGGCCGTTTAAGAAAAAATCCAATCCCTCCTGAAAGTTATTCCATGCATCGAGAAAGATTGTTGCGCCGCAGGCTCAAAGAAACCCCCAACCTGAGCCCTAAAATGTTATTGGCACAACTCAAATATGTGCCGCAGGCCCTCAGGCTGGTATGGACGGCCGCCAAAAGTTGGACGATTGCCTCTACCGTCATCCTTGTTCTGCAAAGCCTGGTGCCCGTGCTGAATGTGTATTTGATTCGTGAAGTCGTCAATGCGCTGGTTGGGGTGTTGGGCAACGGGGGCAGGCCAGAGGCCAGCGCAACGCTGATTACTTACGGCAGCCTGCTGGGCGTCGTTCTGGTACTTGGGGCCGTGTTGGGAAGTGTCCAATCCTACATCCGGGCCGGACTGAGCGAACATACCCAGGATCACATCACGGATCTGATTCAACGCAAAGCGATTTCGCTTGACCTGCCCTACTACGAGTCGGCCACATACTACGACCAGTTGCAACGCGCCAGCGTAGATGCGATTAACCATCCCCAAAATGTGCTCGAAAACCTGAGCGGCCTGCTTCAAGGAACCATCACCCTGCTGGGCATGGCCGGTTTATTGCTCGGATACGCCTGGTGGCTGCCACTGGCGATTTTATTGAGCACCCTGCCAGCCTTTTGGGTCACGCTGAAAACCAACAAAGCCTTTCAAGACTGGCGTTTGCGCAATACGTTCAACCAGCGCCGTCTGCTCTACTTTGGCGCTATCCTGCTGCGCGACCAGGCCGCCGCCGAAGTGCGTCTCTTCAACCTGGGGGAATATTTCCGTCAATCCTTTCGGACATTGCGCCAAAGCCTGCGGCGCGAGCGGCTTGACCTGGCGCGCTCACAACTGTTCTGGCAGGTCGGCGCCGCCCTGATTGGCCTGCTCACGCTTGGGCTTATCCTTCTCTGGGTAGCCTGGCGCGCTCTGAACGGACAATTTAACCTGGGTGACCTGGCGCTCTTCTGGCAAGTGCTCAACCAGGGACAGCGTCAGGTGCAGGGCCTGCTCTCCAGCGCCGGTGATATTTACCGAAATGTCTTTTTTCTGGACGACCTGTTCTCGTTTCTGAAACTCAGCCCCCAAACCAAAGAAAATGCCAACCCTATCCACCCGGCGCCCGGCCTGAATCAAGGCATTCAAATCAAAGACGTGACCTTTTCTTACCCTGAAAGTCCTTCACCAGCGTTGAAAAACTTCAACCTCGAAATTCCGAGCGGGCAGATTGTGGCGATTGTCGGCGAAAACGGCGCGGGGAAAAGCACGCTGATCAAATTGCTTTGCCGCTTCTACGACCCACAACACGGAAGCCTGCTATGGGATGGCACCGACCTGCGTCAAATGTCCACTGCTGACCTGCGCCGCCGGATTACGGTAATGTTCCAGCAGCCGGTACCTTACCACGAAACAGCCGCCATGAACATTCGATTAGGCGACCTGGAAAACAACCCCGAACAGACCGAAATCGAAAAAGCCGCCCAGGCCGGTGGCGCCGCCAGCCTGATTGAAAAGTTGCCAGAAGGATACGAAACTGTCCTCGGTAAGTGGTTTGGCTACACAGAACTGAGCGTTGGTGAATGGCAAAGAATTGCCCTGGCGCGGGCTTTTGTGCGCCAGGCCGACCTGGTGATTCTCGACGAGCCAACCAGCGCAATGGACAGTTGGGCCGAAAGCGAATGGATGGGCCGCTTTCGTAACCTGGTAGCCGGAAAAACCGCCCTGATTATTACCCACCGCTTTACAACTGCCATGCAGGCCGACATCATTCACGTGATGGAAGATGGCCGGGTCGTCGAATCGGGCAGCCATGCCCAATTGGTCGCCCAGGGAGGCCGCTACGCAGCCTCCTGGAAATCTCAGGTTAATGAACATGAGTGATTCGCTCGCGAACCTGTTACAAAACCAGGCTGCTTCAAGACCCGCCCACGAGACTCTGGTCTTTTTGAAGCCCGGACGCGACCCGCAGACGGTTACATTTGAGCAACTTGACCAGGACGCGCGAACCTGTGCCAGCCTGCTTCAAGCGCACGGCGCCAGGCCTGGAGATATCGCCATCCTGTACCTGGAACATCGCTATGAACTGGTGGCCGCCTTTTGGGGCGCGCTCTACTGTGGCGTAGTGCCAATCATTTTCCCTTACCCATCGTCTATTCCAGGGGCCGAACAACGCCGCGAACGGCTCTCTCATCTGGCGCAGTTCAGTCGGGCGCGCTTAACGGTCTGTTTGCCCCATACCCTGGAAGAAACCCAGGCATGGCTGGAAAAAACAACCTGCAGCGCCGTGGGGCTGGATCTGAATGCCAGCAACAAAGCCGGAACCTTTACACCATGCGCCACGGGCGGGGAACACCCCGCTTATATTCAATTTAGCAGTGGCACAACCGACCAACCTAAGGGAATTGTGCTTTCACATCGGGCGGTATTCGCCAACCTGGCGGCTATCCAACAACACATGGGCATAGACAGCCGCGATATTGGGGTTGGCTGGCTTCCTTTACATCACGACATGGGCCTGATAAGCACCGTGCTGATGCCCGTCTTTTTGGGCACCCAGAGCATTTCAATAGCCCCCGGCGACTGGCTCAGGCATCCCGAAATGCTCTTTCAGGCCATTCATCGTTATCGCGGCACTTATTCTGCGATGCCCAATTTCGCTTTTCGCTATCTACTGCGCAGCATCCGTGATGAAGACATGACTGGCCTGGATTTGTCCTCCTGGCGCATCGCCCTGAATGGCAGTGAGCCAATTCAGACCGGCTTGATGGAAGAATTTGCACAGCGATTCGAGCGCTGGGGTTTTAATCGTCAGGCGCTCATTGCGGCCTACGGAATGGCCGAAAATGTGCTGGAAATTACCAGCACCCACGGCGGAGAATTTTTCAAAAGCGACATCATCTCCTCAAAAGCACTGCATGAGCAACACCTGGCCAGGCCCGTAGAGGCATCAGACCCTCATGCGCTCAAAATCGCCTGCTGCGGTAGTGTTGTGCCGCAAACCCGCCTGGCGATTGTGGACGAGGACGGTCAAATGCTGCCAGAGCGACACCTGGGCGAGATTGTCATCGCCGGAGACAGCCTGTTCAGCGAATACCTTGCTAACCCGGAGCGCACCCAGCAAGTCTTGCGCGGCGGCTGGTTTTATACCGGCGACCTGGGATACCTGGCCGATGGCGAATTATATGTCTGCGACCGTAAAAAAGATTTGCTGATTCTGGCTGGCAGGAATGTTTTTCCTGAAAGCATCGAGGCGATTGCACTCGAAAAACTCGGAACAAAGGGCAGTAAACTGGCCGCCTTTGGGGTCTTCGACCAGACGCTTGGAACCGAAACCGCCGTGCTGGTATGCGAAACCCGGCCCCGGCTGAACGAGCAAGAGCAGGCGAACTTCTCAGAAATAATCAGAAATGCGGTTCGGCAAAAACTGGATGTAGACCTGACGACCATCTATTTTGCCCCGCGCGGCTGGATTGTTTACACCACCAGCGGCAAAATTGCCCGCGCCGCTACGCGTCAGAAATACCTTGCAGAACAGCCCCGCCAAACAAACAGCCGGGCCAGCCTGGAAGGAAAAAGCCCGCAAGAAAAAGTATATGCGCTTTGGGCCGAAGTCCTGGGACGCCCGCCACAATCTCCTGATGAGAATTTCTTCAAAGCAGGCGGCGACTCGCTGGCCGCTCTGCGGCTGACCCTGGCAATTGAGGAAGAAACTGGCCTGCGCGTCGATGCTGGTTTCATCAAAGACCCCAGGGCAGGCCGCTTGATCGCCATGCTGTCAGAGAATTTGCCAAACCCGCCTGCTCAGGCAGCACCAGCGGCGCCAGCTTATCGGCAGTCTGCTGGGCCGACCATCCGCGCCACGCTCCCCTACGCGCTGGGGGTACGACTGCAACGAATGTGGGTGAGTAACCCAGTAGTGCAAGAAGGCTTTTTCAAAAAACAAATTGAATTGCTGCGCAACTGGACAAGAACCGTTGGCCAGATAGACGAAGAGGAGACCATCCTGCGCAGCCTGCTGGCAAACACCTGGCGCGGCTGGCGTGCTGAGGCCTTGCAATCAGCCCAGACACAGGATCAATGGGTCGAAATGCATGGACTGGAAACGCTTGAGCAGGCCTGCCAGCCCAAACAGGGAGTGATCATTGGCCTGGTACACTCGCCAGGCAATCATCTCATCACGCAAGTTCTCCAACGGCATTTTCCAGAACAGACCCGCCAGGCCATGCTGGTCGGAAAAATCTCACAGAGCAAACGCAAAAAACCAAAGACGCCGCCCAATTTCTCATCAGAGCGCTGGCGTACCAGACAGGTATTTCAGGCCCACCAGACCCTCAAACAGGGCGGCTGGGTACTGATTGCACTGGATGGGTTTCAGGGTAGTCAGCCCAGGATTGTTCCAGTCTATGGGCGTCCACGTCCGTTTTTTAGCGGCGCAGCCCAACTGGCCGCCGAAACGGGCAGTCTGTTGGTGCCAATCACAACCCATTTTGAAACCGATGGGCATATTCGGGTTGAGATTGCTGAACCTGTGCGACCCTCTCGCGACAGCGAGGCCATTTTCAATCAGTATATCAACTGGTATCTATCGGAATGGCCCGCCAACCTGGGGAACCTGTACTGGGGGCACCTTTCAAAGAGCTGGCATGGTATCGAACGTGGCCTGATGGACGGCAAAAAAACAATCACGTCAGAAATCTTCGAATGAAAAACCCCGCATCCGTTCTCCAACACTTCTCCCGCTGGCCGCTCGTCATCACCCTGGCCCTGCTCGGCACCTGGGAAATTGCCTCGCGGGTCGGGTGGGTCTCGGCGCTTTTCTTCCCACCGCCAACTGCGATTGTGGCAAAACTCGTAAGCCTGGCAGTGAGCGGAAAACTCTGGCCAATTATTGAAATTAGCCTGTATCGCCTGTTCGTGGCTGTGGCCCTGGGAGCCGGAACAGGCCTGGTTGTGGGCTGGCTGATGGGCGCCAACCGATTGATTCGGACCGCGCTTGAGCCTTTTGTGGCCGCCTTTCACCCGATGCCCAAACTGGCTATTTTTCCAATTTTTCTGGTGATTTTGGGGATTGGCGAGACATCCAAAATTGCCCTGGTGGCTGTGAGCGCCTTTTTCCCAATGTTGATTAATACCCTGGCAGGAGTTCAGCAGATTGACCGCGCTTATTGGGAAGTTGCCGCCAATTACGGCGCCAGCAAAAGCACGCTTCTACGGCGGGTAATCCTGCCGGGCAGCCTGCCATCCGCACTGACCGGCTTGCGACTGGCGCTCAACAATGGTTTGATTATCACGATTGCTGTGGAAATGCTTTCGGCCCAACAAGGGCTTGGCGCTTTCATCTGGCTGGCCTGGCAGACCCTGCGAACAACCGATTTATACGCCGCCCTGAGCATCATTGCCGCGCTGGGGCTGGCCGGCAATTTTGCGCTGGATTGGCTCACTCATTTTCTCATCCCCTGGCAAGGAAAGGAAAAGCACCATGAATAAAACATCGGCTATCGCTTCATTACTCAAAAACTCACTGGCGCTCATTCTGGTGGCAACTCTGCTGGCCGCCTGCGCCCCGGCCACCCCGACGCCTTTTTCCAGCGCCAAAATCCGGGTCGGCATTCAGCCGTTTATTGGCTTTGCGCCTGTTTTCATCGCTCAAGAAGAAGGCTTTTTCGCCGAATACGGAATTGAGGCCGAGTTTGTCACCGTGACATCTTCTGCCGAAGCCATTCCGGCCCTGGTTCAAGGCGACCTCGACTTGCTCCTGATTGCCGTCAATCCGGGCTTTTTCAATGCAATTGCCAACAGCAGTGACGTGCGGGTGGCCCTGAGCGGTTCACAGTTAAAAGCCGATGGTTGTACCCCGAGCGGGATTGTGGCCCGCAAGGCGGACGCCGAACGCTTGAAGGATGTCGCCAACTGGAAAGGTTTGACCCTGGCTACCAGCCCAACCGGCCTGCAAGGGATTGCCGGCTTTTGGGTAGACCGCGCCCTCAAACGCGGCGGACTGACCTTTGCCGACCTTGAAACCACCCGCCTGCCTCCCGCCTCGAGCAGCGAGGCACTCCAATCGGGTTCAGTGGATATGGTCGAGATGATTGAACCCTGGGTCACCCGCCTGGTCAGCCAGGCCGACGCCCAGGTTATCATCGCCGCCCAGGAAGTAGCCCCCAATGCCCAGTTTAGCGTGGTCGCCTTTGGGCCCAAACTGCTCAAAGACCCCGAGTTGGGCAGCCGGGCCGCAGCGGCTTACCTGCGCGGCGTGGCCCAATATCAGGCGGGCGGCACAGACCGCAACGCCGAAATTGTCGCCAAATACACCGAACTGCCGGTGGAACTGCTCAAAACCATTTGCTGGTCACACGTTCCGGTCGATGGGCAGCCCAACCTGGAAAGCCTGGTTGAGTTCCAGCAATGGGCGGTAGAACAAGGCACGCTTGAACAGGTGATTGCGCCAGAAAACTTTTGGGATGGCCGCTTTCTGGAGCAAGCCCAAACCATCCTCAACCGCTAGACAAGCATGAGCCCGCTGCCTTTCGACGAACCCACCCCGAGAGATAACCTGCCAGCCCGGCTGGAGACAATCGCCAGGCTGGTACCCGAACACCCTGCCGTGGTCGATGGACATCAACGCCTGACCTACGCCGGGCTGAATCAGCGCGCCAACAGCCTGGCAGCGAACCTGGCCGAACAACTGGGCACCGAAAGCGAGCCGGTTGCCTTGCTGCTGCCAGGGCTGGCAAGCCTGGCGATAGGCGTTTTTGGCGCACTGGCGGCAGGCAAGTTTTACGTGCCGCTCGACCCGGCCATTCATCCTGAGGTCAACCGCGATATTTTCGCTCACAGCGCCGCCCGTATTTTGCTGACCAACACTCAATTACTGCCGCTGGCCCGCGAGATTGCTGACCGCGAGACCCGGCTGATTGACCTGGATAGCCTCGACCTTGCAACACCGCTGACCGCGCCGAAAATCAACCTGGATGCCGGGCGGCTTGCTTCGGTTTCTTTTACGTCTGGTTCAACCGGAAAGCCCAAAGGCGTGGTCTGGCATCATGGCGGTTGGATGCGGCGGGCCTGGTTTGGCCGCCAGCACGACCAGATTGGCCCCGAAGACCGTTTTGTGGTTGTGCGCTCTCCGGCTTTTGTGGCGCATTCGAGCCATTTGTTTTATGGGTTGCTGAATGGCGCAACACTCTACTTTCAAACTCTTGAAGGACTTTCAGAGGCAGGCCCGACGCGCTGGCTGAATGAACAGGGAATCACCATTCTGTTTGCAGGTGGGCCGCTGCAAAGCCTGTTACCCGTTGCTGCCCAAAAAGAAAAACTGACCAGTTTGCGGCTATTGATTTACGGCGGACAAACCCTGCGCTGGAACGACATTGCAACCCTGATTGAGCATTTACCGCCAGATTGCGTAATTTCAAACCGGCTGGCGATGAGCGAACTGCCATACATTTCAATCTACGACATCCAGCGGGATGAAGTACACGCTTCGGCAGAGACCATCCCGGTTGGGTATGCCTGCGACGGAAGCGAAATTATGATTTGGGACGAGAACAACCAGCCGCTGCCGCCCGGCGAGAGCGGGCAGATTGTCATTCGCAGTCGCAACCTCTTTCGCGGCTACTGGAACGACCCGCAACTGACCGCCGCCAAAAGACTGCCCGACCCACACAACCCCCAAATGAACCTGCTGCTTTCAGGGGACAAGGGCCGCCTGCGAGCAGATGGCTGCCTTGAGCACCTGGGACGCCAGGATCTGGCGCTCAAAATTAGAGGCTATCGGATAGAACCAGAAGCGATTGAAAGCGCCCTGCTGGAACACCCCGCCCTGGCCGAGTGCGTGGTCAGCGCCCAAAGCTCGGCCAGCGGCAACCTGCGCCTGGTAGCCCATCTGGTAGCGCGGCAATCGCCCGCCCCCAGCACCACCGACCTGCGCCGCTGGCTGACCGGCAAACTGCCCGATTACATGATTCCGGCCCGTTTTATTTTTCTTGAAAAATTGCCGCTCAACTTCAACGGCAAAGTCAATCGCAATGGGCTGCCGCCCGCAGGCCGGGCCAGGCCCAGCCTGGCAAATCCGTTTGTTGCGCCAGAAAACACCCTGGAACGAGAACTGGCAGCCTGCTGGGCCGACCTGCTCGAACTGGATGAAGTTGGGGTGGAAGATAATTTTTTTGAATTGGGCGGCGATTCGCTCCTGGCCACCCAAATGGCGCTGGAGAGTGAGCAAATCCTGGGGCGGCCCATTCCGCCCGGGTTTTTCCAAAAAGCCACCATTGCCAGCCTTTTGGGGCAGACAAAACCGGCTGTCGGGCAGCCCAAAGTTGAAAAACGGAAACAGGCAGCGGGTAGAACGGCTCCCGCCAGTCTGCGCGAAAAGCTCTTTACCAACGGGCCGCTCTGGCGCGGACACGCCCTGCCCTATCGCATCGGCATCCACCTGCAAAAATTCTTGCTGGGCCAGCCCTGGTATAGAAATTATTACGAAAAACGCCTGCGCTTTGTGCGCAGGTGGTTCAAACTGCTGGGCGATTTGGGCGGCGACCTGGCCGAAGTGGAGACCATCAACCTGAACGCAAACCTGTGGGGCTTGTGGCGCAGCCAGGCCTTGCTGCGTGAACCAGACCCGGCCCGCTGGCTGAATCTGGATGACCCCGGCGGCTGGCTGGGCGCCGAGAAACGCGCGGCGGTCATTGCCCTGCCGCACGTCGGGCGGCTGCTGCGGGTTTTGCGGCGCATTTGCGAACAAAACGGTCGTGAAACCAGCATGGTGGTGAACGCCAACCCACACCACTTTGGCGAAGAGATTGCCCAAACCCGTGAGCGCACCCACATGTTCTGGCAGGCGCGCCAGGTGCTGGAGCGCGGCGGACTGGTTTTTATTGCCGCCGACGGGCTGAAAGGCAAGCGCAGTGTTGAAGTTCCGTTCTGGGGCTATGTGCGGCCCTTTCAGGTGGGTGCGGCGGAACTGGCGCTCAGTACCGGCGCGGCGCTTGTGCCAGCCTATGCCCGTTTTGACGCCCAGGGCCAGGTTTATGTCACCACGACCGCGCCGCTGGAGGCCGGTGCCGGGAATCATGACCAGCAAGTCCGCGCGCTGACAGAACAATACGCCCGCGATTACGCCGCCCGCTGGCCCGAACTGTATGCTTCGATGGATTGGTATCAACTCAAATACAATTTGCACCTGCCCAAAGTTGGATAACCCATGCCCAAAGAACTGCGCATTGAACAAGTCAGCAAAACGTACCCCTCGCCGCGCGGGGCCGTAACGGCTTTGCAAGCGG
The DNA here is from genome assembly GCA_964571615.1 of uncultured Anaerolinea sp. Classification (GTDB taxonomy): domain Bacteria; phylum Chloroflexota; class Anaerolineae; order Anaerolineales; family Villigracilaceae; genus UBA8950. The sequence continues at coordinate 1,665 of CAZNCT010000054.1, read as the reverse complement.
TCAACCTGCGGGTTGCAGAAAGTGAGTTTGTCTGCCTGGTTGGGCCAAGCGGCTGTGGGAAATCGACCTTGCTGCGCATGGTCGCCGGAATCTTACCGGTAGAGCAGGGCCAAATTGACTTCGAGGGTTGGGAATCCCCCCCCAGGCGGCGGCTGGTTTTTCAAGAACACAGTCTGTTCCCCTGGATGACCCTGCTCGATAACGTGGCCTTTGGCCTGGAGGTAGATGGACTTCCACTCGCCGAGCGGCGCGAACGAGCCGCCGAACAGTTACGCCGGATGGGCATGGGGGCCTTTGCCGGGCATTATCCACACGAACTTTCGGGTGGAATGCGTCAGCGGGCGGCCATTGCGCGCGCTTTTGTCACCCGCCCCGATATTTTGCTGATGGATGAGCCTTTGCGCGCCCTCGACGCTCAAATGCGCCTGGTCATTCAGGACGAATTGCTGGCACTCTGGCAAGAAAGCCAGCCAATTGTCTTGTATGTCACCCACGACATTGAAGAAGCCCTGTTACTGGGTGACCGGGTGGCACTGATGAGTGGTCAGCCGGGGCACATCCGCGAGGAAATCCGCCCGCCGCTGGGGCGTCCACGCGACCTGACCGGGCGCAGTCACCCCGAAATTGCCGACCTGAAATGGCATATCTGGCGGCTTTTGGAAGAAGACGTGAAACACAACCTCGAAATCAACCTCTCATCACAGGAGCAAAGCGCATGAGACCTTCCACGGCAATCCTGATTGTGAATGGCGGCCTCGACCCGCGCGCCGGGCGCTGGCTCGATTTGTGCCTGGCGAAAATCCGCCAGTTTACGCCGCCGGGCAGTTATCACATTTACCTGTGGAACAACAACCTGAACGACAAGCCCCTGCGCGAAGCCTTGCTGCAAGCCAGCGACCTGACCTATCTCGAGGCGGCTCCTTACGAGCGCCTGGCCCACAAACATGCCGTCCCCTTACAGCGGCTTTACACCCTGGCGCGGGATGAAGGCGCGGAAACGATTGTGACCATGGACAGTGACGCGCACCCCCTGCGCTCAGGCTGGCTGGCCGAATTGCTATCTGCCCTGGATGCTGGCGCGGCCCTGGCCGGGGTCTGGCGCGACGAATTGAGCCAGGCCATCGAACCCTACATCCACCCCAGCCTGTTGGCCGTTAAGACCGCCTTTGTCGAAGCCCAGGGCTTGCGCTTTGACCGCTTGCGCTCACCGCATGACACACAGTTGATTGACACCCTTTCGTACTTCACAACCGCCGCGCTGACCGCCGGGAAACCCCTACACCGCCTGATGCGCAGTAACCACAATCAATTTCATCACCTGATGGGCGGGGTTTATGCCGACCTGGTCTATCATCATGGCGCAGGTTCACGTGGATGGGTCACATTTTGGGATACCCCCAAAGGACAGCCGCCCACCAACAATGCCGAGGCAATCCGCGATGCCAGCGCGGAACTGTTGTTCAGAGAATATGAAAAATACATGGCCTGGCTGCGCGGCCAACCCGTAGAGGCCGCATTCGCCAGGCAAATGCAGCAACTCTCCCTGACTCCGCCTGCCCGCAGAAAAAAATCCGCCAGCCTGAAAGAACGCGCCCGCAATGCGCTCAAAAAAATCCCTGGCCTGGTGCAATTCAAACAGTTGTTGAGCCGCCGCAGACACCCCCC
>CAZNCT010000053.1:10533-22282 GCA_964571615.1 uncultured Anaerolinea sp. | reverse complement strand
GCAGTTGGCCGCCGAAGGCATCACCGCCGGGTTCCCAGATGGCACCTTCCGCCCGAACGACCCGGTCAGCCGCGCTCAAATGGCCGTCTTCCTGCTCAAGGCCAAGTATGGCGCCGCCTACAACCCGCCCGCCGTTGGCCCGGGCACCGGCTTCAACGATGTCCCCAACAGTCACTGGGCCGCAGCCTGGATTAAGCAACTGGCTGCCGAAGAGATTACCAGCGGCTGCGGCGGCGGCAACTACTGCCCCGATGCGCCCGTCACCCGCGCCCAAATGGCGGTCTTCCTGGTCAAGACCTTTAACCTGCCCTAACGCGCCCGCTTAATTTTTCACAAGGGCTGTCCGAAAATGGACAGCCCTTTTTTTTATTCATTCGGTGTAGAATCGATTCAGCGCTTCACTTTCCAAAAGGAGTTTTCTATGAAAAAATTTCTTTACCAAATTTTCAGCCTGCTGGGCATTGCGGTACTCTCGCTGACGGCCCTGCCTGTGGCGGCCCAGAACCCCACACCCGGCGAGGAAATTGCCTATCATCACCTGACAGGCATGGCGCGCTTCATTGGCAACACCGAAGCGGGCCGCCCCATCCGCCCGGCTTCGGCCCTGCCCGCCGGGGCGACCTTTGAGCAAGCCGCCCAATCCTTTCTGGCCTTGCGCGGCGGCGAGTTTGGCCTGCGCAACCCGAGCGCCGAACTCAGCCTGATGCGCGAATCCGAAACGCCGGGCGGAAAATATGCCCTGCGTTACCGCCAAACCTATCAGGGCATTCCTGTACTGGCAGGAGAAATCATTGTGCACCTTGACGCGCGCAAGAACGTGCTCTCCGCCAGCGGCGAAATCCTGCCGGGCATTGAGATTGAAACCGAACCGCTCATCAGCGCCGAACAAGCCGCCCAGACCGCCCTGGAAGTCACCGCCAAAGCCCAGGAAATGACGGTTGAGGCCTTGCAAGCCAGCCAGCCCGAACTGTGGATTTACAACCCCGCCCTGCTGACCGCTCACGCTGGCGAAACCAGCCTGGTCTGGCGGGTCGAGGTCACCCCCAGCGGTGACCCGGCACCGCTGCGCCAGCTGGTGCTGGTAGATGCCCGGCGTGGCAGCATCCCTCTGACTTTCAACCAAATCGCCGAAGCCCGCAACCGGCTGACCTACAACCTGAATGGCGGCACCAGCCTGCCTGGCACCCTGGTCTGCAATGAAAGCAATCCCTCCTGCACTGGCGGGCCAGCCGATGCCATCAATGCCCACATCTACGCCGGAAGCACCTACGATTTCTACTTCACCCATCACGGACGTGACAGCATTGACAACGCCGGCATGGCAATTATTTCAAGCGTTAATTATGGGGTTAACTATCAAAACGCTTTCTGGGATGGCGACCAAATGGTCTATGGTACCGGGTTCGCCAATGCCGATGACGTGGTTGCCCATGAACTCACTCACGGCGTCACCCAGTACGAATCGGACCTGTTTTATTACTGGCAGTCGGGCGCCATCAACGAATCCTTCTCAGACCTGTGGGGAGAGTTTGTTGACCTGACCAACAGCCTGGGCAACGACTCGCCTTCGGTTCGCTGGCTGCAAGGGGAAGACCTGCCCATTGGGGCAATCCGCGATATGTCGAACCCACCCAGTTACGGCGACCCCGATAAGATGACCAGCCCCAATTACTACATCGGCGACGATGACAACGGCGGGGTGCACTACAACAGCGGCGTTAACAACAAGGCCGTCTTCTTGATGGTCGATGGCGGCTCGTTTAACAGCCAGACCGTGGTCGGGTTGGGCATCCCCAAAGTCGCCAAAATCTATTACTATGCCCAAACCAGCCTGCTGACTTCCGGCGCCGATTATGCCGATTTGTATTACGCCCTGCAAACTTCCTGCCAGGCACAGGTCGGCACACACGGCATCACCGCCAACGACTGCTTGCAGGTAAAACGCGCCCTGGATGCCGTGGAAATGAACATGCAACCGGTTATCGGCTACAATCCCGATGCGCCTGTTTGCACCTCGCCCTACCTGCCGCTCAACCACTACGTCGAAGATTTTGAAAACGGAGCCAGCAACTGGACGTCTGGTGGCCTGGTCGGCCCCAACCGCTGGAGTTACGGCAGTCCGTATGGGAAATTTGCGCACTCAGGCACTAATTTCTTGTACGCCGATGATTACCCCGCCAGCACCAGCCTGAGCTTTGTCCGCATGAACAACCCGGTGCAAATTCCCCCTGAAGGGAAGATGCTCTTCCACCACGCTTACTTCTTTGAGTATAGCGGCACTTTCTACTACGACGGCGGTGTGCTGGAATACAGCGTGGATAACGGCCTGACCTGGCTGGACGCCGCAGCGCGCATGGATTTCAACGGCTACGATGGCACCCTGGTTAGCTCCTTTGGCAACCCGCTTGGCGGACGTCAGGGCTTTGGTGGCACCAGTCACGGTTACATTTCTACCCGCCTTGACCTGGCCCCGCTGGCCGGACAGAACGTGCTCTTCCGCTGGAGCATGGCGCTGGATTCCAGTGCTTATGCCTGGGGCTGGTGGCTCGACGATGTGCAAATCTACGAATGCGTGCGCTTCACCGATGTCCCGCACAGTTATTGGGCCTATGGTTACATTGACAAACTGGCGGCCAATGGCATCACCGGCGGATGCGCCACCGGCCTGTATTGCCCAGCCAACAACGTCAACCGCGCCCAAATGGCAGTCTTCTTGTTGCGCGGTATTCACGGCGCCTCATACAATCCGCCTTCGGCTGGCGGCAACACCGGCTTTAGCGATGTGCCAGCCTCACACTGGGCCGCCGACTGGATTAAGCAACTGGCGGCCGAAAACATCACCAGTGGCTGCAGCGCAGGCAACTACTGCCCCGAGGCGCCCGTCACCCGTGCCCAAATGGCAATTTTCCTGCTCAAAGCCAAATATGGCCCGACTTACGCCCCCCCACCCGTTACCACTGGCACCGGCTTTGCTGATGTCCCCGCCAGCCATTGGGCTGCCGCCTGGATTAAGCAGCTGGCCGCTGAAGGCATTACCAGCGGCTGCGGTGGCGGCAATTACTGTCCCGACACAGCAGTCAGCCGCGCTCAGATGGCGGTCTTCCTGGTCAAAACTTTTAACCTGCCCTAGTCACCTTAAAATTTCGTGAAAGCGTAGATGTCACCACTATAATATGACAAAAGTCACTTGCAAGCATCTCACCCGACAACCAATAATTTTGATACATGGTTACACTCAATAAAACTGCAAGCGCAACTTGAATTTCACCCATCAACAGGCATTCAGAGCCTAGTCTCTGAATGCCTGTCTGTTTCAATGCGGCATCTATGACACCGGGGACTAATGTGGTCGCATAACAGATATAAAAAAACAAAAAAGGAGGTGATTACTGGCCTATTTAGAGCAGTGGGAAAGTTGTCCGTTGTAAGAAGTTCATCTTTATTTACACGTTCAAGGAGACACCCATGCGTAAGTTTCAATCATCCATGCGCCTGTTTCGCATCTTTTCACTCTTTGTGATTGCTGCGCTGGCCCTTTCTCAGGTCAATATTTTGGCCCAGGCCCAGGACGCACCCCCTCCCCCCAAATTTGACACCTCCCAAATCAGCCGCGGCATGCCCGAAGGCATCAAAGGCGCCCGCCTCGACAATGTCGAAGCCTATTATGGCCGCCTTGCCGAGATGGACATGAAAAAAGAAATTGGTGTCGTCATTGAGTTACAAGACACCCCCAGCGCGCTGGTTTATGCTGCCAATGCTGGAAAATCAGCCAGCCAACTCTCAGCGCTGACCCGCGACCAGACCCGCAGTATTGCGGCCAAACAGACCAACTTGATGCGCGCGCTCAAGAGCCAGGGCATCGAAGCCAAAGAATACTTCCGCACTCAGAAAGTCTTCAATGGCATCTGGGTTCAGATCAAAGCCGAGGATGCCCGCAAAGTAGCGGCCATGCCGGGCGTCAAAGCCCTGCACCCGATTGTCCCCAAGCAGCTTGACCACGGCACCAGCGTCCCGCTCCTGGGCGCACCCGAAATCTGGGCCGGGCTGGGCGAGTTCCAGGGTGATGGTATCAGCATCGGTATCATTGACACCGGTATTGACTACAAACATGCCATGTTCGGCGGCACCAACGCCAGTGTCTTCCCGACCGCCAAAGTAGTCGGTGGGTACGACTTTGCCGGTGACGACTATGACGCCTCTGACCCCTTCAGCGTACCGGAACCCGATGAAGACCCGATGGACTGCAACGGACACGGCTCGCATGTGGCTGGTACCACTGCTGGTTATGGCGTGCTGGCCAATGGGGATACCTTTGTTGAAGGCCCCGGCGATACCTACGCCGACCTGATCGGCCTGACCCCCGAAGACTACCGCGCCAAGTTCCACATTGCGCCCGGTATGGCCCCCAAGGCTGACCTGTACGCCCTGCGCGTCTTCGGCTGCTCAGGCTCGACCAACCTGACCGAACTGGCCATCGAATGGGCCATGGATCCCAATAACGACAACGACTTTAGCGACCACCTGGATGTCATCAACATGTCGCTTGGCTCCAGCTATGGCTCTGAATTCGACACCTCCGCGATGGCTTCGAACAACGCTGCCATGGCCGGTATCATCGTGGTTGCCTCGGCTGGTAACAGCAGCGATTTCGCCTATATCACAGGCGCGCCCGCAGTCGCCCGCTACGCAATCAGCGTTGCCAACTCGGTAGACAGCAGCGCGGTTGTTGGCGCCTTTGAGGTGACAAACACCACGACCCCCTCCGTTTTGGGTCAACACCCTGGCACCGAAGCGGCTTTCGGCCCCGAACTGACTGTTGCTGGCGTGACGGGCAACCTGAGCACCACCACTCCCGCCAACGGCTGTTCGGCAATTTCGACAGACCTGACCAACAAAATCGCCCTGATTGACCGCGGCGTTTGTTCCTTCAAGACCAAAGTGCGCAACGCCCAAAATGCGGGCGCCATCGGCGTCTTGATTGCCAACAATGTCGTCGGCTTCCCCTTCATGATGGGCGATGACGCTACAATTACCACCCCCATCACCATCCCATCGATGATGACTTCCAAGGCGGTTGGCGATACACTCAAGGCCCAACTTGGGCTTGGTGCGGTAGAAGTGCGCTTGACTTCTGAATACCGCAACATGTTCTACGACATCGACACCAACCTCGAAGACACCATCGACAGCTCCAGCTCACGCGGCCCGGCTCGCGGCGGCACCTATCTCAAACCCGATATTGCCGCGCCCGGTAACACCATCTTCTCTGCTGCGGTCGGAACCGGCTTCGATGGCGCCAGCTACAGCGGCACCTCAATGGCATCTCCGCATGTAGCCGGCATGATGGCCCTGCTGCGCGAAATTCACCCCGATTGGAGCGTGGCCGAACTGAAAGCCCTGGCAATGAACACCGCCATCCATGAGGTCTTCAGCTCGCCTGCCAAGACCTCCATTCTGACCCCCACCCGCATCGGCGCTGGCCGCGCTGACGCCCTCAGTGCCTCAGAGTCGGAAGTCATTGCCTACTTCGCCGACGACCCAGGCCAGGTCAGCCTGTCCTTTGGCCAGGTGCAAGTGGTCACCTACCAGGTCTTCAGCAAAAAACTGACCATTGCCAACAAAGGCACGGCAGATGCTGATTACAATGTATCCTTCGATGAGCGCTACGCCCCCAACCCAGGGCTTGAGTTTACGGTCCTGGATGAGGATGGCCACCCGTTGAGCAACCCCGTCACTGTTCCGGCTGGCGGCGAAGTTGTCCTGACGGTTGCTGCTGAAGTTGATGCGGCCAATCTGACCCATTTCGGCTCAGACCCGAACCTGGCCCCCTACTCTGGCTTGCGCTATTACTTCACTGAAGGCGGCGGCTATGTTTCACTCGACTCTACGGGTGCGGCCCCCGACCTACGCGTCCCGGTTCACATCGCCGCCCGCCCGGCCTCCTCAATGGACATGGCCGAAAGCTACATTGACCTGCCCGGTATCGATTGGGGCTCCTTCTCCCTGACCTTCAGCGGCACCCCGGTTGATACAACCCATGAAATCTCGGCGGCCTACATCCTCGAGCTGATGGAACAGAACCCCGACGACCCGTGGAGCTACGGCCCGACCGATGCCGCCGACATTCAGTACGTTGGTCTGGCGTCTGACTACCCCTACTGGGCTTTCGACGACTCGTCACTCTACTTCGGTATCTCCACCTTTGGCAAATGGGATCAGCCCAGCACCGTTGAATTCGACATCTACTTTGATACCGATGAAAACGGCGAGTGGGATTACGTCGCCTACAACTACTACGATTACCTCTATACGGGCAACCGTGACCTGTTCGTAGTTTATGTTTGCGACCTGAGCAACATGGCCTGCGACTGGTGGTGGCCCCTCAACGGCTTCCAGGATACATCATTGCCGACCAACGCCTTCAACAACAACGTCATGGTCCTGCCAGTGCCCGTCTCAGAGCTAGGGCTGGAAGAAGGCGTCAACTCAGACTTTGACTTCCAGATCTTCTCCTTCAGCCGTGAGTCCGAATATCTGGTCGATGCCAGTTGGCTCATGTCGTACGACCTGGAAAACCAGTCCTTCTTTACGGTGGACACCAACATCACCGAAATGCCCGCCTGGATTGACTATCCTGGCTTGGCCGAGATTGGCTACGACCGTAACGCGATGATAGCTAATGGCTCACAGGGTCTGCTGGTACTGCATCACCACAACCTTGACCAGACCGCCGAAATCCTGCTCCTGCCGCCACAGGTCGACTACATCGGCCGCGCACAAGAAAACCCAAGCGCAGACATGTTTGTTGACTTCAACGTGATGTTCTCACGGGATGTCACCGGGGTTGATATCAGCGACTTCCGCCTGAGCACCAGCGGCATCAGTGGCGCCTACATTTCAGGTGTCTATTGCGAAGAAATGTCGGTCTGTACGGTCACTGTTTACACTGGCTCGGGCAATGGCACCATCCGGCTCGACCTGGTGGATAACGACAGCATCCGCGGCGCCAGCGACTCGGCCCGCCTGGGTGGCATGGGTCTCGATAACGGCTCCTTCTCCTGGGGCGAGCACTACAACATTCTGAAGACCCCCACCTTTGCCGACGTTCCCACCCCTTACTGGGCCTGGAGTTGGATTGAGCGCCTGTATGCTAATGGCGTCACCGGTGGCTGCGGCACCAGCCCGCTGATTTACTGCCCAGGCAACAACGTCACCCGCGCTCAAATGGCGGTCTTCCTGCTCAAGAGCATGTACGGCCCGTCGTACACCCCGCCCGCGGCAACCGGAACCGTCTTCACTGACGTCCCGGCCAGCCACCCCTTCGCGGCCTGGATTGAGGAGTTGGCTGCCGAGGGCATCACTGCCGGGTTCCCGGATGGCACCTACCGCCCGAACGACTCGGTTACCCGCGCCCAGATGGCCGTCTTCCTGCTGAAGGCCGCTTACGGCGATACTTACAACCCGCCTGCGGCGAGCGGCCTGGTGTTTGATGATGTCCCGGCCAGCAACGCCTTCGCTCCCTGGATTGAAGAGCTGTCCTTCCAGGGGATCACCAGCGGCTGTGGCGCCGGCAACTACTGCCCGAACAACCCGGTCACCCGCGCCCAGATGGCCGTCTTCCTGGTGCGTATGTTTGGGTTGCAGATGCCGTAACCCCGGCAAAACACCCGCCTGTTTGTAAGTCAAGTACGAAAAGAGGGCTGCCCCTGGCGGGCAGCCCTTTTTTATTCTCCCGCCCAGGCTTAAGAAAAATGGAAGGTTTCAGCAATCGTGCGCCCGGTTATTTTCAAGTAAAATTACAAATGACATCACCTGTGTTAAAGTTAAATAGATAACCAGGTTTGTTTACCAGAGGCGGCATGGAACATTTTTCACTCCCTGAAGAAATCGATTTGGCCGAATTCATCTCGGCAGAAGCCCACGACCTGAAATCGCCCTTCAACCGCATTTTAGGCTTTACCAAGATGATGCTCAAGGGCATGTCTGGCCCGATTTCAGATATGCAGCGTGACGACCTGAACACTGTTTACCAAAACGGCAGCCAGGCCATGACGATGATGAGCAACCTGGTCGATATGGCCCGCCTGAGCCGGGGCGAAAAATCTTTCACCCCCGGCGAGTGTGAAGCCAACCGTATGCTCGGACAGGTGGTTGCCTATTGGAAGCAAAACAAAGCCGACAAACAGGTCGAGTTTGAAGTCATCACTTTTGCCCCCGAAATCCCCCTGACAGCCGACGAGCCGCTCCTGCGCCAGGGTATTCTCAACCTGGCTCTCTACCTGGCGGAGTACACCCAACTCCCCGCGCAGATGATCTTACAGGTGGAACAAGACCCTGAGGGCCTGCTCTTCAGCCTGCGCAGCCAGGGCAAGAAAAACCCCACCCCAGTCGCTATTGATATGACCATGAGCGCCTACATCGGCCAGGCCATCATCAAACTCCATCGCGGTCAATTCCGCAAAACTGAAGGCGACGACGAAGGCGGGCTCATCCAGTTTGTATTGCCGAAATAAAACAAGAGATAAAACTCTTTGCTTTTCTTAAAAAGTCGCAAAGTTCGCAAAGAAACATAAAAAATCTTGGCGGGCTTTGCGACTTTGCGTGAGAATTCATCAATAAAACAAGAATGAATGTGGTAAATTACCCCACAAACTGAAACACCCCGGAGAAACCATGACAACCCTTAAATGGTGGCAAACCGCCCTCTTTTACCAGATTTACCCGCGTTCCTTTGCCGATGGCAATGCTGATGGCATTGGCGATTTCAAAGGCATCACCGCCAAACTCGATTATCTCAAAGACCTGGGCATAGACGCCATCTGGCTCTCGCCGCACTTTCCCTCTCCCAACTGGGACTGCGGCTACGACATCAGCGATTACTGTAACGTGGCGCCCGAATACGGCACGCTCGAGGATTTCAAAACCTTCTTAAGCGAAGCCCACAAACGCGGCATTCGGGTAATTCTCGACCTGGTGCTTAACCACACCAGCGACGAACACGCATGGTTCCTCGAGTCAAAATCGAGCCGCGACAACCCCAAAGCCGATTGGTACATCTGGGCCGATACGCCTCCCAACAACTGGCAGTCGTGCTTTGACGGCGAAGCCTGGACGTACGTCCCCGAGCGCGGCCAATACTACTACCACTATTTTATGAAACAGCAGCCCGACCTGAACTGGCGCAATCCTGAAGTCAAACAAGCCATGTGGGATGCTGTGCGCTTTTGGCTCGACCTGGGTGTTGATGGCTACCGCCTCGACGCTCTCGGCACCATCTACGAAGACCCGGCCCTGACCCCGCACAACGTCCCCATGACCATGGGCGAGCTGCGCCGTTTCAGCGAAACCGCCAGCACCACCAAAGAAAAAAAACTGGCCGAGAAATACTGGTTCGAGATGTTCAAACACCAATGGGGCGGCCCGGGCATCCACGACCTGATGAAAGAACTGCGCGCCATCCTCGATGAATATGACGGCGACCGTATGCTGGTCGGCGAAGACGATAACATTGACTACATGGGCAACGGAGATGACGAACTGCACCTGGTCTTCAACTTCCCGCTTATGCGCACCGAACGCATCACCCCGGCGCACATCCGCAAGAACCAGAAAGAACGCCTGGCCCGCCTCGACAGCCTGCCCACCCGCGGCTGGGGGTGCAACACCCTCGGCAACCACGACACCTCACGCGTCTATAGCCGCTATGGAGACGGGCTGCACAACGCCGAACTGGCCCGCCTGAATGTCGCCCTGGTGCTGACCCTGCGCGGAACACCGTTTCTCTACAACGGCGAAGAAATCGGTATGACCGACACCATCATCACCGACCCATCCAAACTGCGTGATACCATGGCAACCTGGTACTATGAACACCTTGTCAACGAGATGGGTGTCCCCCCAGCCGAAGCCGCCCAACGCGCAGGAGAAATGACCCGCGACAAAAACCGCACCCCGCTCCAGTGGGATAACTCGCCTAATGGCGGTTTCTGCCCGGCCTCGGTCAGCCCGTGGCTGCCCGTCAACCCCAACTATGCCGAGGGGATCAACGTCCGCGAACAGGATTACAATCCCGCCTCCCTGCTTAATTACTATCGGCACCTCATCCGTGTACGCAAAAATACACCCGCCCTGCTGACCGGCGAATACAAGGCCTTGCACGAGCGCGCCCAAGATTACTTTGCCTTCTTGCGCTTCACCGACGAACAAACCGTACTGGTTGCCCTCAATTACAGCGCCAATCACCATGAAATCAAATTCAACCTGTCCGGCAAAAAGGCTGCCCGGGTGCTGTTCTCATCCGCCGGACGCAGCAAAAAAGATGAACCGCTTAGCAAAATCAGCCTGGGAGCCTTTGAAGTGCTGATTGCCGAACTGAAATAAGCCAACAACCCGCCTGCAACAGAAAAAAAAACGCCTGGCAATTTTCTGCCCAGGTGTTTTTTTGTTGTCACAAACTGCCCCAAAAGTCTTAAACTAAAACTATATCGTTCAGGAGGATTTCCATGCGAACGCGTCTTGTTTTCGTCAGCCTGCTGGCTGGTTTTATCACCAGCCTGGTTCTCAACCTCATCTTCGCTCAAACCTGGTCAAGTGACGAGTCATTTGCAACCAGTACCCTGACATCCTCTTTTGCCTGGGTCGGATATGGCCTGGCCAGCATCTTGCTGTTTAGCGGCGGATATATCGCCAGCAAGCTGGAATGGCCGCGTTCCCGGGGCCATTCGATGCACCTGGGCGCTATTAGCGGGTTTTTGGCGGCTTCTACAGTCTATCTCTTTTCGGGCGCTCCAGCAATCGCAGGCGCACTGGGCAGCAAAGAAATTTTTCTGAGCACTTTGCGCCGTATCGAGAGTGAACGAGAAGGGATTTTACTCCTTGCGAATGGGGTCACTTCATCAGCCTGGTGGGGCTATGGCGTGTTTTGGGGCATCCTGCTGGGTGGAATTTTTCTCGGCAGCCTGGGCGGACTGCTCACAGGGCTTGAGGGCGGGCCAGGCTGGGGCAAACCACCCGCCTACAAAGGAGGTCATCTGAACCGCATGGTGGTTTACACAGTCGGTTTTTTTGCCGTGATGAACCTCATGATTAGCGACGCTACCTACGCCCTACTATCTGAGCAAATAATTCAAACGCTAAAGGAACACAGTGCTCCAGGCCTAGAAACAGCCCAGAGCATCCTTTGGCTGCCCATCGCCAGCAATGAAATTTGGATAGCCATCTGCGCCTATTTCGCAATCTGGTGGGTTTTTGAAGACTGGCAAAACCCGGAACTGAGACGCCGCACGATGGTCAAAATTGCTCTATTTGCCGCCCTGATGATTTTGTTCTACCTGAGCAATATCACCCTGGGGCTGTTGACAACCATCATCCTGACTACCATAGCATTATTGATAGTAATCATCCGCCTCATCCAAACATCCAGCCCCCCTGAAGAGCCGCAGACCTCTCAAAAATTTTTATTCCACGATTATGCCTCTGCCAGCCTCGCCACGAGTATCTCATTTGTTGCCCTTCTCATGGGCAGCGTCATTTCACATGCTTATTCAATGGTCGCGTTTATCATCCCCAATGTTGAGCATCTGACCTTGAGCGGTCCGCCTGAAACGGATGTCAATCAACAAATCAATATAGCACTTCTCACAACGCAACAAATGAGTTTATGGCTGGTTTTAGGACTAAGCATTTTTAGTTTTCTGGCAATCATGATTATCCATGCAATTGGCTGGCTAACCCCGACTCAGTCATCGCC
>CAZNCT010000053.1:2857-10515 GCA_964571615.1 uncultured Anaerolinea sp. | reverse complement strand
CACCCTTTAATCAGACAAAAACAGTGATATTTATCACCTGTAAACTGCAAGCCACAATGCTACACTGACAGTGCAGCAAGAAATGTGATATTTTACAAATTTCTTGTGACTTTCATCACAATACAAATCCAATCAGCCCGTGTTAGAAATTACATCAGAAGCAGACAGCCTCTTCTTTACCTGTAAACCCACACAGCAACTCATTGAAAGGACCGACCCTGGTTATGGAACTGACCGAAATGATTAAGTTAGTGGATGGAACCCTGCTCAACCCGCAGGTAGATACGCGAGTCGAGATTCGCGGCGGCATCGGCGCCGACTTGATGAGCGACGTGCTGGCCGCCAGTCAGCCCGACGCCATTTTGCTAACCGGGTTGACCAACCCGCAGGTTGTGCGCACCGCCCAAATGGCCGATATCCGCGCGATTGTCTTTGTGCGCGGGAAACAACCCCAGGCCGAAACCCTGTCTATCGCCAGCCAGGAAAACATCCCCCTGATTACCAGCCCCTTTGGCATGTTTGAACTCTGCGGACGCCTGCACCAGGCTGGCCTACCCAGTTTTGAATCTAATGTGCCCACCAACTAGACCCCAAACCGAGCAAGAAATCTACGGGCGGCGCGGACGAACCATCACCGACCGTGACGCGCATGACATCAGCCGGGTCGAGGAACTATCCTACGACCTGAAAATTCACGAGGTCATGTCCTCCGAACTGCGCACCGCCAGCCCCGAGATGCCCCTCTCGCAAGTGCTCGAAATCTTGCGCATCAACCGCATCTCTGGCGTACCGGTGCTTGAAAACGGCGAGTTGGTAGGCATCATCAGCATTGAAGACATCGTTCACGCCCTGCAAAAAGGGGAACTTTCGGCCCCGGTCAGCAAATACATGACCCGCGAAGTCGTCACCGTAGCCGACTACGAATCGGTGGTGAAAGCCATCGAAACCTTCACCGCCAGCCGCCTGGGTCGCCTGCCCGTTGTGGATGAAGACAACAAACTGGTAGGCATGATTACCAAAGGCGATATCACCCGCGGCATCCTGGTCGCCCTGCAAAAAGACTATCAGGAAGAAGAAGTCCGCCGCTACCGCGCCAGCCACCTGTTTGAAGACATCGTCTCAGACCGCACCACGCTGGTATTGCGCTACAACATCAAAGCGCGTGATTTCACGCATGGCGGCAACGCCTCCAGCCACATCAAGCGCGCGCTCATGCGCCTGGGCGCCGACCCGCAAATCACCCGCCGCTGCGGCATCGCCGTGTACGAAGCCGAAATGAACCTCATCATCCACACCAACAACGGCGGCATCTTAAAACTGGAAGTCGAACCCCACCGCATCACCATGTCCACCGTCGATGACGGCCCGGGGATCCCCGATATCACCCAGGCCCTGCAGCCTGGCTACTCCACCGCCACCGAACAAGTGCGCGAAATGTGCTTTGGCGCAGGCATGGGCCTGGTCAACATGAAACGCTGTGTCGATACGATGGAACTCGAATCAACCGTTGGAAAAGGCACAAAACTGGTCATGCGCATCCTTGTGCCTGACGAAACTCTGACCGGACACTCACACGGATAAGCCAATGAACCTACAACAAATCATTGACCACCTGAACCTGAAAGTGCTCACCGAAGCGCGCGACTTTTCGGCCATCGAGGCCACCGGCGGCTATACCTCTGACCTGCTCTCGTGCGTCATGGCCGGAGCCAAAAGCCAATACCTGTGGGTCACCCTGCAAGCCCATCTGAACATCGTTGCCGTTGCGGCCCTGCTCGACATCGCCGCCATCATCATCACCGAAAATGCCCAACCCGACCAGGCCACCATTGACAAGGCCAACCAGCAAGGCGTCATCCTGCTCTCAACGCCGCGCCCCAGTTATGAAATTGACGGAAAACTCTGGGAGATGGGCATTCGTCAATCCTGAGACATGCAAACCTTTCGCGCCGACCTGCACGTTCACACCGTCCTTTCGCCCTGCGCCGAAATCGAAATGATTCCGCCGCTCATCGTGCAGGAAGCCATCGAGCGCCAGATAGACCTGATAGCCATCACCGACCACAACGCCAGCGCCAACGTTGCCGCCGTTCAGCAAGCCGCCCAGGGCAGCGGATTAACCGTCTTGCCCGGCATGGAAGTGCAATCGCGCGAAGAAGTTCACATCTTATGCCTGTTTGAGCACCTTGAACAACTCGAAAACTGGCAAACCCAGGTAAACGCCGCCCTGCCCGACCTGCCTAACCGCCCCGATTTCTTTGGCGAACAACTGGTCGTTGATGCCGAGGGCGAATTCATCCGCACAGAGCCACGCCTGCTGCTGACCTCAACCAGTTTCAGCATCGATGAGATTTACGAGCGGGTCAACGCCCTGGGCGGCCTGGTCATCCCAGCGCATGTCGAGCGGACGAACAACGGCCTCTTCCCCACCCTGGGCCTGGTTGCCGCTTCGTGGCCGGTCGAGGCCTTTGAGATTTCTCGCCACACCAGCCCGCAGGCCGCCCGCGCAAAATTCCCCGTCCTGGGCCACTACCCCCTCATCCAGAGCGGTGACGTGCACATGCTGAGCGCTTTTCTGGGCACAACCTTCTTCCATCTCGAAACCCGCAGCCTGGCCGAAATCCGCCTGGCCCTGCGCGGTGAGGCAGGCCGCAGTGTCAGCATTCGACCAGTCTCACCGCAAGACTGACAAGTTACGCACAAGGAATATGACATTTGGTTATTGACGTTTCAAGCCCCAAATGCTAAACTACTTGTGACAATTTTCACAATATGTATCAAAGGTATCCGAATTATGACCCGACTCTTGAAAAACATTGCAGCAAATGACCCGCTCAACATTGCCGAACAAAAGGCAATCATTGAGAAAGCCATCGCCGACAACAAAGACCGCCAGGGAGCGGTCATGCTTGTACTCAACGAGGTACAAGGGAAAATCGGCCATGTCTCCCCCGCCATGCAGGCCTACATTGCCCGCAAATTAAATGTCCCCCTTGGGCAGGTACATGGCGTAGTGACGTTCTACTCCTTCTTCAAAACCCAGCCACGTGGCAAACATACCATCAAGTTCTGCCTGGGCACGGCCTGCTATGTAGCCGGTGTTCCGCAATTGGTTGAAAAAGCCAAACAAATGCTCAACATTGACCTGGGTGAAACTACCCCCGACGGCCTGATTACCCTGGAAGAATGCCGCTGTGTCGGCGCTTGCAGTCAGGCCCCGGTCGTTGTGGTTAACGAAGAAATCAACGGGCGCGTGCGCCCCAACAAATTCCCGCAACTGGTCAAGAAAGTCCAGAGCCTCGAACCAGAGAAAGCCTAAATGCGCGAAATTGCCCTGCACCTGCTCGATATTGCTGAAAACAGCGTCGCCGCCCAGGGACGCAATATCAGCATCGAGGTGCATGAGGACCTTAAAAACGACCGTCTGTGGGCCTGTGTGCTGGACGATGGGCGCGGCATGAGCGCCGAAACCGTCCAGCGGGTGCTTGACCCTTTTTACACCACCCGCACCACCCGCAAAGTAGGCCTGGGAATTCCTCTGCTGAAACTGGCCGCAGAGATGAGCGAAGGCGGCCTGAGCCTGCAATCGCAACCCGGTCAGGGAACCCGGCTGGAGGTCTGGTTTCGTCACAGCCACATCGACCGAATGCCGCTCGGAGACCTGTCTGCCACTTTTCTGGCGGTACTGGTCGCCTATCCGCACATCCACTGGGTTTTCACCTATCGGGTTACACAGGCCGATGGTCAGCAAGACGAATTTGTTTTTGACGACACCGAACTAAAGACCGAACTCGGCGACCTGCCCATCAGCGAACCAGAAATCTTAAGTTTTGTGCGCGAGATGCTCGAAGAAGGCATTGGCGCCATTAAACCAAAAGCCTGACGGCAATTTTCAAAAAAATAGCGCAAACTCTGTCGGTTTTGCGCTCCAGCAACAAGGAGATAAAAATGCCTGCTATCAAGTCCCTCGATGAACTCAAACGCATTCGTGAAGAAGCCCTGAAGAAGAAAGAAATGAAAACCGCCTCGGGCACCATTCAGGTGATTGTGGCGATGGGCACCTGCGGAATTGCCGCCGGGGCACGCGACACGATGAAAAGCGTCTTGAACTACATTGAACAAAACAAAGTCAGCGGCGTGAGCGTCACCCAAACCGGCTGTATCGGCATGTGCGAACACGAGCCGATTGTCGAGGTGGTGATTGGCGACCAGCCCAAAGTCTATTACCGCAAAGTAAATGCCGAAGTTGCCGAAAAAATCATGAAAGAGCATGTCTTGGGCGGCAAACCGGTTGAAAGCAATATCCTGCCTATTCAGGCCTGAATTGCACAACCTGGCATTCCCAACCAGGATAAGTTTCTGCGTTAACGAATCAATATTTGGAGTTAATCATTATGGCCTTTTTCCGTTCACACGTATTGGTATGTGTTGACCCCGAATGCCTGGCCCGGGGCGCGCATGATGTCATAGACGCGCTTCAGGATGAACTGGTTGATCAGGGTTTGATTGACGAAATTCAGGTACTCGAAACCTCGCGCATCGGCGGCTGTGAAGACGGCCCCGAAATGATTGTTTACCCCGAAGGCGTGCATTACGTCGGCTTTAACGCCGATGATGTCCCTTTCATCGTCGAAGAACACTTCCTCAAGGGCCGCATTGTCGAAAAATTCCGCGAAACCCCCAAAGTAATTGTGGATGAGGAACTCGGCCCCCTGCGCCCTAAAGAAGTCCGCATTGTGCTCAAGAACTGCGGCTACATTGACCCAACCAACATCGAAGACTACCTGGCCGTAGATGGCTACCAGGCCCTGGGCAAAGTGCTCTCTGAAATGACCCCCGACCAGGTCATTGACGAAGTGCTCAAATCGGGCCTGCGCGGGCGCGGCGGCGCGGGCTTTCCGGCAGGCCGCAAGTGGAAACTCACCCGCCAGGTCAATGACTCGCCCAAATACATGGTCTGTAACGCCGACGAAGGCGACCCGGGCGCGTTTATGAACCGCCGCGTGCTCGAAGGCGACCCGCACTCGGTGCTCGAAGGCATGATTATCGGCGCTTACGCCATTGGCGCCTCGTATGGCTACATTTACTGCCGCGCCGAATACCCGGTTGCAGTTGAAACGCTCAACATCGCCATTGCCCAGGCCCGCGAATTTGGCTTTTTGGGCCAGAACATCCTCGGCACCGACTTCTCTTTTGACCTGGAAGTGCGCGTTGGCGCAGGCGCCTTTGTCTGCGGCGAAGAAACCGCTCTGATTGCCTCCATCATGGGCCTGCGCGGCGAACCGCGCCCACGCCCGCCCTTCCCGGCGGTCAAAGGCGTATGGGATAAGCCAACCAACAACAACAACGTCGAAACCTACGCCAACGTGCCCCAAATCATCCTCAAAGGCGCCGATTGGTTTGCCAGCATGGGCACCGAACGCTCAAAAGGCACCAAGACCTTTGCCGTAGGCGGCAACGTCAAAAAACCGGGCCTGATTGAAGTTCCGATGGGTATCACCCTGCGCGAAATCATCTTCGAGGTTGCGGGCGGAATGCACGAAGGCCGTCACTTCAAAGCCGTGCAAACCGGCGGCCCGATGGGCGGATGTCTGACCGAACAGCATCTCGACCTGCCGCTCGACTACGAAGCCCTGACCCAGGCTGGCTCAATGATGGGTTCGGGCGGTCTGGTCATCATGGACGAGACATCCTGCATGGTCGATATTGCCCGCTTCTTCATGGACTTCACCCAGGCCGAATCGTGCGGCAAATGTACCCCCTGCCGCGTTGGCACCCGCCGCTTGCTCGAAATGCTGCAAAAAATCTGCGACGGCTTCGGCGAAGACGGCGATATCGAAAAGCTGGAAGAACTGTGCGAAGAAATCACCCGCAACAGCCTGTGCGGTCTTGGACAGGGCGCACCCAACCCGGTCGTCAGCACGCTCAAACACTTCCGGCACGAGTACGAAGCCCACATTTACGAAAAACGCTGCCCGGCCAAAGTCTGCCGACCGCTCATCCGCTTTGAAATCACCTCGCCCGCCTGCACCGGCTGTACCGTCTGTGCCCGCAACTGCCCGGTTGAAGCCATCAGCGGAGAACGCCGCCAATTGCACCACATTGACCAGGAAACCTGCATCCGTTGTGGCATTTGTGTTCAGGTCTGTAACTTCAATGCCATTACGGTTCAGTAAAGCAACCCGCCGTTTACAAACCACCCCCGCATTGGGGTAAGCAGTTCACACAACATTATTTGGAGGTACGATGACTGCTCCGGCAAAAGCACAAGACATTCCCGCCCTGGTGCGGGCCGCAATTGAGAAACATGGCGCCAAATACGATGCCCTCATTCCAATTTTGAGCGACATCAACGCCGCGCTGGGGTACATTCCCGGCGAAGCGTTTAAGGAAGTGCAAAAGCAACTGCAAGACCCGGCCACCCAGGGCATCTATGTGGCCGAAAGCCAACTGCACGCCCTGGCCAGTTTTTATGACATGCTGGCCACCAAACCGCGCGGAGAACACGTCATCAAATTTTGCGAAAACGCCCCCTGCCACGTTGTCGGTGGCAAAGCAGTCTGGAACGCCCTGCGCGAACGACTGCACCTGAAAAACGGCGAAACCACCCCTGATGGCAAATGGACGCTCGTCACCACCTCCTGCCTGGGTTTGTGCAGTGTCGGCCCGGTTGTGCTGGTCGATGATGACATCTACGGCAACGTCACCCCCGAACAAGTTGGCGATATTTTAGGCCGCTACGAATAGGAGAACCGGACATGCAAACCAAACGCGCAATGATTTTGGTCTCCAACGACCCCGAAAGCATCCGCTTGGGCGCAGAAGACCTGCTCAAAAGCCTGAGCGACGCCCTGGCCGCCTACAACCTGCAAGACGAAGTAGAAATTTCAACCATTGGGGATGTCGGACGGGCTGACATTTTACCGTTGGTCATCGTTTACCCCGAAGCAACCGTCTATGGCCCCGTTAAAGCGGCGGACGCGCGCTACCTCGTTGAGGAACACCTGTACAAAGGGCGTGTCGCTGGCGATTTGCTGGCCCCGCCCAAGCAACTGAGCGGCCAAATTGGCTGGCTGCGCACCCGCAAAGGCTACAACCCCAGCGAACAACGCATCGTGCTTGAAAGAGCCGGGCGCATTGACCCCGAAAGCATCGAAGATTACATTGCCAACAACGGCTACGAAGCCCTGGGCAAAGCCCTGACCGAAATGACCCCCATGCAGGTCATTGAAACCATTGAAAAATCGGGCCTGCAAGGGCGCGGCGGGGCAGGGTTCCCTGCCGGGCGCAAATGGCGCTTTGTGCGCAGCGCCGAAGGCGACAAGAAATATGTCATCTGCAACGCCGATGAAAGCGAACCCGGCACCTTCAAAGACCGGGTTGTCATGGAAGGCGACCCGCACCAGGTCATTGAAGCCATGACCATTGCCGCCTATGCCATCGGCGCCGATGAAGGCTTTATCTACATCCGCGGCGAGTATGGCCTGGCCTTCAAACGGCTCGAGAAAGCCATTCAGCAGGCCGAGGAATTCGGTTTCTTGGGCAACAACATCTTTGGAACCGATTTCAACTTCCACCTGCACATTCACGCTGGCGCAGGCGCCTACGTTTGCGGCGAAGAAACCGCGCTAATTGAGTCACTCGAAGGCAAGCGCGGC
>CAZNCT010000053.1:0-2847 GCA_964571615.1 uncultured Anaerolinea sp. | reverse complement strand
AACCGCGCACCCGCCCACCCTACCCGACCACCAACGGTCTGTGGAACAAGCCCACCCTGGTCAACAACGTCGAAACGCTCTCAAACATCCCGGCCATTTTGCGCAATGGGCCAGAGTGGTACAAATCCATCGGCACGCCCTCCAGCCCTGGCACAAAAGTCTATACCATCATGGGCAATGTCAATTTCAGCGGCGTGATTGAAGTACCAATGGGCATTACCCTGCGCGAGGTCATCAACATCTACGCCAAAGGCATGAAACCCGGCAGCACCTTCAAAATGGCGCAAACCGGCGGCGCCAGCGGCTCCATCATCCCGGCGGCCTTGCAAGATACACCCATGGATTTTGAATCCTTCCGCAAGGCGGGGGTCTCGCTCGGGTCTGGCGCGCTCATCTGCGACCAGAACGTCTGCATTGTGGATTTGGTCAAAGTTCTTTTACAGTTTTTCCGCTTTGAGTGCTGCGGCAAATGCACGCCCTGCCGCATTGGCACCCAACGCGCCTACGAAATCATCGAACGCATCAGCCAGGGACGCGGCAGTTTTGCAGAACTGGAACAACTGCCCGAGTTGGCCGCCGAAATGGAACGCTCCTCGAACTGCGGCCTGGGCCAAACCGCCTCGGCCCCGGTACGCGATATGCTCAAACACTTCCGCACCGAAGTCGAAGCCCATATTCGCCTGGGCGTTTGCCCAACCGGCGTATGCTCGATGACGGTTGAAGAAGAAACAAGCCTCGCATAAATACTTTATTTTGGAAATTGCAGCAAAGCAAGGAGACTTCATGATTAACCTAAAAATAAATGGACAAGACATACAGGTAGCCGAAGGAACCACCGTCTTGCGCGCCGCCGAACAAGCCGGAATTCACATTCCGACCCTGTGCGACCACAAAGAACTGACCCCTTACGGCGGCTGCCGCCTGTGCATTGTTGAAGTACAGGGTTTCCGCGTGCCAATTGCGTCTTGCACCCTGCCCGCCAGTGAAGGCATGGTCATCAACACCAACAGTGAAGTGCTGCAAAAATCGCGCAAGCAAATCCTGGCCCTGCTGTTTAGTGAACGAAACCACTTCTGCCCGTTCTGCCAGGTCAGCGGCGGCGATTGCGAACTGCAAAATGCGGCCTACGCCGAAAAGATGACCCACTGGCCGATGCAGCCCGGCTGGAACAATTTTGTCGTTGACACCTCGCACCCTTATTTTGTGCTTGACAACAACCGCTGTATCTTGTGCCGCCGCTGTGTGCGCGCCTGCGCCGAAATTACCGGCAACTTCACCCTATCGGTCGCCGAACGCGGCGCCGCCAGCATTGTTGTCGCCGATGCCAATGTGCCGCTCGGTGAAAGCTCATGCGTCAAATGCGGTATGTGCGTGCAAGTCTGCCCAACCGGCGCATTGATTGACCGCACCAGCGCCTATCAGGGCCTGCAAGAGAATGTGACCGAAATTAAATCGGTGTGCGTGGGCTGTTCGGTAGGCTGCGGCATTACGCTCAAAGTGCGCGACAACCGCATCGTCAAAATTGAAGGCGATTGGGAAGCCCCGGTCAATCGTGGCGCAATGTGCGAACATGGCCGCTATCACCCGATGGTTGAATCGCGCATGCGCATCACCACCCCCCTGATGCGCAAAAACGGCACGCTCGAACCCGTCTCATGGGAAGAAGCCCTGAGCGCCGTGGCTGAAAAGTTCAAACCGCTCAGCGGAGACCCCCACAACGGCGTTGCCGCAATCGCTTCTACCCGCCTGCCGCTTGAAACGCTGGCGCGCTTCAAAGAACTCTTTGCCCAGGGTCTGAAAAGCGGATTGGTCACCAGCATCGAAGAAGGCATGACCACTCAGGCGGTTTCGGCCCTGGCCGAAAAAATCGGCCCGTTTGAAGGCCACCTCGATACCCTCAAAAACGCCGATGTCGTCTTGTGCGTAGGAGCGAATATCGCCAAATCGCACATGGTGGCCGGTTTCATGGTCAAGCGCGCTCGTCCGCTCGGCATTCGCATCCTCTCCATTGCGCCTGAAGAAAGCGAAATGGATGAGATTGCCAACCTGTCACTCAAAAACAAACCCGGCTCAGACCTGGCCCTGGTAGAAGGCTTAAAGGCCATTATCGTCAAAGAAGGCCTCGGACGCACCGCCCTGCAAATTGCGAACCCCGACCAGTTGATTGCCCAGGCCGTACAAGAAACCGGCCTGAGTGTCGAACAACTCTCCGAAGCCGCCCGCAGCCTGGCGCACGGCGTCAGCCCGGTCATCCTGTATGGCAAGGGAATTACCGCCCAGCGCAACCCGCAACTGGTCGAAGCCCTGCTCAGCCTGGCTACCCTTGTCGGCGCGGTGGATAGCGAACGCGCTGGCCTGCTCTCGCTCAAAGGCGAAGCCAACAGCCTGGCCGCAGCCCAACTCGAGTTGGAAACCCCGTTTAACCTGAACGGGCAGAAAGCGGTCTTTGTTGCGGCTGGCGACGATTACATCTCGAAAAGAATGCTCGAGCGGGTCTCAAAGGCCCCCTATCTGGTGGTGCAGGCCGCTTACGAATCAGAACTGACGGCCAAAGCCGATGTCGTCTTGCCGGTGACCACCTGGGCCGAGCAAGAAGGCCATTACATCAACCTGGATGGCCGCGTACAAAAAGCAGTCAAGGCCATCGAAGCCCCGGCGGGCGTGCGCGAAAACAACGCCGTGCTCGAAAACCTGGCGGCCCTGTTGAACATCTCACTGAGCGCCGATTGGCAGAAAGCCATTCACGCGCGCAAATCAAGCGTAGCCTTGAATTAAAGGTAAGGAGAAAACCATGGCAAAACCCAAAATTGCTTCAGACTGGATGTGCGGCTGCGCTGGCTGTCACAT
>CAZNCT010000052.1:20936-22761 GCA_964571615.1 uncultured Anaerolinea sp. | reverse complement strand
CTTTTTTTTTTTTGTTTTAATCGCGCGCGGCTTCTTCGGGCGGCATTAGGGCCAGGCCGCTGCTCTCATGCAGGTCGTGCTGATGGTCAAGCACCCACAGGTACAGGTCGCCTTCGGTATTGTCAGGAAATTCTTGCAAAATGTCACTTTTGCGAATGACCTCGACAATTGGCAGGTACACCTGGTCGTACCAATCGGCAACCGCTTCTTCGTCGCTGATATCGCGTTTTTGTTCCAGGCCCATAAAATATTTGTGGACGGCAATGTGCTCTAACATGCGGCTGAAGCCATCTGGAATATTGAGTTTGATATCGGCTTGCGGGCGCACCCGGTCGATGCCGGTTCTTTCAATGAAATTGGCTTTTTCACTCAGCAGGTCGAGGTCTTCAAGGCGCAGGTCGGGGGTGATGTTGACCCGCGTGGCGCATTCACGCACCTCGGCTTCGATGAAGATTTGTCCTTGCTCGCGGGCTACCGAAACGCGATGGTGCCCATCGACCACAAAGTACACTTCGCCGACTTTGTATAAGACCACTGGCGGCAGGCTGACATCGGTATAGAACGCCAGGTTGACGCGCTGCCAGCGTTCGGCGGTTTCGCCCTGGGTGGGTAAGAAAGCGCGGTCGAACTGGTGGTAGCGGTTGAGACTGCCCACAATCTGGTCAATGCGCACGGTTTGGACGCCGCGATAAATAGGCCCGCCGACTCGCAGTTTTTCCTTGATTTCATCGTAGGACAGGAGCTGGTTGGGCTGGCCCTGAATGAGCGCCCAGATGCTGTTGACAAAAGCCTTGAAGCGCGCGCGGCTGAAATCGGCGCGGGCGCGCTCGAGTAATTCTTTATTTTCGTCTGTCATTCTAAATTCATCACCCGAAACGGATAGATATTGATGATTTTTGTGCCGCCAAACTCGGTAACATGGTCTTGCAGGTTTTGGCGGTAGAAAATGGTGTGCCCATGCAGCAGGTAGCGCGGGCGCATAACCCGCATGAGCAGGTTGATGGCGCGCAGGCCTTCGTGGGCCGGGTCGTCGTCATCGTGGATGCCATACGGCGGGGAGTGGGTTAGCAGCACATCGAGCCGCCGCCTGTAGCGCATTCGGTTCCACAAAAGCGAGGGCAGCATCTGGTAAACCCGTCGGTACATCGCCAGCTGGGTATATTGGTTGGGGGTGCCGGGCTGGTATTCGATACTGCCGCCCAAACCCGCGAAAAACAGGCCTTTCATCATCAGGCTTTCGCCATCGATGTTTTCACAGCCGTGCGCGCTGGTGCGCGGGTCGTTCAGGTTATATTCCGGGTCGTGATTGCCCGGAACATACAAAAGCGGCACATTATAAACCGAGACCAGAAATTCGAGATATTCATAAGGCAGGTCGCCGCATGAAAGAATCAAGGTTACATCAGGGTACGTTTCGCGCACCGATGTCGAGTAAATTCGGTCGATGATTTGGTCGCTAATGGCCAGGATTTTCATAATAAAGCAACATTGTATGCCATATTTTGACAGTCTGCAATGTTTTCCGGGCGCGTTACCGACAATCTTGTTATCTTTTTTGCGAAAGTTGGCAATTCGGAGAAGGATGGGCTATAATTTATTCGATATCATTCTACCCAGCGGCTTTATAAATTAACTTATGGAAACTCAACGCATCGATGGCCCCCACAACTCAGAGAGTCGTTCCAGCGTAGGCCAGCTGAATCCTGGTACGAACCTTGTCAACCGCTACCTTATTCAGGATGTGATTGGGGTTGGCGGCATGGGGTCTGTCTATCGCGCCCGCGATTTGCACTTCCCGAACGTGGTCAAACTGGTGGCCGTCAAG
>CAZNCT010000052.1:16558-20926 GCA_964571615.1 uncultured Anaerolinea sp. | reverse complement strand
ACCCGCTGGTGCGCCAGACGATTGTCCAGAATTTTGAGCGCGAGGCCAATATCCTTGCCACGCTCAGTCATCCATCGATTCCGCGAATTTACGATTACTTCACCCTCGACAATCGTTCGTATCTGGTGCTGGAGTTTATTAACGGCAAAGATCTCGAAGTCATGCTCAACCAGACCGATACCTTCTTCCCCGAGGAGCAGGTTTTGACGTGGGGGATTCAACTGTGCGAGGTGTTGTCTTTCCTGCACAATCACCGCCCCGACCCGATTATCTTCCGCGATATGAAGCCCTCGAATGTGATGATTAATCAGCACAACCATGTTGTGCTGGTAGATTTTGGCATTGCGAAGGCTTTTCAGAGCGGTCAAAAGGGGACGATGATTGGCACCGAAGGGTATTCGCCGCCTGAGCAATATCGCGGCGAAGCCAATACCAGAGCCGATGTCTATGCCCTGGGCGCTACCCTGCACCATTTGCTGACGCGCCGCGACCCGCGGCTTGAGCCGCCGTTCTCGTTTGCCGAACGTCCAATTCGTAAAATTAATCCCAACGTCAGTATTGAGTTGGAGACGGTTATCAACACGGCCTTGCAGTACAACCCCGAAGACCGCTATAAAACCATTGATGACTTTCGAGAAGCCCTGATTGGGGCCGGACGCAAAACCGGCTTGCTGGGCCGCATGGGCGGAAATGTTGGCATAAGCGCCCCGAGTGTTGTGGTGAATAGCGGTGTTAAGCCGGTTTGGGCCTTTCAGTGTGAAGATGAATTGCGCGGCACCCCCCTGATTTATAACGGGGTGATTCATATTGGGTGCTACGATAACAACCTGTATGCGCTCAATGCCGCAACCGGGGCTTTTCACTGGAAATATGCCGCCGATGGTGGGATTGTCAGCCGTCCTGTGGCTTTTGAAGATACCATTTATTTTGGCTCCGAAGACCACCGCCTGCACGCAATTAGCGCCCGCACGGGCAAACTGAGCTGGTCTTACTATACCGAAGACCGCATTCGTTCTTCTCCGCGCATTGCCGATAATCACATCTTCTTTGGGTCTGATGACCATCACCTGCATGCCGTTAATATCGTTAACAATCGCGGGGCCTGGAAGTTTGATACCGGCGCCGAAGTGCGTTCCAGCCCATTCATTGCCAATGAAATTATCTATTTTGGCAACGAAGCCGGTGATTTTTTTGCTCTTGATTATCGCGGCAATGCCAAGTGGCGCTACAAGGCCAAACGCAATATTACTTCTTCGCCCTGGGTTCAGGATAACATGGTCTATTTCAATTCGATGGACATGTATGCCTATGCCCTGGATGCGAAATCGGGTTGGCTGGTCTGGCGTTTTCGCATGGATAAACCTTCGATTGTTTCGCCAGTGGTGGTCGAAAATATTGTCATTACCGGCTCGTCAGACGGCAATATTTATGGTCTTGATACAAAGTCGGCCAAAGAACTGTGGCGCTTTAAGACCGGCCATCAGGTAAACGGTTCGCCGGTGATTTACAAAGACTGTGTCTACTGCGGCTCTGTGGATGGTAATTTATACTGCCTCGAATACAAAACCGGGCGCTTGCGCTGGAAGTTCGAGACGCGCGGGCCAATTACAGGAACCCCGCTGGTGTATGATGATATCGTTTATGTGGGTTCGCATGACCATTTCATCTACGCCTTGTTGGCTTAGAAATCTGTTTTCAGGAGTTACTCCGTGCTAAACTTTTTCCGCAAACTATTTGGTCGTCAAGAAGAACCCGCCAAGCAGGCGCTCGATAATGTAGTCACTGCTCCGCTCTCAGATATTCAGCTGCAGTCTATTCGAGCCATGGCTGTCAATCGTTTCGAGCCGCCTCAGTTGCTGGTCACCAGCGCCCAATCCGTAGGCCGTCAGCGCGAGTTAAACGAAGACAGCCTGTTTACGCTGGCAACGACAATCGCCGGGCATACTGGCAATGTGCCTTTTGGTCTGTTCATCATTGCAGACGGCATGGGTGGCCATCAGTATGGCGAAGTAGCCAGCAACACTGCCATTCGCGCGATTTCGGGCTATGTGATGAAAAAATTCCACAATAGCCTGTTTGGAATGCCCTCGTTGCCGCTTGAAGAGTCGCTGCAAGAAGTGATGCAGGCGGCGATTGCAGAAGCCCAGCGTCTCATCTTGAACGATGCCCCTGGCAGTGGTACAACCGTTACTGCCGCGCTGGTATTGGGTCAGCAACTGACCATTGGGCATGTAGGGGATAGCCGCGCTTATTTGCTCTATAGCGACCAGCGCATGGAGACGATTACGCGCGACCATTCCCTTGTCCGCCGCCTGGAGGAACTGGGTCAGATTACGGCAGCCGAAGCGGCTGTGCACCCGCAGCGCAACGTTTTGTACCGCGCTTTGGGCCAGGGTGAAACCCTTGAGCCAGACCTTTCCACTATCCCCTTCCCGGTGGGGGGCTATCTGTTGCTCTGCTCCGATGGCTTGTGGGGGGTTGTTCCTGATGATGAAATTCAGAAAATTATTTTTGAAGCGCCAAGCATTCAACGCGGGTGCCAAAACCTGGTTGCTGCTGCCAATGCTGCCGGTGGGCCTGATAACATCAGCGCCATTCTGGTTCAATTATTGGGATAGGAACACTGGGGAATGCCTTCAAAAAAGCCGAGTCTCTATGCGCTTTTAGGGTTATTGCGCTCTGCTTCGCCAGATGAGATTCGACGCGCTTATTTGAAATCGGCTAAAAAACTGCATCCAGATAAAAACCAGGCCCCTGGCGAGACCGAGCTTTTTCTCGACGTTCAACAGGCTTACCAGATTCTCTCTGACCCCCAGCGGCGGTCGGCCTATGATGCCACCCTGCCTGCCGAGGCAGAAGAACCAGTGCTCCCCTCACCCCTGGATGTTAAAGTAGAACTAAGCCGCGCAACCATCTCAAGCGGCACAGAAAATCAACTGGTTTATGCGCTGCTTAGCCTGGCCGCGAATGCTGAAAGCCGCCGCAACGCTGCCTCGCCGCCGCTCAATGTCTGCCTGGCGGTAGATTGCTCTACGTCTATGCAGGGGCCAAATATTGAGATGGCGAAAGCCACGGCTGTCCAGCTCATTCAACGCCTGAAGCCCGATGACATTTTCTCGCTGGTGCGTTTTAGCGACCGGGCCGAGGTGGTTATTCCGGCGGCGCGTCAGGTGAACACACGCCGGGCCGAAATACAGATTCAAACCCTCAACACGGGTGGCGGAACCGAAATCTTTAATGGATTAAAGGCTGCTCTTGATGAAGTCCGGCGTTATAACACCCCCAATTATTTGAGCCATGTGATTTTGATTACCGATGGCCGCACCTATGGTGATGAGCAGCTTTGTTATACCGAGGCCCAGGCCGCCGCTGAAGAGGGCATTGGCATCAGTGGCATGGGGATTGGCAATGGCTGGAACGATGTTTTTCTCGACCACCTGGCAACCCTGACGGGCGGCAGTACCATGTTTGTGCAGCAACCCCAGGATATTGAACGTTTGCTGCATGACAAGTTCAGTTATCTTGCCAAAGCCTTTGCCCAAAGCGTTGATTTATACTTCAAGACCGGCCCAGGCGTGCGGATTGCATACGCCTTTCGGATTCAACCCGAGGCCGGGTCTTTGAACGGCACAGACATTATGCGTCTTGGCCCAGTTTTGTATGATGACACAACCCAGATGCTCTTAGAACTGGTTATTGAAGGGAATCGGGCGAACAAACAGATGCAAACTTTACTGGAAGGGCATCTTGAATCTTCGATTGCATCGATGATGACGCCGGTTCCAAATCTTCCGCTGCTTTTGCAGGTCAAAGTGGACGATGCGGCAGTGGTCTCCTCGCCGCCGGTTTCGATTGTTCAGGCTTTGTCGCGGCTGACTCTTTACCGCATTCAAGAAAAAGCCAGGCTGGCAGTTGAATCGGGCGATTTTGAGAGAGCCACCCAACACTTGCAACGACTTGCGACTCATTTACTTTCGCAGGGCGAAAAGAGCCTTGCGCGTACAATTATTCTTGAAGCCCAGCATATCGAACAGCAAAAAACATTTTCTGAGAGCGGCGAAAAGCAGATTAAATATGGTACAAGGTCATTATTGCTTATGCCAGGGGAGCGTCTCAAATGATTACTTGCCCAAATTGTAACAATCAGGAACCTCTTGGGGCAATTTTTTGCAGTGAGTGCGGTATGCAGCTGGTTCAGCTGGACGGCCATAAGACTCAGCAAATCTCTAAAGACACTGAAGATTTGAATACCGCGCCAATTCATGCTGCGCCTGAGGCGATGAGCACATGGATTTCACTGCATTTATTGGATAGCGGTCAAATCATTCCCATCTCTGACCGAACCGAGTTTACCATTGGGCGCATCAG
>CAZNCT010000052.1:8451-16548 GCA_964571615.1 uncultured Anaerolinea sp. | reverse complement strand
CGCCTATTTTGCTCGTTTTTGACCTCTCGCCTTACATGGCTTTTGAGCATGGCGTCTCACGTCTGCATGCCGTTATTCGTCTTGTGAATGGAGAAGCCAGTCTGATGGATTTAGGTTCCTCAAATGGCACCTATCTCAATGGGGTGCGCTTGATACCCAACACCGAAAGCCCCATCCGGCACGGCGACTTAGTTGCCCTGGGGAAACTTAAGATTCAAATTATTCTCAGTCTATAGGGTAAAACCATGCCATCTGTCTTGATTCACATTGCCAATGAAGACCCCATTTTGGGTGAAATTGACGCTTTGCCCGGCCCGGCAGATACCTCCATGCTGGTTCGCAACCCGCGCCGGCGTGACGGCAAGGACTTGCACTACATTCTCCCCAATGTTACGCAGGTGATTTGGCCGATGGCCCGCGTAACTTTCGTTGAAATCATGCCGGGAGAAGAAGAAGAGCAGATTATCGGCTTTGTCAGGGAGTAAACCTATGCCAGAAGATTTTGAACGCAGGCGCATCCTGGTGGTGGATGACGAGGAGCGCATGGTGCGCTTCATTCGTCTCAACCTGGAGCATGATGGATTCCTGGTTAGTGAAGCATTTAATGGTAGGCAGGCTGTTCAGCGCTTGCGCGATATTAACCCCGACCTGATTCTGCTCGATGTGATGATGCCCGACCTGAACGGCTTTGAAGTTTTGGAAATGGTGCGCGAAATCAGCAATGTGCCGGTCATTATGCTGACAGCCAAAGGCGAAGAAGATGACCGCGTGCGCGGCCTGGAATTGGGCGCCGATGACTATGTTACCAAGCCTTTCAGTCCGCGCGAACTGGTCAGCCGCGTAAAGGCGGTTTTACGCCGCACCGAATCGGCCAGCGGCTCGATGCACGGACTGATCGAGATCGATGATCGGCTTAAGATTGATTTTGACCGTCGCGAAGTCTGGCTGGAAGGCAAAATTGTCAAACTGCGCCCGACTGAATACCGGCTCTTGTTTCACCTGGTTCAAAATGCTGGCTGGGTGGTCTCGCATGACCAATTGCTGGCCAAAGTTTGGGGCTATGAGTATCGCGATGAACCGCATTACGTCCGGTTGTACATCAATTACCTGCGCCAAAAGCTGGAAAAAGACCCCGCTAACCCCAAATACATTTTGACAGAACGCGGGGTTGGCTATCGTTTTCTCGATTTTCGGCGCCCCAAAGAGTAGCCCGAAATGATGACTTTACAGGTCGTTATTATCTTGCCCTTGCCACAAGAATTTGTCTCGACTATACTCCCAAGTCCAATTTAGAGAGGTAGGAGCGCATGGGAAAACAGCGTATTTTGCTGGTAGATGACCACGAAGTAGTTCGTTTAGGCTTGAAAGCTTTGATTGACCGGCACCCAAATTTTGAAGTGGTTGGTGAAGCCGGTTCGGCGCGTGAGGCGCTCGAACAGGTGGCGAATTTACAGCCCAACGTGGTTGTCATGGACATTCGCCTGCCTGGCACCTCGGGTATTGAAGCCTGTGAAGAAATTGTGCAACGCTTCCCGGATACCAAAGTGATTATGCTG
Organism: uncultured Anaerolinea sp.; assembly: GCA_964571615.1. GTDB lineage: Bacteria > Chloroflexota > Anaerolineae > Anaerolineales > Villigracilaceae > UBA8950. Next base: position 14,992 of record CAZNCT010000052.1, on the reverse strand, counting down.
ACCTCCTACGCCGAAGATGAGATGCTTTTCTCGTCTATTCGCGCAGGGGCCTCGGGTTACATGCTCAAACAAATTGGCGGCGAAGACCTGGTTCGTGCGCTTGAGGCCGTAGGGCGCGGGGAAGCCCTGCTTGACCCGGCAGTGACTCAGCGTGTTTTCCAGGAAGTGCGTAAGGCGGTCAAAGAAGAAGAGGCTTCGGCCTTTTCACACCTGAGCCAGCAGGAAAAACATGTGCTCTTGCTGGTTTCAGAAGGCAAAACCAACCGCGAAATTGCCAAGGCCCTGTTCTTGGGCGAAGGCACGGTGCGGAATTATGTCTCGAGCATTCTTTCAAAATTGGGGGTCAATAACCGCGCTGAGGCCGCCGCTTATGCAGTGGAACATAATTTACGCGATTATATTAGCGTGTAGCCAGTTTGTGTGCATTCTCTAAAAACAACGAAGGCGACTGCCCAGAAGAGGTTGGTCGCCTTCGTTTTTTGCCAGGAGTGGTCAAACCGTCTATTCAGCGCTGATGTTGCGCCAGGTGTCGCGCATCAGCAGGGCATCTTCTTCCATAATGGGGCTTTCGCACAAGATGCGCCCTCCGGCTTTAAAGTCGTTCAGGGCGCGGAAGAGACCCTCCAGGTCGAAATCTGATTCGGAGATGGGCAGGTGGTTTTTCTCGCCTTTGGGGCCGTATTCAATTCCTGATAGATGAATATGAAGGTGTTTCAGGGCCGTCTCGCCCAGGGCTTTGCCATAGGCATCCAGGCGGGCGCTCCACTCATCATACGAATTGACCGTCCCATCGCCGGGGCGCGCGTGCAGGTGGGCAAAATCGAGACAGGGCAAAACACCGGGGATGCGGCGTGACATCTCAAGCGTGTCTTCCAGTGAGCCAAGCATGGCACTCTTGCCCATTGTTTCGGGGCGCAGGGTTACGGGGTTGCCTGCTGCGCGCAACTCTTCTACACAGCCTTGCAGGCGTGGGATGGCAACCTCCAGCACCTCGGCGGCGGGGCGTTCAAAATAAGAGCCGGGATGAAAGATGATATCGCTGGCCCCGGCCAGGTTGCCGTAATGGGCGGCATCCATCAACCGTTGGCGGCTCTTGGGCCATTCCTGCTCGTCGGCATTCAGGTTGATAAAGTAGGGAGCGTGCACGCTGATGCCGACATCTTGCGCTGCGGCAGTTTCGCGGATGGCGGCGCAGGTTTCGACAGAGACACGCACCGATTGTACCCAGCCCAGTTCAAGCGCATCCAGGCCGATTTCGCGGCTGAAGAGAATGGCGCCCACCGAACCGCCGGGTTTTTTAGGGGTTTTGATGGGGGAACCAACTGTGCCAAAGCGAAAAGAGAGACTCATGGTTTTTACATCCGTTTTGTGGTTATGCAAAAAAGGCGTTGATTTTTTGCCATAGCGGCGGCCCAAGGATTAGTAACCCAACCAGCACCGCCGCGCCAGCCGCAATCAGCACGGCGGCGGCGCCCACATCTTTGCCCACTTTGGCCAGGGGGTGATGTACCGGGCTTGCCAGGTCTACCACTGCCTCGATGGCGGTGTTCAAGAACTCTGCCGACCAGACCAGGGCGATGACTACGATGAGCACAGCCCAATCGCGGGCCTGCAAACCCAGCCAGAGCGAGACGAATACCACCAGCGTTGTAACGACAGCGTGAATCCAGGCATTGCGCTGGGTGCGAAGCACATACCACCAGCCATGAAAAGCATGGCGAAAAGAGGCGATCCGGCTTTTAATGAATTCTGCCATGCTGGAATGCCTAAGACTCGCGCACCTGAATATTCCCCAGCCCAAGCTGACTTAAAATCTCGGCCTGCGCCTGCCACATGCGCGCTTTTTCTTCTGGTTCAGCGTGGTCGTGGCCCATCAGATGCAATACGCCGTGTACGACCAGCAGTTGGGCCTCGGCTTCGACATCGTGCCCGGCGGCTTCGGCCTGGTTTGCGGCCCGTGGTACCGAGAGCAGGATGTCGCCCAGGTAACGGGAGCCGGTTTCGGGGTCGGTCTCTTCGGATGGGAAGGAAAGGACATCGGTCGCGGCATCTACCCCCAAATAATCACGGTTCAGGGCGTGTAGTTGTTCATCATCTGTCAGGACAATTGTCAGTTCAGCGTTTTCGGGCGCCGACTGATGATGCAGGGCTGCCAGGGCGGCTTTTTCGGCCAGTTCGGGCAAGACTTCGGGGGTCAGGTCGTATTGATTTTCGATAAAAATCATGGTGTTTCTCTTTTCTGGGTGGCGGCTTCTTGCAGGGCGCGCACTTCGCCTGAGGTCGGGTAGGCAATTCGCGGGTGGTACAGGCCGGTCAGGGTTGAGACAAAGGCATCGGTAATCAGGGTCAGGTCGCGCAGGGTAAAGCGTGTGTCGGCCAGCTGGCCTTCACGCTGGCAAAAATCGATGGTCTGCTGGACAATTTTGCGGAGTTCTTCTTCGGTCTTGGGGCGGTTTGAGCGCGCCCGGGCTTCAACGCCGTCGGCCAGCATCAGCAGGGCGGTTTCACGAGAGCGCGGCGGCGGGCCAGGGTAACGGAATTTGCTCTCGTCCACTTTCGAGGCATCGTCTCCGGCGGCTTTGACGGCCTGCATGTACTGGTAGCGGGTAAGCAGTGTGCCGTGATGCTCGAGCATAAAATCTTGTATCCGTTTGGGCAGGCGATGTTTGCGCGCCAGGGCGACCCCATCGGTGACATGCCGGATAATCGACGCGGCGGCCAGATACGGGTCGAGGTCGTCATGCGGGTTCAGGTTGTCGGGCATCTGGTTTTCGATGAAGAAAGCCGGGTTTGTGGCTTTGCCAACATCGTGATAAAGTGCGCCAACCCGAATCAGGAGCGTATCCATGCCCAGTTTTTCGGCGGCCTGCTCAGCCAGGTTGGAGACTTGCAAACTGTGCTGGTAGGTGCCGGGCGCGTTGCGCAAGAAGTATTGTAAAAGCGGCGCATCGGGCCGTGAGATTTCAACCAGCCGCAGGGGGGTGGTTAAGCCGAGGAACTCGGCCAGCAGGTATTGCAGCATGAGGGCCAGGCTGGCCGAGAGTAACCCCATCATCAGGGCTGCGCCTGCCAGTTGCAGCAGGCCGAGGGCATCCACTTCATAATCGGGCAGGCGGTAGGCTGCCAGGACGGTCATGCCCGTCAGCGCGGCCACTGTGCCAGCCCAAATGAAAGCCCCAAAGCGTTGCGCGCGCCCGAGCGAAAGGATGCTGACCAGCGAAGCAAACATAAAATACATCGTCAGGTCAAAACTGTTGGGCAGGTTATAAGCCGCCAACACGCTCAAGCCCAGCGAGAGCAGCAAAGCCCCGCCCGGCCCAAACAGGGTGGCAATCAGCAGGCCAAACCCTGGCAAGGGGAAAAAGTATGGTATCAGCGTGCGGTAAGGAATAAGGATGCGGGCGGCCAGCAGGAAGAGCAGAAAGACCACGGCAATTAAGACCAGGCTGCGGCCTTCGTTGTAATAGTAAGGCCGGCGGCGGTGAAAGTATAGCCCGATGAAGACCATGAAAACTGCTACCAGCGCGCCCGAGGAGATGTATTCCACCGTCGGGTTGCGCGGGCGAATCAGCCCTAGTGTGCGCAGGGCCTCGAGATTGGCTTCGGTGAGCACAGCCCCGCGCTGGACGACGATTTCGCCAGCCACATAGGTTTGGGTAATGGGCTGCACGGCTTGCCGGGCTTGTTCGCGGGTTGCCTGGGTTTGTTCGGCGCTATAGAAACTGTTGGGGACGACAAAAGGGCTGACCAGTTCGACGACCAGCATTGCCTGTTCTTCGTTGAGCGAAAAACTGACCAGGCTGGGAATGCTCTGGCGGGTGCTTTCGAGATTTTTCTCACGGATGGCATTGCGAAAGATGCGCTCAAGCAGCAGCATGGCTTCGCTTTGCACCGCCGACCAGCGGTTTTCGGGCATGTTCAGGATGCTCTCGATGGCCTGGTCACTGAGTTTGATGTCTGCCAGGGCGGCCAGGCTGGCGCGTTTGTCGGCGGGCAGGGCGCTGGGGTCGTCGCGTACCGATTGGATGAAGAGCAGGGCTGTCCGCAACAGTTCTACCTGGCGGCGGGCAATCGTCCGGTCGGGGGCGGTGTACACATCGGCAACGCTATTTTCTGCGGCCCGGCGGGCCTGTTCGGTGCGTACCTCGCTGATGTATTCCACGTTGCGAGGCGCCTGGTAGTCTTGCGGGGCTACCTGCCCGGCTTGCAAGAGCAGGCTATCGCTGCGCAGGTAGATAGGCACAGCCAGGATGGCATAAGCCGCCAGGCTGGTCACAATCAGCAGGCCGAGCGTCAAAAAATCGCGGCGCGGCACCTGCTGCCACCAATGGCTGGGTTCCAAAGGGGTCATCAGGCTAACAACTCGCGTACCATTGCACTGACCTGGTCACCGGGGGCGCGCCCGGCCACTTTGGGCAGTGCGGCTTTCATCACTTTGCCCATATCGGCGGGGCCGCTGGCGCCGGTTTCGGCAATGGCTTGCCGCACCAGGGCGCGCAAATCATCGGCGCTCATGGCCTGGGGCAGGAAGGAGGTCAGAATGTCGATTTCAGCCTGCGAGGCCGCGGCCAGGTCTTCGCGGGCGGCTTTTTGGGCTTCTTCGAGTGATTCGCGGCGGGTTTTGACTTCTTTTTGCAAAATTGCAATGATGGCGGCCTCGTCTAACTCGGTGCGTTTATCGACCTCGACTTGTTTGATGGCCGCCAGCACCATACGGACAGTGCGTTTGCGGGTTTCGTCGCCGCTTTTCATGGCGTCTTTCAGGGCTTCGTTTAGTTGGTTTTTTATGCTCATGGTTTTATTATACCTGTCGGAATTTGTTTGGGATGAACCTGCTCAGGCGGTCAGGCCGCTAAACAGGTCTCTTTCGGCTTCTGTCAGCGATTGCGCCAGAATTTGCCATTCGACCCTTGTCCTTTGGGTGGCTGCCGAAAAGGCGTAGGCAAACCCTGGGCGTGAGGGTTCGTCTTTGTTCATGTGGGCATGTGAATCGGCGGGCAGGCGCGGTAACACCCACTCGCGCAGAAAAGGCACAAAGTAGAGAATTTCTAACGGGTAGTACAGGCGCCCCGAGTGCAGGCGCGGGTCGCTGAGACAGGACTCGAGCAGCGGGTCGATTTGTTCCGGGGCGGCCCCGGGGTGTGATTCCTGCCATAGGGCGATGTAGTTGCTGTGGGCGTAGAAATCTTGTGCGGTGTGCGTCAGCCGCCCAAATTCCGCCCGGGCCTGGTCGGCCCGCCCGGCTCGCAGGGCTTCGATGGCTTTTTGGCGGCAGGCGGCGATGTAGGCATGACCGGCGGCAAATGAATTGTTGTCGAAGTGAAAGTGGTCATGCCCGGCCTGGTAGTAGAGCGCGTCTTGGCCCAGGTTGGCACGGATGACCTGCTCGAGGGCTTCGGCGCTGAAATCGGCATTCAGGGCTGTTACGGTAATTTTAATGTGGTATTCGGGTTTCATCGCAGGCCTTTGAGCAGGTAGGTTTCGACCGGGGTGATGCGTCCTTTGACGGTCAGGGGTTCAATTTGCGTGACTTCGACCAGGTCTTTGACGCTTTCATAGGTTTCTTTGTTGATGTAAATTTGCCCGGGCTGGGCGCTGGTTTGCAGGCGTTGAGCCAGATTGACGGTGTCACCGATGGCGGTGTAGTTGAACAGGTCGCTGGTGCCAACATTGCCAACCATGGCATAGCCGGTGGTGATGCCGACCCGAAAGATGCGGTGAAAGGCGGGCGTGGCGTAGTGCTGGTGCATTTCGCGGGTGCGTTCAACCAGGTTAAGGGCCGCCCGGCAGGCGCGGATGGCGTGGTCGGGCTGCGGGTCGGGGCTGTTCCACAGGGCCATGACGGCATCGCCCATGAATTTGTCGAGGGTGCCTTCTTGTTCGAGAATGGCCTGGGCGGCAGTGGCGAGGTAGTTGTTGAGCACGGCGAAGACATCTTCTGGGACGTTGCTTTCGCTAAACGAGGTGAACCCGGCCAGGTCGGCGAACAGAACCGTGACCAGGGTGCGGGCGCCATCCAGGTCGAGGCTGGCGGGGTTTGAGAGCAGCCGGTCGCGCACACGCGGGGCAACGACCCGCCCAAAAGTTCGATGGATGATTTCGCGTTCTTTTTCGAGTTTGCGGTTTTCGGTCAGGTCTTCAAAGACGATGGTGGCGCCTTTGGTGGCCTGGTGGGCGTCTTTGAGCGGGGAGGCCGAGACGCGCAGGAAGACTTCGCCGCGGGTGGAGAGTTTGGGGTTGAGTTCTTGTCCCTGGGCGGTTTTGCCGTTGAGCAAGACGCTTTCGGCAATTTGTTCAATTGGCAGGCCGGGGATGGCGCTCTCGAGCGGTTTGCCAATCGCTTTTTTGAGTGGTACTCCTAAGATGCGCTCGGCGGCTTTGTTGAACAGGGTAATTTTGTGCTCGACATCGGTGGTGATAATGCCTGTGGCGACCGAGGCAAAGATGTCATCCATCAGGTTTTTCATTTCGCGAGTTTCGTCGAGGGTGTGTCGCAGGTTTTGAAACAGACGCGCATTTTCGAGCGCCAGGGTCGATTGTC
>CAZNCT010000052.1:0-8432 GCA_964571615.1 uncultured Anaerolinea sp. | reverse complement strand
AATTCGAGGTCGTCGCTGTTGTAGGGGTCTCCTGAGCGGCGTTGGCCGAGGGCCATGAAGCCGGTCAGGCGGCCTTCGTAACGCAATGGCACAAAGACCTGGCATTCCATGCGCGGGTGTTCGTGTTGCAGTTCGGCGGGCAGGGGCGCATCGGCGGGCAGCCAGAGCGGCTGGGTAGATTGGCTCAACAGCCTGGGCAGGGCTTCATCGGGTCTGAAGACCTGGTTGATGCTGTTTTGCACCGAGTAGGGGACGTATAACCGGCGGTCGTCTTCGTAGAGAAAGATGACAAACTTTTCGGGGTTGAGGGCGCGCTCTATCTCGGTTTGCAGCAGGTTGATGGTCTGGTCAATATCGGGCGTTACCACCAGCCGCTGTGATAGGTTGGTCAGGGTGCGGCGGTAGTCGGCCTGTGAACGGTAAAAGACCCGGTCGATGCCGCGTTGGATGAATTGAAGCAGGGGCGAAAAGCCAATCACCAGCAGAAGCAGGTAGGCGGCAATGACAAACGGGTCATTGGCCTGTACGGTTTCTTGCAAAATCAGCGAGGCCAGGTTGAGCAGTAAGAAGAAGATGATTAATGCGCTGCTGGTCGCCAGCACATAGGTCAGGGCGCGGCTGAGCCAGCGGTCAACATCGAGCAGGCGGTAACGCAGAATGGCGTAGGTGACCGAAAGTGGCAGCAGAATGAGCGGTGGAAAGAGCAGTTCTGGCCTGAATTCGGGGATGGTTTCCTGAAAGCCAATCGGGAAGAGGTAGAGCACCAGAATGGGCAGAAAGGCCAGGGCGGCGCCAAAAATAATCACGCGGCTTTGCTGGCGCACAATGGGCGAACTATCTCCCAGCACGCGTCCCATCAGCGAGGCCAGAAAGGACAGGATGCCAAGGGCGTTAAAAACATAGCCCCAGCGCCACGAGTCGATGTATTTGTAGGGGGTAGGGGGGATGACAATATCTCGGAAAATGAAGACAGCCAGGGCCAGCCCAATGGCAAATGGGATAAACCGCAGGGTTGGCCAGCGTTCTACGATACGCAGTTCTTGTGGGAACATGAGCGCCAGGTACCCCAGCGCCGCGGCAGAGGCGGGCAGGCTGAGTGCCCAGAGCAAGACCACCTGGTGGGTGGTGTTCATATCGAGAAAAGTGGCTGTCAGCAGTGAGATGGACGAGACAAAGATGACAAAGGCGCGGGTTGGGCGAAAGTCGGGCCGCAGGCGGTAGGCCCAAAAGCCAATCCCAAAGAAGGTTATCCCTACCAGGTAGGGGATGATGAAGAGCGAGAACAGGTCACCGAGGCTGGCCCTGGCGGGTGTGATGCGCACGCTGAAGGTGGAATTGTCGCTCTGGCGGTAAAAGGTGGCTTCAAATTCCTGCCAGCCGTTCTGGTGCAGGAAGGTGTACATCTCGTTGGTGTTTTCGATGGGCCGTCCGTTGAGGGCGATCAGGCGGTCGGCCCATTGCAGGCCGCTGGCTTTGCCTTGCCAGCCTTGTCCGCTAATCTGACTCAGGACGTTGTTAGGTTCAACCAGAAAACCCGGAAAAGGTGTGTGATACCATTCCCAGGCCCAGAAGGGGGTGAGCGCAAACATCAGCAGGGCCAGGGCAAGAAAGCCGAGCGGGATGAAGTGTGATTGCCAGTTTTGTCGAATGGTGGAAAGCATACCGTTGCTGCTGATTCTAATCCTGCGCGCGTGGTGAGAGTGCGGCCAGCTCCTGGCGGTATTTTTGCACCAGGGCGCTGTTGCCGCTTTCTTCACCGTGTTTGCTGAGTTGTTCTTTTTTATGCGCCAGTTCTGCGGTCACCTGGTAGAAGCGCGAGGTGGCAAAGAATTTGCCGCTAAAAAGCGAGGCCAGCCAGGCAAATGACAGGGCCAGGCCCGAAGAAGCGGTGCGATATTGCGAGGGGGTGATGATACCCATCTGCACTTCTTCGCGCAGGTGGTGGGCAATGGTGCGCTGTTCGGCCCACCCGGCGCTGATGATGACAATGAACATGAAGAGCACCCCAAGCCAATCGAGTATGGAACCCAGGAGACAGGTCAGTTCGCCAAAGAAAGGCACGGTTGCCAGCAGGTTGTGCATCGCGTGGGTGAACATGGCCAGGCCCCAGCCGGCCAGCGGGGCGCCGATTTTTACCAGCCCGCTGTTGCTTGTGCGCGCCAGGGCCAACCCCATACCGATGAAGGAGGTATAAACCGGGTGCTGCCAGCCAACCAGAATGACACGGATGAAGACCAGCAAGGCCACGCCCTCCCAGCCATCGCTGAGATAGCCGCGCCAGATGTAGATGCTGTTTTCAAAGGCGGCAAAGCCGAGTGCTGAAATGCCAGCGTACACAAGTCCATCCAGCAATGAGTCAAATTCGTGCCTGAAGACCAGAAAGACCACCAGCACGGCCAGCCCTTTGAGGGTTTCCTCTACCAGCGGGGCGCTGATGGTTGCGCCTGTTAACCCGGCCAGCGCTTCGGAGCCGGTAAACCCGAAAACCGTTATCGAAAAGAGTGAGTTGAGCACATACGAACCCCCTGCCGCCACGACAACTCCCCAGAGAAAAACGGCCCCAAGCAGAATTTTTGGCTCTTTTTCGTAGCGGTCGAGCCAGTACAAAATGTAAGCAAATAAAAAGCAGGGCACAAAGCCAAAAAATAATGCGGCCAACAATGCAATCATCTCTTCCTCCGGTTTGGAAAACAACAGTGTTTTTCTGAATTGTATGCTTCCCTGGGGCCATGAAAAATTATAGCACGCGTATTGCGGCTTTCGGCAGCGTTTCTAAAGATTTTGGAAGTTGGGCCCTGGCAAAAATTTATCTTGCGCTGGAGCGTGATATAATAGCCAAAATTCAACAACTGAATATTGAAAACTCAGGAGAAATGTTCATGTCTAAAGCCAATCTCATCGCCCCTTACGGCGGTCAACTGGTTAATTTGCTTGTTTCGGGCGAAGAGCGCGAAGCCTTGCTTGCCCGGGCGGCCAAGTTGCCATCCATCAAAATTTCGATGCGCGCCCTGTGTGACCTGGAATTGCTCGCTACGGGTGGTTTTTCGCCTCTGACGACCTTTATGGGCAAGGCCGATTATGAGAGCGTTTTGCACAAAATGCGTCTGGCAGATGGCACCCTCTGGCCTTTGCCAATTACCCTGACCGCCGACCCGGCTGAATTGCCAACCGTGGGCGAATCGCTTGTCTTGCGTAATGCCAACAACGACATTATCGCCATCATGCAGCTGGATGAAGTCTTTCACTGGGATGCTCAGGTGGAGGCCAACCTGGCGTATGGCAGCAACGACCCCAAGCACCCGATGGTTTCTGAAATGGCTCGTTGGGGCAAGGTCTGCATTAGCGGCCCGCTTAAGGTTTTGAACCTGCCCAAATATCACGATTTTGTAGATTTGCGCCACACCCCGGCTCAGGTGCGCGAAAAACTCGAAGCGATGGGCAATGACAACGTGGTGGCTTTTCAGACGCGCAATCCCCTGCATCGCATTCATGAAGAACTGACCAAACGCGCCGCGGCGGCTGTCAAAGGTTCACTCATCATCCATCCGGTGGTTGGTATGACCAAGCCCGGCGATGTGGACCACTACACCCGCACCCGCACCTACAAGGCCCTGGTCGAAAATTACTACGACAAGAACAGCACCTTGCTCAGCCTGCTGCCGCTGGCGATGCGCATGGCTGGCCCCAAAGAAGCCCTGCTGCATGCCATCATTCGCCGCAACCATGGCGCCAATCACTTTATCGTTGGTCGTGACCATGCCGGGCCTGGCAACGATAGCGCCGGAAAACCCTTCTACGGCCCCTACGATGCTCAAACCCTGATGACTGCCCACGAGGCCGAATTGGGCGTCAAGATGGTGCCGTTTGAAATGCTGGTTTATCTGCCCGATGAAGACCGCTATGTCGAAGAAAAAGATGTCCCGGCTGGGGCGCGCACGCTTAATATCTCTGGCACCCAGGTGCGCGATGATTACCTCGCCAAGGGCAAATTGCTCCCCGAGTGGTTCACCCGCCCCGAAACCGCCGAAATCTTGCGCCAGTCTTACCCGCCGCGTCACAAGCAGGGCTTCTGTCTCTGGTTTACCGGCCTGAGTGGCTCAGGGAAGAGCGCCACCACCCAAATTTTGACCGAACTGCTGCTTGAGCATGGCCGCGAAGCCACCGTTTTGGATGGCGACGTGGTACGCACCCACCTGAGCAAAGGCCTGGGTTTCAGCAAAGAAGACCGCGATACCAATATTCTGCGGATTGGCTTTGTTGCCAGCGAAATTGTCCGGCATGGCGGCGCGGTTATTTGCGCGGCCATCAGCCCCTATCGCGCGGCCCGTAACGAAGCCCGCAAGATGGTCGGCGAGAACTTCATCATGGTTTACATGGATACTCCGGTCGAAGTCTGCGAACAGCGCGACGTGAAGGGTCTGTATGCCAAAGCGCGCCAGGCCATGCAGGAAGGCAAGCCGATGGGCTTTACCGGCGTTGATGACCCCTACGAACCGCCGATTGACCCTGAAATCACCCTGCAAGGCTCGGGCGTGACCCCCGAAGAAAACGCCCATAAAGTCATTGCCTATCTGCTCGAAAAAGGCTTCCTGCTCAAAGAGTAGTTGCTGATTTTCAATTCGTAAATTTACTGGCCTGGGGCGCAACGGCTCTCCAGGCCAGTACAATTGACTGGTTTCCTTTGTCCCGCATCTCGTATTTTTCTTTACTTCTCATTACCATCTCCCTTGCCGCCGGATGGTCGCTTTGGTACGCGACCCCCTCTGGGCTGGGGCTGACGAATGATTCTGCCGCTTACATTGGCGGGGCGCGCTCGCTGCTGGCCGGAACTGGCTACAGTGACATCTGGCTCGATAGCAGCCTGGAGGCGATTACGCACTACCCGCCGCTTTTGTCGCTGGCACTGAGCGCTATCGGCCTGTTGGGCCTTGACCCCTATCGCGGCGCGCGCGTTTTGCACATCCTGCTCTTTGCCGCCAACAGCGGGTTGATGGGTTTGCTCGGTTGGCGCATGACGCAATCACGGGTTGCTGGTATTTTGCTGGCACTGCTGTTTGCCACCAATGCCCAGCTCTTGCGCATCCATGCCCAGGTTTTGAGCGAACCGCTCTTTATTTTCTTTTCACTGGCCTCCTTCCTGACTTTTTCTCTTGCCATCGAACGACAATCTGGCAGAGAAGAGAGCGAACCTGGCACGGGCCTTCGGCCTCGGGCAGCGCTCTCCTTTCAGGGCTGGCAACTGTCCACCGCTCACTGGTTACTCGTTACCGGTTTCTTGACTTCGCTGGCCTTCTTAACCCGCTACTCGGCTCTGGCCCTGATTGCGACGTTCTTGATTGCCATTTTTCTGCTTTTTCCGCAATCCCGCCTGAAGCGGATGATTTTCTTTATGGCTGGCGCAGTCCCGCCGATTGCGGCCTGGTTTGTGCGCAACAGCCTGGTTGCCGAATCGGCCACCAATCGTGGCATGCAGTTCAATCTGATTCAAATCTCAAACATTCGCACCGGCCTGTGGAATGTGGCTGACTTTTTGACCCCCCTCAAGCCTGCTCAGGAATGGTTGTTCCGCTCGGGTGCCTTGAGCGCATTTTTGATCATTTTTGCCCTGGTTTTGTTGGCCTGGCTGGCCCTAAACGCCTGGAATTTGCTCTTTCGTTCAGCCAATCAGCCAATTGGCCAATCACCCAATCCGATTACGTTCACCACGGCCCTGTATGTTTTCGGTTACCTGGGCGCGGTGCTTTTCTCGATGAGTTTCTTTGATGCCAGCACCAAATTCCAGCACCGCATTCTCTCCCCGTTGTACGTCTCATGGATGATTTTGCTGGTTTATTTCTTGCAGAGCCTAAACACAAAGAACATAAAGGAAAAACCCGTGTTCTTCCGTGTTTTCCGTGAAATCCGTGTACTGATTTTGATCTTTTCATTACTTCCCCTCGCGCTTTCAACCTTCAACTTTCAACACTCCCTGACCGAACTGCGCGAAATCGACGGCCTCGGCTATGCCTCCTGGCGCTGGCGGCAAATGACCGTATTGGCCATCATCAAAGACCTGCCGCCCGAGGTTGCTATTTACAGCAACTCGCCCCCGGCGGTTTATCTCGTTACCGGGCGGGCCAGCCGCATTATTCCGACCCCGGTCAACCCGGTCAGCGGGCAGGAGCGCGGAGATTATCAGCAGGCCCTGGCCGAGATGCGCGCCGAACTGCTTGCGGGGCGGGCGGTGCTGGCCCTGTTTGATGTCTCTGACATTGAAGATGCGTTTGGTGAAGAAATCGCGTTACAATTTGACGGCCTGACCCTGCTTGAAAAATCGCAGGGGAGTGTGCTTTACGGAATACCATAGACCCTGCCTGGCGCGATGCGCCGGGCGAGGCAGGAGATACTGAATGCCAAAAATTCAAGAAAAATTTGATTTAACCGGCCGGGTGGCGATTGTCACCGGCGGGGTGGGCCTGCTGGGGGTTGAGTTTTGCCGCACCCTGGCCGAGGCGGGGGCCGCCGTTGCGGTGGTGGATTTGAACGCTGAGCAGTGCGCCGCTGTCGCCGCCGACCTGGCCGGGGCCGGTTACCCAGCCCTCGGCGTGGCGACCGACATTACCAGCCCCGCTTCGGTCAATGCGATGGTTGAGAAAGTCGTTGCGCAATTTGGGCGCATTGATATTCTGGTAAACAGCGCCGCGCTTGACCCAAAATTTGACCCCGAGGCGGTCTCAAAGGGTATCGCGCCGGGCAAGTTCGAGGAATATCCGCTTGACCAGTGGAATGCCGCGCTGAACGTCAACCTGACCGGCACTTTCCTTGTCACTCAGGCAGTGGCAAAACAGATGGTTGCCCAGGGGAAAAAGGGCAGTATCATCAATATTTGCTCGACCTACGGTTTGAATGGCCCCGACCAGCGCATCTATCGCAAAGCGGACGGCTCTCAGCCAGCCTTCAAGCCGGTCTATTACACTGTGACCAAAGCCGGCATTGTCGGCTTCACCAAATACCTGGCCGCTTATTACATGGAAACCGAAATTCGTGTCAATATGCTGACGCCTGGCGGGGTCTATAACAACCACGATGAAACCTTTGCCAAAAACTATGCCGCCAAAACGATTTTAGGCCGCATGGCCAAAAAAGACGAAATGAACGGCGCCTTATTGTTCCTTGCCTCAGATGCTTCCTCTTACATGACCGGCAACAACGTGGTCGTAGATGGCGGCTGGACGGCATGGTAATTTGGTAATTTTTTGATTTGGTGATTGGTTCAAAATCACCAAATCAAAAAATCGCCCAATCAAGAAATGGATTTATGACAGAAGTTCTCGCACTCATCCCCGCGCGCGGCGGGTCGAAAGGAATTCCGCGCAAGAATATTCGTGATTTTGCGGGTTATCCGCTGATTGCCTGGAGCATTGCCGCGGCAAAACAATCGGAGTTGGTGACGCGGGTGATTGTCAGCACCGATGATGAGGAGATTGCCGCTGTTGCCCGCGCCTGGGGCGCCGAGACGCCTTTCTTGCGCCCGGCAGAGTTTGCTCAGGACAAGACCACCGACCTGCCGGTTTTCGTCCATGCGCTCGAGTGGCTGGCCAAAAATGAGAATTACCGCCCCGATGTCGTCGTGCAGTTGCGGCCTACCTCGCCGATTCGCCCCCTGGGGTTGGTGGACGAGGCGGTGAAAATCCTGCTTCAGAACGCCGATGCTGACTCGGTGCGGGGAGTCGTTCCAGCCGGGCAAAACCCGCATAAAATGTGGCGGCTGGCCCCGGGTGGGAACGGGCCGATGACGAATCTGCTTGCAGTCGAAGGAATCGAAGAGCCGTACAACGCTCCCCGGCAGATTCTCCCCGATATCCACTGGCAAACCGGGCATATTGACGCCATTCGCGCTTCGGTCATTTTGAACGGTTCGATGAGCGGCAAGCGCATTTATCCCGTTCTGATTGACCCTGATTTTACGGTTGATTTGGATAACCTGCGCGATTGGGTGCGGGCCGAGTGGCTGGTGGCCTTTGGCGGGCTGACCATGGTGACCCCGGGCCGTATGCGCCGCGCCATGCCGCAAAATGTTTCTCTGCTGGTGCTCGATTTTGACGGCGTGGTGACAGATAATCGCGTTTGGGTCAGTGAAGAGGGCCGTGAGATGGTGGCCGCGAACCGCAGTGACAGCCTGATTATGTCGAAGATGCGCGAGGCGAATATTCCGGTTCTGATTTTGTCCTCGGAGGTCAACCCGGTGGTCTCGGCGCGCGCAAAGAAGATGCGTGTGGAGGCCATTCAGGGGGTTGGTCTTCACGACAAGGCCGAGACGCTGGCGCATTTGCTTCAGGAACGTAAAATTGACCCGTCTCAGGTGGTTTATGTTGGCAACGATATCAACGACCTGCCCTGTTTTGAGATTGTCGGTTGGTCGGTGGCGGTGGCCGATGCTCTGCCAGAAGTCT
>CAZNCT010000051.1:22296-23449 GCA_964571615.1 uncultured Anaerolinea sp. | reverse complement strand
CCCCCCCCCCCCCCCCCCCCCCCCCCCCCCCCCCCCCCCCCCCCCCCCCCCCGCACCGCTCTTCGTCTTCTTCGGCGTCAATCTCGGCCCATTCTGCAAACAGGTCTGACCAGAACTGCTCAATGAACAGGTTGATGTAAGACTCGGGGTTGGCGCAGCCTTCGTAGGTGAAGTAACTGGGGCAGGACAGGCTCTCGTTGTAGAAAATATCCGGGTCGTCGGGATTGTTGAAGACTTGCAGGTTGGGTTCGACCTGGCTGGCATTGAGCGTCAGCAGGTGGCCAAATTCATGAATCAGGGTGAAGGTCAGGTCTTGGGGCGGTTCGGCGTCGTTGATGTCCACCATCAAGTCCCAGCGGGCCGGGTCGCTGGTCGATTGGCTGACGGCCGCCAGGCCTTCTTCTTTACCGTCGGTGTAGATGATGAACTGGTTCAGGTAATCACGCTCGGCAGCGGGAATCAGGGCGGCATAATAGCGCCACAGGTTCTGGTGCGCCTGGGTGTTTTCTTGCAATTTACGCAGCGCAGCGGGCACATCGGGGTTGACTTCAGGCCGCACAATTTGTCCGTTTTCGACCTGGTAAGTGACCAGCACAACTTCTTCAATCGACTGGTTGTGGAATTTGCTGCGCAATGCGTTGGCGCTGGAGGGCGCAAGGACTGAGTCGAGCTGTTTCATGCAGGCGACCACACAGTCGCCGCGGGGGCAATCGCTCCCGGCGGGTGAGCCGCTTTGCTGCGCGGGGGCAGGCTGCGGGTCGCTGGCGGTTTCCGGCTGGGCCGGTTCGGGCCAGGATGTCTCGCTTCCATCCTGTGGGTTACCCTGTGGGTTACCAAACAACAGGCGTTCGGCAGCCGCGCAGGCCAGGGTGGCAAACGCCAGGGCGGTCAGTACCAGTAAAAGGCGGGTTTTGAGCATGGATGGTCTCCTGAGAAGGTTAGTCAATGAAGGCGGCGTAAGTCAGTGATTCAAACAGGTCGGGGGCGCGCCAGAACCCCGGCATGGTTTGGGCCAGCAAAATGCCAACCAGTTCTTCTTGCGGGTCCACCCAGAAGCGGGTACCGGCGGCGCCGCCCCAGCCAAACGAGCCAGGTGAGCCGCGCCGGTTGCCTTTGGATAGGTCGGTCAGCACACCAACGCCCAGGCCCATGC
>CAZNCT010000051.1:0-22194 GCA_964571615.1 uncultured Anaerolinea sp. | reverse complement strand
GCCCTTGAATTCGCCGCGATTGAGCAGCATTTGGGCAAAGTTGAGATAGTCGGCGGCAGTGGAGAGCAGGCCGCCCCCGCCCGAAAACACCGGCGGCGGAAGACTGCGGTCTACCTGCGGGCCTTCGGCGGGCTGCAGGCCGCCGCCCTCGCGCGGCGCGTACATGCTGACCAGGCGGTTGATCTTTTCTTTGGGAACCCAGAAGCCGGTATCGCTCATCTCGAGCGGGGCGAAGATGCGTTCTTGAAAAAATTCGGCCAGGCTCTGGCCCGAAATCTCTTCGACCAGGCAGCCGAGCACGTCATGCGCCAGGCTGTACCAGAAGCGTTCGCCGGGCTGGCTGACGAGCGGCAGTTGCGAGAGTTTTTGCAGGAACTCTTTGGATGATTGGCTCTCAAAGAGATTGGCCTGCTGGTAGTGTTTATCGACCGGGTGCCCGGTCTCAAAGCCGTAACTCAGCCCTGCCGAATGGGTCAGCAGGTGCCGGATGGTGATGGGCCGTTCGAGGTCGGTGGTGAAAATGTCGTTACCGATCTCGCCGACATAAACCATCAGGTCTGAAAATTCGGGGAACCAGTTGGTAATCGGGTCATCGAGCAGGAGTTGGCCTTCTTCCATCAGCATCAAGACTGCCGTGACGGTGATGGGCTTGGTCATCGAGTAGATGCGAAAGATGCCGTCCGTTTGCATCGGGCGCTGGCTTTCGATGTCCATTAGACCGGCCGTAGCCAGGTGAAAGACCTGGCCGCGCCGGGCGAGCAGGGTCAAAGTCCCGGCCAGGTCTTGCCGGTCAATGAAAGTTTGCATGGCCTGGGGAATGCGCGCCAGGCGTTCGGACGAAAATCCGACTTGTTCGGGGGCGATGGTTTGCATGCAGGGGGTGTCCTTTGGCGAGTGAAGAGAAGAAATACCAGGATGTGTTTTTTTCTATTGTACCAAGAGCCATCGGCCAGCATTGGCCGAAAAAATAGCGGGGGCGGCTTTATGCCGCCCCCGCCCTGCCAGGTTTGTTTCGAGGCCCGCTATTCCACGATGACCACATCCCCGGCGCTGCGGCCAAAGACTTCGGGGCTATACATCTCCTCGGCTTTGGCGGGCGGGACGATGAAGGTGCCGGGTGTGGTGGCGCGGGCGATGTAACTGTAGTCATAGACCCCGTCCCACAGCAGGGAGGCAAAGGCCTCGGCCCGGCTGTCGCGCATGTTCTGGTGCTCGTACCACGGGCCCCACCACCACCAGCCATAGCGCACGGTGGTATCAGACGGGTCTTGCGGCACACTGCCCGAAACTGCCAGTGCCGGGTTGATGATTTCCAGCCCTGCCGGCAGCGGGTCCACCAGCGCAACGTGATAGCGGCGGTTGTCGGCCACCATCTTGATTTTGACCCGTACCCGCGCCCCGGCTTTGATGTGCCAGCGGCCCTGCGCGTCCTGGTAAACATCCTCGGGGTGGTCAACGCCCTCGTAAGAACGGCTGACGACAAAGCCCATATCGAGCGGCGGCAGGTTCAGGTCGGTCGGCGCGTAGCGCAGGCCGATGCGGTAGTACAGCCGCCCGGGGCCGTCTTTGCTGATGAGCAAATCCTGCATTCCACCGACTGTTTCGTTCAGGACATATTGCATCGGAATGCCAATTTCAACCTGGTCGGTGGTTCGCCCGCGAAATTCGCCTGAACCGGCATACGTATCTCCCAGCCAGATGCGGGCCACAAAATCGGGGGTCTGGCTTTCGTAGGTGTTGAAATAACGGTCAAGCGCCAGCAGCACAAAGACATTCTCCTGGGTGTTGTCCCAGCGGCCTTTTGTGCGATGCGCCAGCAGGCCTTTGACCACCTTCGGAATCAGGTCGCTCTGCGGGTTGTCCTGCATCAGCGCATTCAGCAGAATGGCATCGGTGCGGCGATTGGACGAAAGCAGCAGATAGGTCTGGTCATCGTAGCCAATCGTAAAGTTGGCCGCGCCAGCCGTCTCAACCACGCGGTTGCCCACCAGGCGGCGAATTTCTGCCAGGCGGGTTTCGTTTTCGACCACCGGCCACAGCCAGCCAATTGCATCGAGCGAGAGATTTTCCAGGCCAGCATCGCGCAGCAGGGTTTCGGCTTTTTGTGTATCCCGCTCACCTGCTGCATCGCGCACGAAGATGGCGTAGGCGCTCAGGGTGCGGCGGGTCTGTTCTCCGTACCAGTACGGATAATGGCTTTCGATGTCGCGCAGGTAGGTCATGGCATTTCGGAGCATTTCATCTGGCACTGCGTAGCCCTTTTGTCGGGCGCGGACAAGCGCATGGGTGACGTGAATGCTGTTAAACGGGTTGGATTCAAACCCGCGCTGCCAGTACGGGAAGCCGCCATCATAGTTCTGCATTCCGCGCAGGCGTTCGATGTCACGCTCCACCGCCGCGTTCATTTCTTCGGGCGAGGGCAGCCCCTCGGCTTTGAAGGCGGTCAGCACATCGCGCAGGGCGGCCACGCCCAAAATGCGCGAGGCCAACTGCTCCGAGCACTCATACGGGTACGAAGTCAGGTAAAGCACCGCATCCGTCAGGGCTTGCAGCGCGGTTGAGGAGGTCGTAATTTCAAGCCCGCCATACTGCGGGAAAACGCCGCTCGGGTACTGCACCGGCTGGGCCACCGCGCCCTGGTCAAGCACGCCGTAGGTGGCAAAGGCTTCGGTCGTGGCCGGGGTGTAAACGGGCAGTGATACCGTTGCAGCATCGGCATAGGCCCCTGAGACCGCCGCAATCTGAATGGCCGCCTGCCCGGCCCGAATTGTGCTGGCCGGGAAGCGTACTTCTATCCGGTCGTTGGCTGGCACGCTGACGCGCAGTCCGCTCACCGCCAGTTGCAGGTTGGCGGCCCGGGCCACCACATCCACCAGCAGGTCTTCATCGGTCTGGTTTTGCAGGACAACCGGCAGTTCAAATTTGTCGCCAAAATTCAAAAATCGCGGGGCCGATGGACGCACCATCAGTGGCAGGCGGGCGGTGATATTGGATTCTCCGCTGCCGAAGCGTGTTCCCGTTCTGTCCACAACGACCGCCATCACCCGGTAGCGGGTCAGGTTATCGGGCAGTTTGACCGACACCCGGGCCGAGCCGTCTGCGCTGGTGCGGACTGTCGGGGCGAAGAGCGCCAGCGGATTGAAATCAGCGCGGATGCGAATGGGGTTGCTGGCCTGGTCGCTCATGCCGCCGGTGCGGCTTTTCTCAACCGTCATGGTCGCCACAGGCTCCATCGCGGCTGGGGCCGCTGCCCCGAAGAAGAACCCGCTCAAATTGTCAGATTCCTGTGCCACCTGTTCTGCCAGCGCCGCCGGGTCTGCCAGGATGATGCTGGCGCGGGCGTACAGACTTTCGAGCCGGGCCGTCCGAACTGTGTAGAACACGCTGAGCGGGTCGGCCATCTGGTAGTTGGTCAGGGCCAGAATGGCCTCGTCCACCACCACCACGGCCACTTCCGCACCCTCTAGCGGGTTGCCCTGCGCGTCTTTCACCTGCACGTTCAGGCTGGTTTCGCCGCCGGGTTCCAGCTTGCGCTCGAGCGGGGTGACCTCCAGACTCAGGCTGCGCGCCAGCGGCGGGATGCTCAGATTGAGCGTGCCGACCGCATAGGCAGGCCGCGCCGGTACGCCCGTCACCGGGTTACCCTGGTCATCGGTGCGCGGGGCCGAGCCGTTCAAATCCACTTGCAGGTTCAGGTTGGGGATGTATGGTTCGTTAATTGGCACCCGCAAAATGGTTGCGCCGCTGTCATCGATGCGGAAGCGTTCGGTATAAACGATGCCATCCCGGCTGACGGTTAACAGCCCTTCCGCCGCGCCAAAGGGTGATTGCACCAGAATTTCGGCCACATCCCCGGGCTGATAGGTTTCCTTGTCGGGGATGAGCGTCACCTGTTCCTGTTCGACCTTGCGCGAGGGGCGTATGTTCCCGCCACTGACCCAGCGGGTGATGCGGCTCTGGTTAAAGCGGCCTTTTTCATCGCTGACGCGGGCGGTAATCTGGTAAGTGCCGCCCAACGGCGTGCCAAACTCGCAGGTCTGTGGCTGGCTGGTGGAAAGCAGGGTGCATTTTTGCACTTCGGCGGGTTGCTCGTTCCATTGCCCGGCCCTGAACTTCCACTCCATCCGGGCAGCCTCGACCTCCACTGTCCGACCGCTGACAGGTTTGCCGTCCAGGTCGGTCACAATCACATCCACTTTCAGCGGTGTGCCTTTTTGCACAAAATAACGCGCCGTGCGCAGGCCGACATAAACATCCGCCGGGTGCACCAGCAGGGTGGTGGCGCTGGCCCAGGCCTGGCGGTTCACATCCATCACGCTGGCCTCGGCCACCACCGAGAGCGGCTTGGGGTCAACCGCCGGGTCGCCTTCGGGGCTGAAATCGAGCCGCAGGTAGTGGAATCCGCCTGCATCGGTTTTGCCGCTGAAGGTTTCGGTGCGGGTTTCGCTATCGCCGGGCGGGTTCCAGATGTCGTAGTAAAACCACCAGGGCCGCCAGGTGCCAAAACTGAAATCAGGCCAGTTGGGCGGCGCATAAGACCCCGGCGAGGTGGTCACCGTCCAGGTGGTGTCGGCGTTGGCCAGGCCTCCCCCGGCGTAATATTTGGCTTCTACCGAGACAACCGCGTGCCCGTCCACAAAATAGGGGCCGCTGGTCTCGTTTTGGGCTTTGACTTCAAACTCGGGGCGCCTGAATTCCTGAATCTGGAAAGAATGGCTGTATTCGGAGTTCTCCAGCCCCTGCGGCGCACTCAGCCTGACCTGGGCCGCGCCCAGGTTAACCACTTCAGGGATTTGAACCACGAAGTCAAACCCGCCCAGAACGTTGATGTTGGCTGTTCCGCTGGCAATTGGGTTGCCGGTGGAATCATTGACCTGGTACGAGAGCGTTTGGGGCCCATCGTACAGCCGAATGCCGCCCTGCGGCCCGGCTTCGATGCGGCGTATCCAGCCTTTGAGATGCACTTCTTCGCCCGGGCGGTACATGGCGCGGTCATCGAAGACGAACCAGCGCAGGCTGTCGTTCAGGCCAAAGCGCTGCCAGCCGTCACCGCCCCAGTAAGTGGAGCGCGGCAGGATGGCGGTGTCACTGTCTTTGCGGGCCGCAAGATACGTTGCCCCCGCCGGAATATCAAACCGGGCCGTGCCGTCTGCACCGGTGGTGTAGGATTGTCCGTTGCTGGCCTGGAGCGTGACCCCCGCCAGCGGGGCACCGGTTTTCAGGTCGTTGGCCCAGGCCACCATCGTCTGGTTGTCCAGGAAAACATCCAACCCAATTTGTGTTACCTGCACCCAGGCGATGACAGTCTGCGACTGCCGCCGCCAGCGCGAATTTTCCAGCTCTATAAACGCTTTGGGCGGTGAAACGATGACAATGAACTGCCCGCTGCCGTTGCTGGTGTAGGTCGAAAGGTCAATATCCACCTGGGTCAGGGTGTCCTCGGGTAGATTCAGATTGCGTGATTGTTCGAGCAGACGCCTGCCCGGGATGGCGGGCGGATTTTCGCGCGTCCAGTCGCGCAGGTACACCTTGAACGCATCCCAATCTTGCGGCTCAACGGCATAAATTTTGACATCGACGCTGTTATGGTTAATGGCGTAAACCGAGAAAACCGGCGCCCTGGAGGCCGGGTCGAGGGTGACAAAATTTTGGCCTGGCCCCGAAAGCACCGGCTCGGCACTCCCTATCCGAAAGGTCAGTGCGCTGTCACGGCCCAGTTCTTGCCCGAAAACATCTTTGATTTTGCCTGAAACCGTCACGGTATAGGCCGTGCGTCCGCGGGTTTCGCCCGAAATCTCAATCGTGTTGCCGTAAATGTTGGCCGTCACCCCCGGAATTTCTGGCGCAACGACCAGCATCTCCTCGCGGAAAGATTCCAGGTCGAGCGGGTTGTTGAAGCGGATGAAGAGCGGCGAAAGCGGCGGGCAATTTGTTCGGCCATACCAGGAACAGCCATGTTCTTCCACGCGCAAGGGCGCATACGTCGAAAACCCATACGATTGGGCTTCGCTGCTCACCCGCGGCCCTTCGGCAGAGGGCGTCCCCGGGCCGATGGTGACGTTGATGCGGGTTTCCGGTGCAAAAGGCGCGTTGGCCTTAAAGGCCAGCCAGCGGCCCTCCCCGGCGCTTTTTGCCAGTCGGCTGACTGTTTCATCTGCGGCGACCTCCGCCTCGCTTGCCAGCCGCAGCCCGGCGGCATTGTTCCCGGCATAAACCTGAATGCTCGCCAGCACCCGGGCCGGGTCAATGCGCTGGTCAAAGGCCACAAAGAAAAGCGGCTCGAGCGGTTGGGGCGTGTCGTATGGGTAGGTTGTCAGCACCTTGACCGCCGGGGTGGCAAACCGCCAGCTAACCTCCTGGGCCAGCACCCCGCCAGAGAGCGATTTTGTCCCGGCGGGCACCGTCACGCGGTATTCGGTGGCCTTGGGCAGGCGGTCAATCAGGGCCGAATCATATTCAAAGGTCAGGGTTTTCGTCCCCAGCCAGCGCCAGGTGCCGGGCAGGGCCGGTTCAACCCGCACCGGCACATCCTGTGCGCTCAGGTTCGCCAGGGTCGTCAGCGCCACCATCGGTTGATTAAACGTGATGCTGATGAACGGCGCAATCGGGATTTCGCCCTCGGGGGCGTATCTCAGCACCTCGAGTGGGCCGGACGCTCCCACCTCGGGCGTGGCTGCTGTTTCGAGGGGCGGGAAACTCTCTTTGATGGTCTCTCCCGGACGGGGTGGTGGAAGCGGGTCGGCTGGCAGTTTGAAGTCGCTTGCCTCGGCCATCTCCAATCCCAGGGGCGGCAGCCGGTTCAGAATGGCAGCAATTTCTTCTTCTGCGAGTGGGTCGCCTGCCAGGGGCGGCAGGGTTGCAATGGCTTGCGGTTGGGCTTGTCCTTCGCTCAGGCGAATGTCCATTTTGAATGGTTCTCCCTGGCTGGCCGTTTCGGTCAGCCCTTCTGATGGTTGGTTATTGACCTGAATAGGAACGGCAGTGCCGCCCTGCGTGTCAATCAATCCGGGCGGCGCAATGCCGATAATTGCAGCCAGACCGGCAATACAGGCCAGAACGAGTGCCGCAACCGGCAAAAAAAGCCATTTCGAGCGCAAAAATTGGGCAAAGGCGGTTTTCATGGCGATTCTCCTTCCTGGCATGAGACGCTTTTGGTTACAGCAGTGTTCCAAAAATCAGTCTCAAAATCATTATACGTCTGTCTTTCTGCTTTTTGCCATACAACGATTTTGCTGGCCGCCAAAGGCACCGCCTGACCTGTCTCGATTTTTGCACAGGCCCTTTTTGCAGTCCAGGTTATAAAAACAAAACTGGCGGCTCCAAAACATGGCCGCCAGTTTTGTTAATTAATTTGTGAGTTGATCCCAGGCAGTCCGGGGCCTTATGAGAGCAATGTGGCACTCAGGGTGATTTCAGGCCCGGCCAGGGCCTTTGAGACGGGACAATTTTTCTTGGCGCTTTCGGCCAGTTCCATAAATTCGGCCTCGCCGATGCCAGGCACTTTGGCCTCGGTTTTAACTTCAATCAGGCTGATGGTCGGCCCCTCGGTCAGGTGGACGGTGGCGCTGGTGCTGATGCGCTCGGGGGTGTAGCCGGCTTTGGTCAGCAGGGCCGAGAGAAACATCGAAAAGCACCCGGCCTGGGCCGCGCCAATCAACTCTTCGGGGTTGGTGCCTTCGCCGCTTTCAAAGCGCGAGGCAAAAGTAAAGGGGCCTTCATACGCGCCGCTGGCCAGTTTCATCGTACCGGCGCCTTCTTTCAGGGTGCCTTTCCATTCTGCAAACGATGTGCGGGTGGTCATACGTTTCTCTCCTTGTTTAGCGTGTGGGGTGCGGGCTGTTGTCCCGCAGGATGGTTTAGTAGTTTTATAAACGAATCACACTCAAAAATCAACCCAAAAATGTCCGATTTGAGAGCGTTTGCGTGACTAATGACTGTGCCTGGTTGCGCCAAAGGCGTGTTCCAGCACCAGCCGGGCATAGTAGCCCCAATCGAAACCGGCCTGATAACCAATCGACCTTCCGCTGCGGGTGGCCGGAGCATTTTTCAGGTTGGTTTCCAAAAAGTTCAGCATCTGGTTCCAGGCGCGGCTCTTGATGCTGTCCGTGCGGATTTCAGCCATATTGGTCATAAACGCGTGCAGCTGACCGTCATAAATGCTGATTTCGTGGGGAACCCCCGCCGCTTTTAGCCCGTTTTCGAGCGCATACACTTGTTCCAGCGGAATCGAGTTATCGGCCCCGCCAAAAATACCCAACACCGGGCCGGGCAGGTTTTTTAAGACTTCGGGGTCGGTTTCAGAAGATCCGTAGAAGATGACCGTTGCCGCAATGCCGTTGTTGTGCAGGCTGTATCCCAGCGATACGCGGCCTCCATAACAAAACCCGACAATCCCAATTTTTTTAGCGTCAGCCTCGGGCTGCGACTCAATCCAGGCATAGACCGAATCCAGGTCGGCATTGACTTGCTGCGGGTCGCTGGTTACGACCTGGTAAATAGCCCTCGGAATCCAGGTGGTGGTCGAGCCACGAAAAGTATCCGGGGCGACCACCAGGTAGCCTTCTTCTGCAAGCCCTTGGGCCATGCTAACAATCGCCTCGTTTAACCCAAAAAATTCATGAATCATAATCACCACCGGAAAAGGCCCTTCCCCGTCTGGCCGGGCCACGTAGGCGCGCACCTCTGGCCCGCCATTGATGCCCGGGATGGTGGTATTTGTGACAGCCGCCAGCCGTTCTGCGCTGCCCATTCCCGCCACAGGGATGGACAGCCCCAACAACAGGGCCAGGCTCATCAGCACCACCAGAAACCCGCCCGTGATTTTGAGAATCTTCTTTTTCATCGTTTACCTCCAGGTTACACGGATAGAAGTCTATTTTAGGAGAATGAACATCCAAAAACTCTCAAATCTTGCTGTGACGGCTTTTTTCTTCTATCCACCGCAATTTTTCAGACTGTAAGGCGGTCTGTAGATTGTGGGTCTGAAATTTGATGTCTGGTTTAAAAATCTTGAATGATAGTTTGTTTTTCTTGAAAAATCCTTCTCCTTATTGACAAAAAATAAATATCAATTAAAATAGATTTATCTCTGTCGAGAAAAAACTTGATATTCTTGAATGCCTGCTTAATTTTTTTGCGCAAGCGAAAATTTCGATAGAGACGCCAACCGTTTTACTTGTTTCAAAAGTGAGGAAATGTCATGATGCAAATTTCTACCGTCACCCCTGAAGAATTCCAGGCCAACTGGAAGCCCAGGTTTTTCACCATTTTTGCCGGGCAGTCGTTCTCTCTGTTTGGCTCTGCGCTGGTGCAGTTTGCGCTGGTCTGGTACCTGACCCAGCAAACCGGCTCGGCCACCATTTTGGCAACAGCCACCCTGGTTGCCATGCTGCCGCAGGTCTTGTTGGGGCCTTTTGTCGGCGCCCTGGTTGACCGCTGGAACCGCCGCCTGGTGATGATGGTCGCCGATAGCATGATTGCCCTGGCAACCCTCGCGCTGGCGGGCCTGTTCCTGTTGGGATTACAGCAAGTCTGGCATATTTACGTTATCCTGCTCATTCGTTCGCTGGGGGGCGCTTTCCATTGGCCGGCCATGCAGTCTTCCACCTCGCTGATGGTTCCAAAGGAGCATCTGGCGCGCGTTGCCGGCCTTACCCAAACCCTGCAAGGGCTGGTCTCAATTGTCGCGCCGCCGACCGGGGCAGTGTTGATTAGCATCTTGCCGACCCAGGGAGTTTTGTTGATCGATGTCGTGACTGCCCTGATGGCTGTTTTGCCCCTTCTGTTCATCGCCATTCCGCAGCCGCTGCGCCAGCAAACCGAGAGCGGCGCGCACCAGACCTCCTACTGGCAGGATGTGCGCGCAGGCTTTCGTTATGTCGCCGCCTGGCCGGGTTTGCTGGCAATTATGGTCATGGCCGTGCTGATTAACTTCTTGCTTACTCCCGCCGGGTCTTTAATGCCCTTGCTGATAACCAAACACTTTGGCCTGGGCGCCCTCGAGTTTGGATTGACCGATACGCTTTGGGGCGTTGGCATGATTGTGGGCGGGCTTGCGCTTGGCGTCTGGGGCGGATTCAAGAAACGAATCGTGACCTCGCTGCTTGGCGTTGTTGGTCTGGGGGTGGGTGTTATTCTGACTGGTCTGGCGCCTGCCAATATGTTTTGGCTGGCCCTGGTCGGGATGGCCGTAACCGGCTTTATGAACCCGATTACGAATGGCCCGCTTCACGCTGTTCTGCAATCTACCGTCAAGCCAGAAATGCAGGGCCGTGTCATGTCTTTGGTAAGCAGCGCCGCCATTGCCATGACCCCGCTCTCGCTGGCGGTTGCCGGGCCGGTTTCTGACCTGATCGGCATTCGTACCTGGTATATTTTTGGCGGTATCGCCTGTCTGCTGATGGGCACAGCAGCTTTTTTCATCCCGGCTATTATGAATGTTGAGCAAAATCACAGCGATTCTCTGGCTGGTTTGCCAGAAGCCATCGCCCCGGCCGATTAACCCAAACTTTCTCCCCCTGAGTTGTTCCCGTGCCAGGCTCTGGTGCGGGAACAAATTTTTATAACAGGTCTGCCAGCTGGTTTGCAAATGCCAGCGAAATATCTCGTTCGCTTTTTGAAAACGGCGAAAAAGAAACCCTCGAAATCGCCAGAATCCCGATAATGTGGTCTTTTTTCATAATAGGTGTTCCCAGCCACGAGCGCGGATTGCTCAGCCCGGGTAAATCCTGCCATACGCCAACGGCGCGCACATCCGGGATGTTGATAGGCTCTTGTGTTTTTTGCAGTAACTCGTGGATGAAAACATTCTTTTCCATTAAGTGGTCGCGGTCGGCGCTCAGGCCTATGCTGATGCCGCGCCCGGTAATCAGTTCGAGTTTCTTCTTTTCTTTTCTATAAATTGCCGCCTGATGATAAGGCACGACCTGTGAGAGCAACTCGAGCGCTTTGTCAAATTTGGCTGCCTTGCTCAGCAGGTCTGATTGCACAACCCCTTCAAGTTTTTCCAACTTACCAACTGTGTTGCTCAGGTTGCTCAGAATTTCAGATTGAGCCATAAAGAGCACATACATATCTAAAAGGCCCAAACTCTGGTCTTCGTATTCGACAACAATCGGGTCGTAGACCGATTCCTGGGCTCGCCCCAGGGCCTGGGTGACAGCCTCCTCAATCCGGGTATGCCCTGGCAGCCGGAAAGGCCGCGATTGCAGGCTCTCTTCCAGTTTAGAGACTGGCTTGCGCAAAAACAACTCGACTCCATACATGTGCCCCAGCCGCTCAAAAATTTTCTGGCGCGGCAAGACGGTGGTCAGTTCATCTCCTTTTACAACCAGGACACCCGGCAATTCCGAGTCGGCCTCCAACTGCTTCACCACTTCTTCGAGCGTAATTTCTGGCGCAACACTCATCTTGTGCGCGGGCAGGTCTGCCAGGCAGACTGCCGAGGGTGCTGCGCGCTTTGCGGACTTTGATTCGAGTTTCTTTTCTGTTTTGCTCATCATTGCTGGCCTCTTTCCTGCAAACGAGAGTAGTATAAAATCCCTCTGTTAAATCCTGTCGAAAAATTTGTTAACAACAAATGATGGCTTGTTGACAAAATCAAAAGTTGACGAAAAGCGCCTGCTTGTGGTATCATCAGTCCGCTCAAAAGCCAGCCTGTGCTGGTTTCCCGTTTTTTCAACAAGGAGACTCATATAGCCGAGCAAGAATTCCGAGTAAATGAGGGCATCCGCGTTCCGGAAGTCCGCGTGATTGGCGCAACAGGTGAAAACCTGGGCGTCCTGCCCATTCGCCAGGCCATCCAGAATGCCCGCGAGCAGGATTTGGACCTGGTGGAAGTTTCACCGAATGCCAACCCGCCTGTCTGCCGCATCATGGATTTTGGCAAGTTCCTCTACGAGCGTGAAAAAAAGGAACGCGAGGCCAAAAAGGCCCAGACCAAAATCGAAATCAAGGAAATTCGCCTGCGCCCCAAGACCAATGAACACCATCGCGGCTTCAAGGTAGATGATGCCCGCCGCTGGTTGCTTCAGGGCCACAAAGTGCGTGTGACGGTCAAGTTCCGGGGCCGCGAAATGGATTATCCTGAAATTGCCCTTGAAGACCTGCGCGAAATTGCCCAATCACTCTCGGATGTCGGTGTTATTGAACAGCCTCCCATGTTTGAAGGGCGCACCATGCTGGTCGTCATTGGCCCAGCCCGCGTCAAGGCAAAAAAGGCCGAAAAAGGCGAATCTGCCGAGTAAGCCACAGTCTCCCCACGATTGTCCACCCCTGCGGGACAGGAGACCTGCCCCGCAGTTATTTTTCTCGAAAGGAGTGATACGCCATGCCTCACAAGCTTAAAGCAGGCAAATACAAACTCAAGACCCACAAGGCGACATCCAAGCGTTTTCGCCTGACTGGTTCTGGCGTCCTGGTTCGCACCAAGGGCGGCAAAAGCCACCTGCGCCGTCGCACATCCGACCGCACCAAGGCTTTGTTCACCGAAATGCTGCCCGTCAAGGGACGCGGCATCATCAAACGTGTTCGCCGTCTCGTGCCGAATCTCAAGGCCTAACATCGTATTCAAATTTTTATTTGCGTCTGCCGGGTGTGCGCAACTGGAGTTGGCAACAAACCACTTCGACGCCCGGGGGAACGCAGGAGGTAAACAATGGCTCGTGTAAAAGGTGGCCCGCAAGGCTATCGTCGTCATAAGAAAGTTTTGAAGTTCACCAAAGGTCAGCGTGGTTCCAAGCACCTGCTCTTCCGTCGCGCCAACGAAGCGATGCTCAAGAGCCTGTGGTATGCCACCCGCGACCGCCGCGTCCGCAAACGCGACCTGCGCCGCCTGTGGATTGCCCGTATCAACGCCGCTGCGCGCCTGAACGGCATCTCCTACAGCCGCCTGGTTGCCGCCATGAAAAAGGCTAACATTGCCCTCAACCGCAAAATGCTGGCTGATATCGCCGTCCGCGACCCGCAAGCCTTTGCGGCAGTGGTAACGCAAGCGACGAAGTAATCCAAGCAACAAACGACAATTAGAAAAGAAACCCGGATGGCAGTCATGCTGTCCGGGTTTTTGTTATCTGCTTTCAACCCATCCGTCCGTTCCCCTCCGTGAATCCGTCACAAAGTCCGTTGCCATCCGTCCGCTTCCCTCCGTGAATCCGTTATAAAGTCCGTTCCCAGCCGTCCGTTTCCATCCGTCCGTTCCCCTCCGTGATTCCGTTACAAAGTCCGTTTTCAGCCCTCCGTGATTCCGTTACAAAGTCCGTTTTCAGCCCTCCGTGATTCCGCTACAAAGTCCGTTGTCAGCCCTCCGCGATTCCGTTCCCCCGTTTTTATGGTAAATTAACCCCATGCCCAAAACCCTCTACCTCATCGACGGCCATGCCCTGGCCTACCGCACCTACTTTGCGCTGACGGGTTACTCGCCCAGCGGCTCACGCTGGCAGACCTCCAAAGGCGAACCAACCGCCGGAATTTACGGATTCGCAACTGTTCTGATGCGCCTGCTCGAACAGGAAAAACCCGACTACCTGGCCGTCGCCTTTGATGTGGGCAAAACCTTCCGCGACGACCTCTTCCCCGAATACAAAGGCACCCGCGCCAAAATGCCCGACGACCTGCGCCCGCAAATTGAGCGCATTCGCCAGCTGGTCGATGCCTTCAACATCCCGCGCCTCGAGGTGGAGGGCTACGAAGCCGACGATGTGCTCGGCACCATCGCCAAAAAAGCCGCCGCCCAGGGCATCGGCGTCAAAATCATCACCGGCGACCGCGACCTGCTGCAACTGGTCGGCGACCATATCATCGTCAGCCTGCCGCAAAAAGGCAAAATGGGCGATTCAGAAGACTACATCACCGACGAGCAGGTCAAAGCCTACTTTGGCGTGCCGCCCCGGCTGGTTGTCGATTACAAAGCCCTGCTTGGCGATTCGTCCGACAACATCCCCGGCGTCAAGGGCATTGGCGAAAAAACCGCCCAGGCGCTTTTTGAAACCTTCAGTTCGCTCGACGACCTGTACGCGCACCTCGA
Source organism: uncultured Anaerolinea sp. (assembly GCA_964571615.1). Lineage (GTDB taxonomy): Bacteria > Chloroflexota > Anaerolineae > Anaerolineales > Villigracilaceae > UBA8950. Next base: position 8,171 of record CAZNCT010000051.1, on the reverse strand, counting down.
CCAGGTGCCGCCCAAAGTGCGCGCCAAACTCGAAGCCGACCGCGAAATGGCCTACCTGAGCCGCGACCTGGCCACCATCCGCACCGATTTGGATGTGGATTTGGATTTGGAACAGGCCCGGCCTGCAAACTTTGACCCCGCCAAAGTGGAGGCGCTGTTCCGTGAACTGGAGTTCCGCTCGCTCATTCCCAGGGTGGCCGGTCTCGCCGCCAAAAAAGCAGATTCAACCCCCAGGCCGCTGGCCGCCAAACCCGGCCCCGGCGGCCAACTCTCGTTCTTCGACTCGGCCCCGGCCTATACGCCTGCGCCCGCCCCGGCACCCTTCGACCATGCTCAGGGCAAGTCCGATACCGAGACGAGAATCATCGACAGCCCCGAAAAATTATCCGCGCTGGCAGCGGAACTGTCTAAAGCCAAAGAAGTCGCCTTCGATACCGAAACCACCTCGACCGAGGAGATGCGGGCAGAAATTGTCGGCATTGCCTTGGCCTGCGAAACGGGAGTCGGCTATTACATCCCGACCGCTCACAGCCAGGGCGGGAACTTAAGCCTGGATGCCGTACTGGCCGCCCTTAAGAGTCCGCTCACCAATCCCGACATCCCCAAAATTGGACACAACATTAAATACGATGCCATTGTGCTGGCGCGCTTTGGTCTGTTTGTCGAGCCGCTCTCGTTTGACACCATGCTGGCCGAATGGCTGATTGACCCCGGCTCGCGCAACCTGGGGTTGAAAAACCTGGCGATGGCCCGCCTGGGCATCGAGATGACTCACATCGAAGACCTGATTGGCAAGGGCAAAAACCAACGCTCGATGGCCGATGTGCCGGTGGAGCACGCCGCGCCCTACGCCGCCGCCGATGCCGATATGACCCTGCGCCTGAAGTCGGTTTTGGAAGCAGAAGTGCAAAAAGCCGGGCTGATGTCGGTTTTCCGCGAGGTCGAAATGCCGCTGGTGGCGGTGCTGGCCCAAATGGAAATGAACGGCGTGCGCCTCGACCTGGACTTTTTTAGAGCCTTCTCGAAGGAACTGACCGAGCGGATTGCGGAGATTGAAAAGCGGATTTACCAGTCGGTTGGCTCGGTCTTCAACATCAACTCTACCCAGCAACTCTCGAAGGTGCTCTTCGAGCGCCTTCGCCTGACGCCGCCCGGCAACTTCCGCAAGACCGCCAGCGGACATTACTCAACCTCGGCAGATGTGCTTGAAGAACTGCGCGGCCAGCACGAGGTGGTGGATTTGGTGCTCGAACAGCGTGAACTGACCAAGTTGAAATCCACCTATGTCGATGCCCTGCCTGAGGCGGTTGACCCGGTGACGGGCCGGGTGCATACTTCTTTTAATCAGACCGGCTCGGTGACCGGGCGGCTTTCTTCCTCGAACCCGAACCTGCAAAACATCCCGACCCGCACCGAGTTGGGGCGGCGGGTGCGTAACGGATTCATTGCCGAGGAAGGCAACGTGCTGCTCTCGGTTGATTACTCGCAAATTGAGTTGCGGATTGTGGCGCATGTCTCCGGCGATGAGACCATGCTGGAGGCTTTCCGCCACGGGCAGGACATTCACGCCGCCACCGCTGCCGCCATTTACGGTATTCCGCTGGCGCAGGTGAACAAAGACCAGCGCCGCCACGCCAAAGCCTGATTTACGGCATGTCGGCCTATGGGCTGACGCGCTCGAGCGGGCTGACGCTGGCTGAATCGGAAAATTTCGTCAAGGCTTACTTTCAGCAGTTCCCCGGCGTGAAGAAATATCTCGACAACACCCGCCGCCAGGCAACCGAACAGGGTTATGTCGAGACGCTCCTGGGCCGGCGGCGCTACTTCCCGCTTTTGCAGTCCCAGCAAATTAATCACAATGTCCGTCAGCGCGAGGAGCGCGAGGCGATTAATGCGCCCATCCAGGGCACGGCGGCAGATATTATGAAGATTGCGATGCTTAAAGTGCAGGACGCCCTGCCAAAAGCCGGCTTGAAAGGTCAGATGTTGTTGCAAGTGCATGATGAGATTGTGATAGAATGCCCGCAAAGCGAACTCACACAGACTGCTGCGCTGGTGCAATCGGTGATGAGTCAGGCATATTCCTTGAGCATTCCGCTCTTAACTGAGGCTCGCTGGGGCCTGAAATGGGGCGAAATGCAAGTGTTGGCTTAAGGGTGAATTACTATGGCTGGTCGTGACGATGTTTTTCAACGCGCAATGAACGAGGGCCATTCAGCGGCCTGGGATCAGGATTGGGAGCAGGCTGCGGCGGCCTATAAAAAGGCGCTGGCGGAATTTCCCGATAACCCCAAGGCGCTGAGCAGTTTGGGCCTGGCGCTTTACCAGATGCACAAATTTGATGACGCCCTCAAGGTTTATATTCGCGCTGCTCAGGTCAGCCCCGAAGACCCTACCCCGTTTGAAAAAATCGCTTTGATGCAAGAGCGCCAGGGAAATTTGAAAGAAGCGGTACAGGCTTCTTACCAGGCGGGCGAACTTTTCTTGAAAAACCGCGAAGTTGAAAAAGCAATTGAAAACTGGCTGCGGGTGGTGCAGCTGAACCCTGAGCACATTCAGGCGCGTTCACGCCTGGCTTTTGTGCATGAAAAAACCGGTCAAGTGCACCAGGCCGCAACCGAATACATTGCGGTGGCCAGCCTGCTCCAAAATATGGGCAACCCCGAGAAGGCGGTTGAGATTCTCAAACATGCCCAGGCGGTAGAGAGTGGCAACTCTGAAGTTGCTCAGGCCCTGGCCATGGTGACTTCGGGACGTTTGCTGCCCAAGCCCTCCCGCCCGAAGGGGGGTACCGGGCCTTTGCGCATGGCCCAGGTCAAGCAGTTGGATGCGCCCAAAGAGCGGGTGCAGGAAAGCCCTGACCCGATTAGCGAGGCGCGCAAAAAGGCTCTCAATGTGCTGGCCGATGCGCTCTTTCAGCTAACGGACGAGAGCAGCGAGGCCCAAACCCGGCGCGGATTGCAATCGATTATGAAAGGCACCGGGCAGTTGTCGGCTCAGGCTGAACAGACCCGCATTTTGCTGCATTTGAGTCAGGCCATTGACGCCCAGACCAAAGGCCAGGATGCGATGGCTGCCGATGAACTGGAAAAAGCCATTGAAAGCGGATTCAATCACCCGGCAATTTATTTTGACCTGGGCTTTTTGCGCGCTGCGGCTGGTCGCTCTGAAAGTGCGCTGCGCAATTTTCAACAATGCAACAAGCACGCCGATTATGAACTGGCGGCACATCTGCTTAGCGCTCAGGTGCTGGCCGGCCTGAACCGCATTCGCGAGGCGGCAGTGGAGAATTTAGAAGCGCTCAAAATTGCCGACTCGGCGGTAGTGGCTTCAGAAGATTCGGATGCCATTCGGCAGTTGTATGAGCCGTTGATTGAATCGGTTGCGCGTGAACCGGACGAAAAATCGCTGCTCAAACTGTGCGACAATATTCAAGAAATGCTGGTGCGTTTGAATTGGCGGGCCCACCTGGTTAAGTTGCGCAATGAAATGCCAAAGCCAGATGCCGAGGCGGTCTTGCCGCTGGCAGAAATTCTCATCCAGGCCCAGTCGAGCCATGTGATTGAGGCGATTAATTACATCAACCAGCTGGCCCGCTCGAACCGCCTGCGCTCAGCCATGGACGAGGCGTTTCAGGCCTTGACGTATGCGCCGACCTACCTGCCTTTGCACATGCTGATTGGGGACTTGCTCATTCGAGAAGGTCAGAACCAGGATGCCATCAACAAGTTTACGGTGATTGCCAATGCCTACAGCGTGCGCGGCGAGGCTTCGCAGGCCACCAAGGTCTGGCGCAAAATTATCCAGCTTGCGCCAATGGATATGTCGGCGCGTAACCGCCTGATTAACCAACTCGTGGCCCGTGGTCAGCAGGATGAAGCCATTTCGGAATATATGGAATTGGCCGATATTTACTATCGGCTGGCCGAGTTGGAGATGGCCCGCAAGACCTACACCACTGCTCTGCGGCTCGCCCAACAACCTAACGCCAATCGTCAGTGGAGTGTTCAGATTTTGCGGCGTATGGCCGATATTGATATGCAGCGGTTGGAATGGAAACAGGCCCTGCGGGTCTTTGAACAACTGCGCACATTGCGCCCGGATGACGCTGCCGCGCGCGCTAACTTGATTGAACTCAACCTGCGCCTGGCTCAAACTGCTCAGGCCCAGGCTGAACTTCTCTCTTACATGGAGTATCTGGACGCCAATCATGCCACGGAACAGGCGATTCCGTTCCTTGAGAAACTGGTCGAAGAAAATGAGCATGTGATCTTACAGCGCGAACTGGCGGTTCAATATCATCGCGCCGGGCGCACCGCCGAGGCTATCAAACTGCTCGACTCTGTGGGCGATAAACTGATGGAAAAAGGTGACAAAGAAAGCGTCCGCGAAGTGATTGCCCAAATTCTAAGCATGAATCCGCCCAATGCTGAGGATTATCGCAATCTGCTGGCGCAGTTGTAACCCACCAACGAATCGGATTGATTCCCGGCCTCAGCGTTTGAGACGCATGAGAGAGATTCTCTCTTGATCAAATCTGCCCCTGTTGTTTGCGCGGCTGTTGCCTGACCTGTACTTCTTTTTTGACAAGCGATATTGCTACTGGCCCGCGCGAAGGTTGCGCGGGCTGAGTTTTTCCTGCCTGACTTTCGCGCTCAGTGAGACTGGCTTGATATAATCAAACGTTGCAAATGCGCCCTGCCTGACCTGCTTCGGGCGGCGTAGAAAAAATTAAACAAGGATTTTCCATGTACAAGATTGTCCGTTTGTCTGTTTTGCTGGCCCTTTGTGTGGCCGCAGTGGCCGGCGGCGCCCTGGCGGGTTGCCAGAATGCCAGGCCTGGCAATCAGAACCCGGCCCAGCCCAATATTCTGGTCATTATGACTGATGACCAGCCGATGCACTCGATGGATTATATGCCGGTCTTGCAGCGCGAATTGATTGGCAAGGGCGTCAATTTTACCCGCGCCTATGCGACAACGCCGTTGTGCTGTCCCAGCCGTGCCAGCATTATCACTGGCCTGTATGCCCAGCATACCGGCGTGCTTACCAACCGGCCCGGAGCGCCGGCTTTCAAAAAGAATGATGAGACGATTGCCGTCTGGTTTAAGGCCGCCGGTTATCGAACCGGCTGGCTGGGCAAGTATTTCAACAATATTGATATGCTGCCTGAAACTTTCATCCCGCCGGGGTGGGATGATTACCAGGTTTTCTGGAACCGCGATAAAACCTACGCCAACCCTTCGTTTTTTAATGGCTACAACTTCAACGAAAATGGTAAGGTTGTTTCTTATGGCATGTCTGAAAAAGAATACAGCACCGATTTGCTGACCCGCAAAGCCACAGATTTTATTAATGCGGCAGGTGAACAGCCGTTCTTGCTGGTGGTCAGTTACTATGCCCCGCATTATCCGTACAACGCTGCGGTTCGGCACGAAAAATTATTCACGACCGATACCGATTGGAAACCGCACTGGCCTCCCAACCTGGTGGAAGAAGATTTGAGCGATAAGCCCGAATGGCTGCTCGAACTCAAAAAGCCGTCCGTGGATTACATCCTCGATTCAGACCAGGCCATGCTGCGCTCATTGATGTCAGTGGATGAAGGCATTGCCGAACTTTTGCAGTTGCTCGAACGCCGTCAGATTCGCGAAAATACCATTATCCTGTTCCTGTCTGATAACGGCATGTCGGTAGGGGAGCACCACATTATCGGCAAAGACTGTCCCTACGAAGCCTGTATCCAGATTCCGTTTGTGGTGACATATCCGCGCCTGCAAAATGCCCCGCGCAGTGAGGCAGGTTTTGCGCTCAATATTGACATTGCCCCAACCTTGCTCGATTTGGCAAACATTCCCATTCCGCCTGGGCTGGATGGCATCAGCCTGGTTCCGCTGCTCGAAAATCCGCAAGTTGCCTGGCGCGACCATGTTTTCATTGAACACTACCGCGATGGCGAAGCCGATGACCCCGCCGGGCTTTCAACCCTCATCCCGACCTATTGGGCGATTCGCACGGATGAGTGGAAGTATGTTGAATATATGCACGGGGAACGTGAACTTTACAACCTGGTGAACGATTATTACGAGCTGGAGAACCTGGCCTCGCGGCCCGAATATGCTGACCTGATTCGCACCCTTTCTGAGAAGTTACAACCTTTCCGGTTTGAGCCGTAAGACAACCCTGCCGGTTTGCAAAATTCAATCGCTGAATTTAGGGTATAATTCAGCGATTGAATTTTGATTATGGATACTTTACACGATTCTTCCCACGACTTATCCCTGCTCGAAAAAATCGAACGCGACCCGGATGTGACCCAGGCAGACCTGGCGACCCAACTCGGCGTCGCGGTTGGGACGATTAACTGGCACCTGAAGCGGCTGGTTGAGAAGGGCTACGTCAAGGTCAAGCGCGCCGAGCGCCGAAAACTGAAGTACATCATTACGCCCGAGGGCTTGAGTCATCGCGCGCGTTTGCTGGTGGATTATGTTGAACAGCAATTTCTGATGTATCGCCGCATTCGCCAGAAGGTCAAGGATGCCGCCATCGAACTGCGCGCTGAAGGCTATCAAAAAGTCCGTTTGCTGGGTGAGGGCGATGTGGCCGATATTTGCCGCCTGACCTGCCTGGAGCAGGGGCTTGAAATTGCCGATGACCCATCCCTGCCGACCTTTGAAGTGCGTGGGTTGGGCGTGGCGTTGGTGCATCCAAAATCGGGAGATTTTGGGGGCCAGCGTCTCCCAACGTTGGAAGAACGCGGAGACTCCCATGACTGAAAAGCACATCGTCGTTACTGGCGGGGCGGGATATATCGGCTCGCTACTGACCGGGGAATTGCTCCGGTTGGGCAACCGGGTGACGGTCATCGACTCGCTCCTGTATGGGGGCGAATCGCTTGTCCCGTACCTGCCGCACCCGAACTTTCACTTCGCCAAAGCGGATGTGACCGAACCGCGCAGTATCCGCGATTCCCTGCCGCGCGGCTGGCAAAAACCCGAGGCGGTTTTTCACCTGGCGGGGATTGTCGGCTTCCCGGCCTGTCAGTCGGTTGGCAAGCAGGCGGCCTGGCGCTATAACGTCGAAGCGACGAAAAATGTCTTTGAGCAGGCGGCAAGCCTGGGCGTGGCGCGCTTCGTGTTCCCGTCCACCTACAGCAACTACGGCCTTTCGAGCGATGGACGCCCGGTAACGGAAGAATCCCCCTTAAATCCGCAGTCGTTGTATGCTGAAACCAAAATTGCCGCCGAGGAATTCTTGCAGCCGGCTGGGGCGTTGATTTTCCGCCTGGCGACGTTGTACGGGCTTTCGCCGCGCACCCGTTTTGACCTGATTGTGAACCAGTTTGTGCTCGATGCCTACGCTAAGCGCGAACTGCTGATTTATCAGCGCGGCTACTCGCGCTCCTTTGTGCATGTGCGCGATGTGGCGCGCGGGTTGCTGCTTGGGCTGGACGCGCCGCGCGAAAAAGCCGAGGGGCAAATTTACAACCTGGGCAGCGCCGATGGCAACTATACCAAAGACCAGATTGTCGGATTTGTCATCAAGCGCCTGCCTGAGACGATTGTGCAGTACAAAGACCTGACTTTTGGCGGCGATATGCGTGATATTACGGTCTCGTTTGAGAAAATTGGGCGAGAGTTGGGCTTTTCGGCCACGCTGACGGTCGATGATGGCGTGCGCGAGGTGGTTAATGCCCTGCGCCTGGGTATGATTACCCATCCGCAGGATGAGAAGTATCGTAATGCGAGGTTTATCGTTCAATAATTTGGACTCCAACGTCTCCTGACGTTGGGTATCGAAAATCTGGAGATTTTTGAGTCCGCAAACAAGGAGAAATTATGACTGAAAATTTCTGGCAAGGAAAACGTGTGATTGTCACTGGCGGGGCGGGCTTTCTTGGCTCGTTTGTGACCGAAAAACTGGCGGCGCGCGGAGTGGGCGAAATCCTGATTCCGCGCATCGAAAACTATAACCTGACCGAGCGCGATGACATCCGGCGGCTGTATGCCGATGCCTTGCAGCCCGCCGATAACGTTCCGGCCTATCTCAAAGCCGCCTCGTTCCAACCGTCTAACCGAACAACTGTCCAGCCAGAAAACATTATCGTTATTCACCTGGCGGCCAACGTGGGCGGAATTGGCGCCAACCGCGAACACCCGGCGGAATTTTTC
>CAZNCT010000050.1:18917-23698 GCA_964571615.1 uncultured Anaerolinea sp. | reverse complement strand
CCTCAACCGCATTGACGAGATTGTGGTCTTCCACCCGCTCGGCAAGGAACACCTGGCCGGAATCGTGGATATTCAACTACGCCGCGTCAGCAAACTGCTGGCCGACAAGGGATACAAACTCGAAGTCACCGAAGCCGCCCGCGAGTACCTGGCCGAAGTCGGCTACGACCCGAACTTCGGCGCCCGCCCGCTCAAACGCGCCATCCAGCGCGAACTGCAAGACCCGCTGGCGCTCAAAGTGCTGGCCGGGGAGTTCAAAGAAGGCGACACCATCCGCGTGGACAAATGCAGCGCAAGTCTGGAGACTTGCGCCACAGGTCTGACCTTCTCGGTCGGCGTGGATGTGGTGGAAGGGGAAGTGGTGGAGTAATGTAGGACAAGTCTGAAGACTTGTCCTACATGAGACAGGACAGGCGTTGCGCCTGTCCTGTTCGTTTACGCAAAGATGTTGTGGCGCAAGTCTGGAGACTTGCGCCACAGGGCTGACCTTCTCGGTCGCGTGGAAGTGGTGAAAGGCGAAGTGGTGGAGTAAAACAAATCGTCCTGAAGGAAGAAAAGCCTTCGGGACGTTCTATATTCAGCGCAAGTTCAGGTTAAGCGACCAAACCAGGATTTAATCCAACGGTCATTATCCCAAAATCAGGTTAAACTAAAGATAAAGCAAACCGCTTGCGCACCCCCTATCAGAATTGAGCGAGGCTGACCATGAGAAATCTCCTTCCTCCCTTCATTCAACAGCAGTACCGGCAGGGCGTTTTTTCAGGGCAAATGCAGGCGGCTAGCCTGTTTGCCGATATTTCCGGCTTTACACGCATGACCGATACGCTCCTGCGGCATGGCAAAGATGGGGTAGAAACGCTCTCGGAAATTCTCAATCATGTCTTCACGCCTACGGTGCAGAGCATTTATGCCTGCGGCGGCTTCATCGCCACCTATGCCGGAGATGCTTTTACGGCGGTTTTCCCGGTGCAGGAAACCCCTCAAGAAGCCGCACAGCGGGCTTTTTGTGCCGCGCAAGAAATTATTGAGTTCTTCCAAAAAAGCGGCGCATACGACTCTGCACTGGGGCGGTTTGAGTTTTCCGCCAAAGTAGGGCTGGGCTTTGGCGCGGTGGATTGGGGCATTCTGGGTGATGAAATTTCGCGGGTGTTCTACTTTCGCGGCGCGGCAATTGACGGCTGCGCTCAGGCCGAACATTATGCCGAAGCGGGCGAAATCTGGGCCGCGCCCGATTTTTTGGCGCAGATGCCCGCCTTGGCGTATTCAAAAAATCTGGCGCAGGGCGGTTTTGCCCCTGTAAAAAACGCGCCCCGTCTTCAAATGCCCCATCGAAAAGTGGAAGCGCCTGTCTTTAACGAGCAGGAAACTCGCCTGTTCGGAGGCACGCGCGAATTCGACTTCCCCGAGGGAGAGTTCCGCGAGGTGGTTACGGTTTTCATTGCATTTGAAGGCTTGCCCGACCTGGCGGCTTTTGTCCATGCCGCGCTTAAATTACAGCGGCAGTATGGCGGCAGTCATCTACGGCTGGATTTTGGGGATAAAGGCGGCAACATTTTGGTATTGTTTGGCGCGCCGGTCGCCTATGAAAACAAAGAAGAACGCGCTCTGCAATTCCTGGCAGAACTCTGGCGGCAAGTTTCGACCCCGGCAAAAATCAAGGCCGGAATGACTTGCGGGATGGTCTATGCCGGTTTCTACGGCTCAGATTTGCAAAAAACCTTCTCCGCTCTGGGCAGCGTGACCAACCAGGCGGCCCGCTTCATGGTACGCGCCGAATGGGGGCAGGCTTTATGTGATGAAGGTCTGTCAAAAACCCCCGGCCATGAATTTTCCTATCTGGGCGATTTCTCGTATAAGGGGCGGGCGCAGACGATTCCAACCTATGCCGTGCAGCGAATGGAAACGTTGCGCTTCCAGGCGCGTCCTGTTCCAGCCGAAACCCGCTCCGCTTTGCTGGTAGGCCGCGAACGTGAGTTGCATTTTTTGCGCGAGGCGCTGGCCCCCCTGCAAAAAGGGCAATTTGGCGGCGTGTTGTATGTGGATGGCGGCCCCGGCCTGGGCAAAAGCCGCCTGCTGCAAGCCTTTCGGCAAGAGACGCCCCAATTTCAATGGTTTTTTCTGCCCTGCGATGAAGTCCTGCGCAAAAGCCTGAACCCGCTGGTTTATTTTCTGCGCGAATACTTCCAACAAAACGCGGCTGCCAGCCTGGAAGAAAATCGGCAGCGCTTCGAAACGCGCTTCAATCAACTCTTTCAGCAAACCAGACATTTCACCCTGAAACGCGGACTGAAGAGCGGGCGCGCCTTTTTGGCCGCATTGCTGCAACTGACAGAGGAAGATGCCTCAATCCGTCAGTATGACGCTCAGGCGCGTTATGAACACACTCTGGATGCGCTCAAGAACCTTCTCAAGGCCGAAAGCGCCCGTCAGCCGCTCATCTTGCACCTGGAAGACGCGCATTGGATAGACCCCGACTCGCGCGAATTTTTCCACCGCCTGACGCGCAACGTGCAGGATAGCCCTTTCCTGTTGCTTGCCGCCTGCCGCTACCAGGACGATGGCAGCCCATTCACCCTTACGCTGGATGATGAAACGCCTCAACAGAGGCTGGCGCTTGCTCCCCTTTCCCTGGCGGATGCAGAAAAAATTATCTCCTTCACCCTGCAAAACCCATCTGCGCCTGTGCCGCCCGCCACACTGACTTTTATTCATCAGCGCTGCGATGGCAATCCTTTTTTCATCGAGCAGACCAGTTTGTACCTCAAGGAAAACCATCTGTTAGATGAGCAAAACCATCTCGACCCACGCCTGGCAAGCGGAGAAACCAGCCTGGAAATCCCTTCCACCATCAACGCTATTCTGGTTGCGCGTATAGACCGGTTAACAACGGATGTCAAGGAAATTGTCAAAACCGCTTCAACCCTGGGCCAGGAATTTGCAACCATCATCCTTTCTGCCATGCTGCGCAAGATGAGCCTGATTTCAGAGGATGCGCTGCATTCTTCTCTGGATGCGGGAGAAAAACAAGCCATCTGGCAGTCGCTCTCAGAACTGCGCTACATCTTCAAACACGCTCTCATTCGGGATGCGGCCTATGGGATGCAGCTCAAAAAACATCTGCGCGCCCTGCATAAACTGGCCGGCGAATCCATCGAAGAACTCTTTCAGGCTGACCTGAAACCTTATTACGCCAACCTGGCCGACCACTACGAAAAAGCGGGAATCGCTCAGTCAGCCATCCGCTATCTTGGGTTGGCGGCGCAAACGGCCTTGAACGAATATCGCAACCAGGAAGCCGCCGCGTTTTACGAGCGGCTGTTGCGCTACCCGCTCCCGCCCGAAGAAGAATTGCAGGCCTGGGAAAATAAAGGCAAAGCCGAGCGTCTGTTTGGCGATTGGGAATCTGCAAAACAAACCTTTACCCGCATGTTGCGGCGCGCCAAAGCGCTTCATGCCCCCATTTGGCAGGCGAAAGCGGCCAATGCGCTGGCCTATCTGCTCCTGGCGCATGGACAAATAAAGCAGGGTTCTTCTCTGGCAAAACAAGCGCAGGCGCTTGCCCTGCAAACGGGTGACCTTCCACAACAAGTGCAATCGCTCAAGAATCTCGGCATGGCGGCAGGCATACGTGGAGAGCGCGAACAAGCGCGCCAGATTCACAATCAAATGCTGGCGTTGGCAAAAGAACTGGACGACCTGCCCAGCATTGCTTCGGCGCTTTTCCAATTGCGCGAGTACTTGCTGGCAGAGGGCGGTCTGGTGGCTGAATTTGAGAAGTATCTGCGCCGCGCAGAGGAGAAAAATGACCTGCGTCTGATGGCAAGTTTGTTGTTTTATATCGGCGATGTCCACTTGCTGCAACACAATTACCTCGCCGCCGAACAGGTCAATCGCCGCATGTACGAAGTGGTGCAAACCCTGGGCGACAAGCAAGGCATGTGCTACGCTATCGGCGACCGGGGCATTGTGCTGGCGGAGTTAGGGCGCTTTGAAGAAGCCGCCGAGTGCTACCGCGAAAAGCTGGTTCTGGCGCGTGAAATTGGGGATGGGTACAACCTTTGGGAGGGGCTGTTCAACTCTGGCGCGCTGTATAGCCTTCAGCAAAACCACGCCCAGTCCGCTGAATTTCTGCGCGAAGCCGCTCATATTGCCCGAAAATACGGTCTGCAAAGCGAACTGGCACTCACCCTGCTCGAACAAGCCGAAAACAGCCTGGCGCAAAATGATTTGCAAACTGCTCAAAAATTCCTGGCAGAAGCAGGTGCGCTCAACAGCCTGCTAAAAGACGAGGATTTCACGCGCAAAAGCCGCCTGCTGAACGCAAAACTCCACAAGGACGCTCGCCCATTGGATGACCTGCTTGCTTCTGCCAGCAAAGAAGAGGAACGCGCCGACCTGCTCTTCGAGCGCTGGCGAATGACCAACGCGGATAGCGACCGTCAGCAAGCCCAGGCTGTGTACCAGACGCTTTACGACCAATCGCCCCGCTATTTGTATTCCAGCAGGCTGCAAGCCTTGCAAGAAAAAACATGAGTTTGCCTTCCCATCAGGGCTTCACGACCATCGTTCCCAGCACATTCCACCCGCGCTGCGCGTCCCAAACGCCTTCGTTGGCAAAACGGATGGCATAGCGCGGGTCATCGCGCAGTGAGTCGGCGGGGTCGGGCAACCACAAGGCCAGGGCGTATTCTCCAGGCGGCAGGCTGGCGGGCAAGGCAATCGAGGCCGTCAGGGTGTGTTCGCCCGGCTGCCAGCGGCGCGGGTCGGCTGCGAGAGGCAAG
>CAZNCT010000050.1:0-18866 GCA_964571615.1 uncultured Anaerolinea sp. | reverse complement strand
TCGGCGCGGCAAAGCCGGTGGGTTGCAGGCGAATGCGCACCAGGAAGGTCTCACCAGGATGGAGTTCCGCCGCAAAGGAGGCCTCCAGCAGGCTCAGGCGATAGCCCAATCGCTGACGGATTTGGGCGTAACAGCCCTGGTCTTTCCAGCCTTGAATCACATCGGGATGATAGGCCTCGTTGAGCGCCGTCCAGTGCAGGCGTTCTAACTCTGCCAGCGCCGAGACGCAATCGGAGCGGGGCGGATTGGGGTTGCAGGTCTCGCCGCTCATCGGGACAAAGCGAGTCATTTGGGCGAGGTAGGTCTTCCAAACTTCGATTTTGAGTGAGCCGTCATCATCGTAATACGTTCCCCAGTCGTCCTCGCTGGCGAGGAAACAGTCGTTGTGATGCCCAGTGCGGGCCTGCGGGGTTTGAGTAAAAGCCTGGGCTTCGGTCAATGCCTGAGGGTACCAGCGGACAAAGTCGCCGGGGTAGCGAAAAAGCAGGAAGCGGTCTTGTGGAAAGTGGCGGTAGAGCGCGTCTCGAAGGGCGGCTTTGGCTTCGGGGCTGTCCAATCCGCTGGCGGAGGTGTGCCACTCGCCCCAGGCGCCGATGAAACCGGCCTCGAACCAGGCGATCACATCTTTGTTGGCTTCTAATACCGGCGCAAGTTGTTCGATGTGCCGAAGTGCCTGCTCCAGCGAGGCATCGGGAGCAGGGTCGGGATAGGTCTCTCCAGCGTTGTAGTTGAAGCGGACGATGAGTTTCAGCCCGGCCTGACGGGTGACGCGGAAGAACTCCTCGAGCGAAGCGAGAAACTCTGGTGTCAGGTCGCGGGTGCGGTAGGCATCCAGGCGGACGTTGAAATAAAGCAGGTGATTGCCGGTTTCGGCGGGGTACCAGGTCAGGTCGGTTTCACCCAACTCCACACCTTCGTAAAAGCCGCGCTCCGGGTTGGGGAAGTCCGCAGAGGAGGGGCGGAAAGCGTGGACAACCAGCCGGGCGTTTGGATTGGGTGTATCGGTCGGCGCAGGGGCGGGCGCGGAAGATGCTGCAGAGGCCAAAGCAGGCGCAGCCGGAGACAGAGCCGGGGCGCAGGCCGCCAGCAAAACCGCGCAGAGCAGGAAGAGAAAGGCGGGTTTCATGTTTTTTTCCTGAACAGATTTGCCGTGAGTCAAAGCAATTCTACCTATCTCCCCGCAAAATAAACATCCCCCGCCGGTTGTGCCAACGGGGGAGTCAAGACGGTCAAATCAGGCGTTCTTCTCCGCCTGTTTGCTGCGCCACTTTTTGAAGTAGCCGGTCAGCACCTTCCAGACCGGGCAACGGTCATAGACGGCGCTAAAGAGTAAAATGCCGCTTATGGCCAGTAAAATCCAGTTGGCATCATAAGAAAACCAGGCCAGGGCCGCTATCAAAACCGCTAACGCCACACGTAAAATGCGGTCTCGCGCCGAGATTGGCGAGGGCGTGCCGCCTTTAGCGAGCGTCTCAAACATGCCCGCCAGGGTTGGGGCCGGTTTGACACCCACATGCCGCAAGACCTCCTCGCCATTGCGAAAGACAACCAGCGTGGGAATGCTGTAAATTTTCATCTCACGCAAGAGTTCCTGGTTCTCATCGGCATTGATTTGCCACAAATCGACCCGGCCCTGATACTCTTTGGCAAGTTTTTCCAAAATAGGTTTGACGACCCGGCACGGGCCGCACCAGGGCGCCCAAAAATCTACCACCACCGGGCGGGGGTTACGTTTGAGTTTGAAATAGAACGATTCGGGTTTCACTGATTCTCCTTACTTCGACCAATCGGCGACCATTTGCTTGCGTCCGCGCAGGACTTTTTCGACCGCAATGGCAGCAGTTGCGCCTTCGGCGGCGGCAATCACGGCCTGCTTGACGTGATTGCACAAGACATCACCGACCGCATAGACGCCAGGGATGGCGGTCTGGAACTCATGGTTGACCATGAGACAGCCGGTTTCGCTCATTTCAAGCTGCTCCTGCAAGAAGTCGGTAATCGGCTTGCCGCCTTGCAGGTAGATGAACGCGCCGCGCACCGGCAGGGTCTGCTCACCCTGACCGCGCAGGGCAAAGCGGACGGACTCTACCCGTCCCTGGCCGATGATTTCGCGCAGGCTGGCGCCCGGGTAAAACTGCACTTTGGGGTTTTCGAGCAGTTCTTCAACCATTTCGTGCGGGGCTTTCAGTTCCGGCGTAGGGGAAAGGAAATGCACGCGGCTGGCAAACTGAGTCAGGAAGAGCGCTTCTTCGATGGCTTCATCGGTGTTCCCGGCCACCAGCACATCCTGACCTTTGAAGAACGCACCATCGCAAGTCGCGCAGTACGAAACGCCATGCCCCAGCAGTTCATCTTCGCCCTTCACGCGCGAGCCGCGCCCCATCGAACCAGTCGCAATGATGACCGCGCGCGCCGAATAGGCGCCATTATTGCAGAAGACAGATTTGGGTTCGCCGAGCAAATCGACGCCAATCACTCTGTCATTGACGTACTCCGCGCCAAACGAGCGCGCCTGTTCGCGCATCCGCTCCAGCAGTTCGGGGCCGCTGATTTCGCCCGGTACGCCCGGGTAGTTGGCAATTTTACCGGTAATTCCCAGCGCGCCGGTGGTCAGGCCCTTATCGAGCACCAGCGTCTTCAGCCCGGCGCGGGCGGCGTACATGGCCGCCGTGCTTCCGGCTGGCCCACCGCCGATAATCACTACATCGTAAGCAGAATCGGATGAATTGGTCAGATTCATGCTCAAGTCCATCATCTTTTTCTCCTTTTCATTCTGTCTCTATTCAAAGATTGATTTTCTGTCTTGCTGTGCCGGGGGATCCCTCGGGAGCAACAGCAGAAGAAGATTGGGATAGGTTTTTTGAAGAGCATTCAAGAGAGTTAGATGATGGGAACGCGGAAAAGTGACGAAGTCCGCTTCAGGTGGCCTGATATTCTGGCCCAGACCTTTACATCCGGGCAAGACCCGGCAAAAAACAAAATCACTACACAGAGGTCACAGGTTCGACTTTACCCGAATAAAAAATCCGCGAGATTCCGTGTAATCCGTGTCCGAAAAGTTTTGATTGTAACGGTAGAACCACAATGGCTACGCTGGAAGGGCGCTCAAGAAAAAAGCGCACCGCCTGCCAGCCAGCCGGTTGTCCAGGCGTTTTGAAAGTTGAAGCCCCCGGTCAGACCGTCAATATCGAGCACTTCTCCGGCAAAGAACAGACCAGGGATTTTTTTGCTCTGCATGGTCTTGAAATCCACTTCAGCCAGGTTCAGGCCGCCGCAGGTGACAAATTCATCCTTAAATTGGCCCTTGCCGCGAATGTCGTAACGCCCGGCGGTCAGTTCTTCGGCCAGGGCCCGCAAACAGGTTTTGGAGACATCGGCCCAGCTCTGGCTGTCCGTAATTCCGGCGGCGGCGACCAGCCGCCCCCACAGGCGGGCGGGCAGGTCGAAGAGCGGATGCGCGCCCGGTTTTTTGCGGCTGTTGGCCGGGTTGGCGCGAACGTTGTGCAGGTTTTCGAGCGCTTTTTCGGTCGTCAGCGGAGCGAGCCAGTTGACCAGCAGCCCGGCCCGATAGTGGCGCTCATGCAGCCAGCGCGCGCCCCAGGCCGAGGTACGCAAAGCCGCCGGGCCGCTTAGCCCCCAGTGGGTAATCAGCAGCGGCCCGCGCTGGGGCGCAATAGGCGTTTTTGGGCCGTCTGGTGCGAGCAGGCGCAGTTCGGCTTGCGGCACCGAGAGGCCCGCCAGGCCCTCGAGGCGCGGGTCTTGAATGTTGAAGGTAAAAAGGGAGGGCACGCCCGGTTCAACGGTGTGGCCCAAAGCAGAGAGCAGGGCAAGGGAGGCCGAATCGCTGCCGGTTGCAAACAAAAGACTGCGGGCGGCCAGTTCTTCTGTCAGCGTAGAAGCGGCCTTTCGGACTGTGACCAGGAAACGGGGAGCGCGTTCTGATGCCGCGAAAACGGGACGAACCGCTAGGGCGGTCGATTGCGTCCATAACGCCACCCCGGCCTGCTGACTGGCATTTTCAAGACAATCGGTGATGGTTTTGGAGTTGTCGCTCAGCGGGAAAATGCGGCCATCGGCTTCGGTTTTGAGTTTGACACCGCGTGATTCGAACCAGCGCACGGTGTCGGCAGGCTGAAAACGGCTAAAAGCGCCCCGCAATGCCGCCGCGCCGCGCGGGTAGTAGCCCACCAGTTGGGCCGGGTCGAAGCAGGCATGCGTGACATTGCAGCGCCCGCCGCCAGAGATGAGCACTTTGCCGAGTGGGTGGCGGGCTTTTTCGAGGATGAGAATACGCACGCCGGGAGTCTCTTCGGCGGCGCGTATGGCGGCAAAGAAACCAGCCGGGCCGCCGCCCAGGATAATGGCATCGTAAAACCTGGCGCTGCCTTCAGGCGCTGAGAGCAGAATTTTTTCGGGCATGGGGTGATTATAGTTTAGAATAAGGCTATGAGCACCCTGTCCATCTTGCAGCGCCGCCGTGAGCGCAAACTCGCGGCAGAACGTTCCAATCAGCAGCGTGTCATGCGCGCTGGCCTGGGCTGCGGCCTGCTCTTTTCAACGCTGCTGGGGGTGAGCATTCTGGTTTTTGCGCTGTTGTATGCCAACCTGACCGCCAACCTGCCCGCGCTTGAAACCCTGCCAGCCCTGCTTGAGCCGCCCAATGGCCTGCTCTACCAGCCAACCCGCCTGTATGACCAGGATGGAAGGCAGGTGATTGCGGTGCTTTCACCCTGGGATGAGCCGCGCACGGCCCTGCCGCTTGGGCCTGCAAATGGCGAACACCTGCCCGAGGCGCTGGTGCGGGTAACGCTGGCGCTGGCTGACCCCAACTTTTATCAGCACCCGGGCTTCGACTGGCGCGGCTGGAACCAGCCCGAAGTACACCCGACCCTGGCTCAAAAACTGGCCGCCGAATTGCTGCTCTGGCAAGAGCCGCCGGGTCTGCGGCGCGCCCTGCGCGAACGAATTCTGGCGGCCCAAATGACGGCCCGCTTTGGGCGCGAAAAAGTTTTGGAATGGTATCTGAACAGTGCCGATTATGGCCGCCATGCCTACGGGGCCGATGCAGCGGCGCGGTTGTATTTTGGCAAATCGGCTTCGCGGCTGAACCTGGCCGAGGCGGCCATGCTGGCGGCAGTCAGCCAGGCCCCGGCCATCAACCCGCATGATGCGCCCCAGGCGGCCATCCAACGCGCGCGCGAGGCCCTGGCAGCCCTGCCCGCAGATGCCGAAGTGAGCGAAGCCCTGGCCTATGCTTTCAATTTCGCACCCGCGCCGCCCGAAAAAAACCTGGCCCCGGCCTTTAGCGCGCTGGCGTTGAGCCAGCTGCCTTTCCGTCAGCGGGTGGAACGCGGCGGCATGGAGGTCATCACCACACTCAATTTTGCGGCCCAAAGCCAGGCGCAGTGCGCCATCCGCACGCAACTGGCTCGCCTGGCCGGGCAGGCAGACCCCTCCGACTGTGCGCTGGCGGTCGAACTGCCGCCCCTGCCGCCGAGCACTGCGCTCGAGGCCGCCGCCAGCGCAGTGGCAATCAACCCGCTGGATGGGCAGGTGTTGGCCCTGGTTGGGGAAACACGCCAGGGGGTTGAATCGCCCATTTTGACAGGACACCAGCCCGGAACCGGCCTGCTTCCGTTTCTCTACCTGACCGGATTCAGCCGCGGCCTGAGTCCCGCTTCACTGGTTTGGGATGTGCCTCGAGCCGGTTCTTCGCTACCCAACCTGGATGGTCTCTATCACGGGCCGGTGCGCACGCGCATCGCTCTGAGCGGCGATTATCTGGCCCCGGCCCAGGCAGTGCTGGAGCAAATGAGCCTGGCGGCGGTCTTGCAAACGATGCGTCCTTTTGGCCTGCAACTAATCGATACGGGCAATTTTCAGGCGCTGGTCGATGGGCAAAACCTGGTTTCGCCGCTGGTCATGGCGCGGGCTTACGGCGTTTTTGCGGCCAACGGCATTCTGGCTGAGCAGGTCTCAACGCTGCAAGTCATACGCACACTCGATGGGCAAACGGTCTGGCAGCGCCAACCGGCCGCGCTTTCGGCAGTGGTCAGCCCGCAACTGGCTTATCTGATGAATCACGTTCTGGCAAACGATACTCTGGGACGCCCGGCGGCGCTAAAACTGGGGCGCAGTCTGAATGGTGCCGACGCCTGGGCTTTTGGCTACACCCCCAGCCGTTCTGTTGCGCTCTGGATGGGCGGCGGAGTCAATTTGCGGGCGGTTTCGGGGTTATCTGCGGCTCTGTTACAGGCTGTCAGCCAGGGCGAACCCCCGGCGCGCTGGGAAAGGCCGCCCGGTGTTTCACTGGTACAGGTTTGCGACCCTTCAGGTTTGCTGCCCACCCCGGCCTGCCCAAATGTAGTGACCGAGGTCTTTTTATCTGGCTATGAACCCCAGCAAACCGATACGCTCTACAAGGCTGTTGCCATCAACCGCGAAAGCGGCCTGCTGGCAACGGTTTTCACCCCGCCGCAAGTGGTAGAAGAACGGGTTTATATGCTGGTGCCCCCCGAGGCCCAGGCCTGGGCGGCTGCCACCGGTCTTCAATCGCCCCCGACGACCTACGACAACATCCAGCCGCCGCCAGCGCGTGAGGGACTGGCCATCACTTCCCCGGCCATGTTTGAAACCCTGCGCGGGCGGGTAGAAATTCGCGGGTCGGCTTCTGGGGAAGGCTTTTCCTATTATCGCCTGCAATACGGCCAGGGATTAAACCCCAGCGATTGGGTGCTGATTGGCGCAGAGCGGGTGACAACCCCGGTCTCCGATGGCGTGCTGGCCGAGTGGGATACAAGCGGGTTGGAGGGCTTGTATGCCCTGCAACTGGTACTGGTTTATGAAGATGGCCGCATTGAAACCACTGCTGTGCAGGTGCAGGTTGTAAAGTAAGCAAAATAGCACATTCTGGCTTGTTTTGTTATAGAATTAGACCATCATGGAAGAAGAAATCAAGTTTACAGACCGTCCGGCTGTCAGGGCTGTGATGATTTTCGCTGCCCTGGTGGTAGCTTATTTTGTATTTGGCTATTACTACACCTGGCAGGCCAATGACCTGATTAAACAGCAAGAAGACTTCATGAGCGAAATGTACGGGGAGCAAATTCAACTGCCAGAAAATGAACGGCAAGCCATCCGCGAACCGATAGTGGCCCGTCAATTGACCCAGGAGGCCATTGATACCTTTCTTTGCTTTGGTGGGCTGATTTTCTGGACAATTTTCTTCTCACAATTCATCCTGCCGGTCCGCAAACTGGGCGACCGCCTGGCCATCCTCGACCGCATGATTACCTATTTTTCGGGGATGCACGGCCCGGCGATTTTTATCGAAAACGGGGTGGTACGCGCCCGCCAGGAGGAGCGCGAACGCAAAGGCCCGGGCGTTGTCTGGCTCGACCACGCCTCGGCGGCCATCCTGCGCACCGCCACCCGCTTCACCCGCACCATTGGGCCAGGCGTCCACTTTACCAAACGGGATGAGTACATTGCGGCTTCGGCTGACCTGCACACCCTGACGCAAAGTGTCGGCCCGAACGACAACGAAAACCCGTTCACCGTTGCCAAAAGCGACGAGAATTACCAGAGCATTCAGGAAAGGCGCTGGGAGACCCGCGCCATGACGCGCGATGGAATCGAGGTGGTCGCCGCCATCTCTGTCACCTTCCGTATTGACACCCAGCCGGACGAGGGCGGAACCCCCTACGGCTACAACGAAGAAAATGTGCGCCGCGCAATTACTGAAGCAATTGTGCAAGGCGCCAAAACCGACCAGCCCGTCTGGAGCCAGATGCCAGTCAAGATGGCTGTCGATGTCTGGCGCGAGTACATTGCGCGCATTCGCCTGACACAGTTGTTTGAAATTCCCCAGGGCCGCGAACAAACCACCTTAAAAATTATTTCTGAACTGGTGACCAAGCGTCTCACACAGCCCGATGTCGAGAGCATGGACGAGGTCGGCAACTTTACAGGGCTGAGCATGCCCTGCCCCGAAAACAAACAACTGCGCGAGATGGGAATTTGCGTCAAGGGGGTCAATATCAAGCGCATCATCTTGCCGCCAGAAGTGGAAGAACGACTGGTCAACCAGTGGACGACCTTTTGGGAGAAAAACGCCAACAAAGAACGCGACCAGATTGAACGTCTGCGCCGCGTGACCGAGGAAAACGGCCAGGCCGATGCGTTGATAGAGTTCGCCCGCATGGCAACCGCAGAATTTACGCAGACCCCGCCGCGCAACAAACTGCATGCGCTCTACCTGTTTGCGCATGGGACCTCACAATCGGTTATTCGCAACGTGGGTCTGATGAGGAAAATGCCCAAATCAGACACCAGCATTCTGGCCGGGCTGGCCCACTGGCTGAAGATGAAGGAAGAAGAACGATGAGCACGCCGGCCTTCGTCCAACCAACCTGGAGCGATAAAACACTGACCTGGGTCAAGAAAACCATCGAGTCGGCTCTCGATTGGGTCTTTTCACTGACTCACAGCGCAGGAACTTACCGTGAAATTGTCAGAAACGTTGGCCTGGTGCTGGTCTATGTCGTCACGGTCATCAACCTGTATGACCGTGAAGGGTGGATACAGGCATTCCAAGCCGTTGTTCAAGACAGCAACCCCAGCACTGTCTTTATTCGCTTTGGCAGTTTTCTCATTAGCGTTTTCCTGCACCCTGAAGTGATACGCCGCATGCTGGCCCTGATTGCGCCCTACCTGCTGGTGTATCGCCTGGCAGCCGTGTACCTGGCCGATATTTTTGAAAAAGATACCGAGGTCGCCAGCCGCTTTATTCGCCAGGCCGCTTTTGCTGAGGACTATCTGACCATCCGCGTGCGCGCCGGGCGTCTGGTGGAAAGCGACCAGGCCTCGCCGATTGTCCAGATTGGCGGGCCGGGCTATGTCACCGTAGAGTTAGACAGCGCAGCGGTCTTTGAACGACCCGATGGCAGTGTGCATGTGATTGGCCCCACCGGAGACAAACCACGCGGGCGCGAAGTAATTGACGACTTTGAACGCCTGCGCCAGTGTGTTGACCTGCGAGACATCATTGACAAGCAAGATGTCACCGCCCGGTCGCGCGATGGCATCATTGTCACAGCCCGCGACATTCAATACTCTTATAGCGTCTATCGCGGAGAATTCCCCAAGAAAACGCTCAAGTCTCCGTTTCCGTTTGAGCAATCGGCGGTTCAGACCATGGTCTATAACATGGTCATCCCGGTCTGGCCGGGCAAAATTCCAGATAAAGCTGCCGAATGGACCAAGCCGATGCCAGGCAAACTATATATCAACATCAATAACCAGTTCTCAACTTTTATCGGTCAAAACAGCCTGAGCCAGTTCTTCTCGAGCATTGGGGCGCCCGAAGAAGAAGCCCTGCGCAAACGCGAAGAACGCCTGCACCAGGATGCGATGGCCCTGGCCGGTGAAGAAGGTGTGGACATCAGCGAAAGCCCGCTCAAAGCCGCGCCCTTCACCTCACGCATGAACATGGCCCAACAGCTCTTTCGCATGCCCAGTTTCACCGATTTTATGCGCGGCCGGGGCCTGCAGGTAAACTGGATTGGCGTTGGCACCTGGGAAACCCCCAGCGAAATTATCCCGGCCAACCACCTGAAAGCCTGGAAAACCAGCCAGGAAAATCAGCGTCTGGGCGGGGGCGACCAGATTAAGAAACTCTATGAAGACACCCGCGCCGCCACGTTGATCAAACTCATCAACGATGTGCCTATCCTGCTGTATTACCGTCTGTTAGGCGAAATAGACCGCGGAGAACGCGACATCGACTCTGCCATCGACATCCTGTTCGAGGAATACGTCAACCGCCTGCGCAATGCTTCCCAACACCTGTCCGATGTTCGTAAACGCCCCCCCGACAGCCTGGCCCTGGCGCTGGATATGGTCAATGCCCTCAACAGTCCTTTCATTGAAATCGGCAGCGATTACTTTATCTGCACCCGGGTAACAAGCCGTCCTGATACCAGCATTCAGGGCGCCAGCACTCACACGGTTGAAATTGCGCTCTCAAAAGTACGACTGACCCAAAACGGGTATCAATCTGAGCCAGTGCAACTGGATTTTGGCAACCAAACCCAGGCTTCCATCACCTTTGGTCTGGATGCATCGCAAGGAACGGTTGAAACCCTGGGCAGCCCCCAGAAAACCTGGCGGTTTGAAGAAGAACTCTATACCCAGGCGGTTTTTCAGGTTCTCTTGCTGCCTGGCAGTGGAGAAGTACCGGCCCGCATTGAGGTCATCTATGACCGGAAAAACCTGGCGGAGTACATTCCGCCCCTGAATTTGCCCGGATAAAGGAATTGGCCATGCAAAAAGCCCCTGAAGAGCAAATGGTTCTGGTCATCGGCGCGGCAGGCACCGATATTGTTGCCCATATCAAAAGCAGTGTGCAAATGGAAACCTCCAACCCGGCGCGCATTCGGGCCTCCTTTGGCGGGGCTGCCCGCAACGTAGCCGAAAACCTGGCCCGCCTGGGGCAGCCGGTCAGCCTGCTGGCCGTCGTCGGCAAAGACCACCTGGGCGATGAAATGCTGGCCTACACCCGCCAGGCCGGGGTGGATGTGACCAATGTCCATCGGGTTGAAAACCTGCCGACCGGCTTCTATATGGCTGTGCTAAACGAAAAAGGCCGCCTGCAATACGCCTTTGACGACATGCGCGTCTTGCAAGAACTGACCCCCAGTTACCTGACCTATCACCAGGACCTGTTTGAAAACGCCAGCCTGCTCTTTCTGGATGCCAACCTGCCCCCCGCCACCATTCAGACCGCCTTTGAACTGGCAGACCGCTACCACCTGCCGGTCTGCGCCGACCCGACCACCCGCCTGCTGGCGCCGCGTTTACAGCCGTATCTTAATCGCCTGCGGCTGATTGTCCCCAGCGTTGCCGAGGCCGGCATTCTGACCGGGCAGCACTTTGAAGCCGCCGACCGTGACGCCGTCCTAAGCGCGGCCCGCGCCCTGGTCAATCGCGGAGTCGATATCGCCCTGATTACCATGTCTGAATTTGGGCTGTGCTATGCAACCTCAGAAACCAGCGGGCATATTCCAGCCGTGAGCACCACCATCAACGACCCAACCGGCGCCGGAGACGCCCTGACCGCGGCCTTTATCTACGCCTTGCTGAACGACATCGAAATTGATGACGCCGCCCGCCTCGGGGCTGCCGCCGCCGCCCTGGCCCTGCGCCATGCCGGAACCGTTTACCCCGACCTTTCGCTCGACAAACTCTACGACGAACTCTCCGCTTGAGAAAATATCATGACCCTAAGACCCCCTTCCTTCTACCACTTCAGCGATGAAGTCCTGTCTGCCCGCCAGCGCGGCATGTCGCTGGTCGCCCTCGAATCGACCGTCATCACACACGGACTGCCGCAACCCGAAAACCTGTTACTGGCCCGTGATATGGAAGCCGCCATCCGCGCACAAGGCGCTGTGCCCGCCACCATCGCCATCCTGGACGATAAAATCCACGTCGGCTTGACCGATACCGAACTCGAACGCCTGGCAGCCACAACCGACGCGCTCAAAATCAGCCTGCGTGACTTTGCCGCCGCCCTGACCCAACACAAACCCGGCGGCACCACCGTTGCCGGGACCATGTTCGCCGCCCAACAGGCCAGCATCCGCGTCTTTGCCACCGGCGGCATTGGCGGGGTGCACCGTGAAGGCCACATGGACATCTCGACCGACCTGCAAGCCCTGGCGCAAATTCCGATGATTGTGGTTTGCGCGGGCGCCAAATCAATCCTCGACCTGCCCGCCACGCTCGAATACCTTGAGACAGTCGGCGTGCCCGTGATTGGCTACGGAACAGACACCTTCCCCGAATTTTTTTCCCCGCCCGGCAACCTGCCTGTCAGCCTGCGGCTCGATTCTCCGGCGGAAATTGTCCGCTTTGCTGAGACCCATTGGGGGCTGGGCCTGAAAAGCGCCGTGCTGGTTTGCCAGCCCATCCCCGCCGAGGATGCCCTGCCCGCCAGCGAAGCCATCCCGGCGGAAGAGCAGGCCTCGCGTGAAGCCATTGAACAGGGCATCAGCGGCCAAAAACTGACTCCCTTCTTGCTGGGGCGGGTGAAAGAATTGACCGGCGGAAAATCGATGCAGGCGAATTTGTCCTTACTGAAAAACAATGCCAGACTGGCCGCCCAAATTGCGCTGGAGTTGGAAAAGCCTGCGCAAAACCTGGCCTGAAAGTAGAAAACTTAAATTAGAAAAGCCTGACGCAAAGACAACTTGCGCCAGGCTTTTTTCGCTCATCTTGTCTGTTCTCTGCTTCTACTTTTTGCCTTTTTTGGCCTTCTCTGGCATCTCGCGCCCTTGCAACAGGCCCCAGCGGCTGGCGCCCAGGTAAAGGATTTCGAGAATCAGGTCCTCGTAAGAAATGCCCTCGGCGGCAGCCTCGAGACATAAATCGCTATAACCAGGGGTCAGACCCGGCAAGGGATTGATTTCTATCAAGACCGGTTCGCCTTCCTGATTCAGGCGAATATCGGTGCGCGAGACATCAATGGCCTTAATCGCCATGTGGGCTTTGACAATCAGCGTTTGTATTTTGCGGGTCAGTTCAGGAGAAATATCTGCCGGGCAGATATAGCCAGGCGCGCCTTCATCGCCAACCGAAATGGCTTTTGAAGCATGGCTGTACACCCCGGGCGTAACCGAACGCGAACTATCTAACTCTAAGACCGGGAAGACATGATAACCGTGTTTTTCGGTGTACCATTCGGGGTGTCGTGAGTAGCGCACCGCATCCCAGCGGCCCACCAGGCCGCAGGTAAATTCGCGGCCTGAGAGAAACGTCTCTACCAGGGCTGGTTGACGATAGACCTGGATGATGTATTGCACCCGCTCACGCATTTCGGCTTCGCTGTGCACAATTGCCTTCACATCTACCCCCATCCCCGTCCCCTCGCGGGCCGGTTTGACAAACAACGGAAAGCGCAATTCGGGACGCAAAGTCTCATCGCCCACAATAAACTCCTGAAAAGGTGCCACCGGCAGGCGGCGGTCGCGCCACAGACGCTTGGTCAGGGTTTTATCGAGCGCAATCGCATTCGCCATCACCCGAGAATGGGTGTATGGAATGCGCAACATCTCCAGCAAAGCCGGGGTTTGCGCTTCGCGGGCGTCACCGCCCAGGCCTTCGGCAATGTTGAAGCAAATATCGGGCTGAATTTCTTTAAGAGCGTAGGGGAGGTTTCGGTCTGCTGGAATAAAGACCGTTGAATGGCCGTCGGTTTCAATTGCGGCCTGTATGGCTTGAATGGTCTCAATATGGTCGTAATCAGCAAGGGCATCGGCGGCAACGCCTTCGGGCAAAGGGGCGTTATCGTCTTTGACATTTGCCAGCACGGCTACCCGCCAGGGACGTTCAGGGCGGATACGACTGGGAGGCTTCTCGGCATCTTGTTTGGGGGTTTCTGCGTTCATGTTGGTTTTCTCCTTGTTTAGTCAATCAAGGCCGAAGTATAGCCGAATGTACGCAGAATACAAGCCCGACGAGGGAACCATTCACCACTGAATTTTGACCGGTGTACCAACTTCAACCCAATCGTAAAGCAGTTGGGCTTCATAACTGCCCAGCACCACACAACCATACGAAATCGGCGTGCCCAGGTAGCCTTCCCACAAGGTAGCACCGTTTGGCAAAATCGGCAGGGCGTGAATGCCATTTTGCAAATGCCCCGACCAGTAAATTCCGAGCCAACTCGGCATCCAGATATCCCAGGTAGCGCCATAAGCATTCGGGATTTTGTTCAAGACTTCAAAGGTGCCTACGCGGGTCGAATTGCCCATGCCTGTGGAGGCCACAAAACTATACACCAGCTGGTCGCCCTGGTAGGCATAGAGATGTTGTTCAGAAATATCAACCAGAACAAGTTTCTCATCGGCATAGGAGGGCGGCGGAGCCGTATATTCAGCCGGGGGGATGCGTAGTTCAAAGCCTGGCTGCACTTGTTCGGCGCTTTGCAGGCCGTTGGCTTCGAGTAAAGCGGCCAGCTCGACCCCATACCAGAGCGCAATACTGGCGGCATCTTCCTGTGGGCCAACGAGATGGATTTGAACGGTCGGCTCGGGGGTCGGGGGGATGGGCGAGGGCGTTGGGGTGGGCGGCTCGTACACCAGGGTCGCCGTCGGAAGAGGAGCCTGGGTGGCCGTTTCGAGGGCCGCAATTGGCTCTGCGGCGGTCTGCTGCGCCGGGGCAGGGAGCGGCGTTTCAGTCGCGGGGGAGGCGGCTGAAACAGGCAATGCGCCCGGAGCCGGTTCACCACGCATCAGCGTAGAAGAATCCCAAATTTGGGCGGCCACAGGCAGCGGTGCGTTTGAGCGGGCAGAACCAGGCCGCCAGACAGCAAAGGCCAACACAACAGAAAGCGCCGCGAGGGTCAAAAACGTCCCAATCAGCCACCCAAAAGGGCGTTTGCGGGTTTGGGGCGCTCGAATGGGCGCCACCGGGGAGCAGGCAGCCCGGCGGGCGCGTTGTTCGGCAATCAGGCGCTTGCGCGCCCACTGAAGCCCCTGGCGGGCGCGCTGACTGGATGGGTTGATTTCAAGTGCGCGCTGAAGGTATGCAACGCTGGCACGCGGGCTGGAACAAGCCGCCAGCATCAGCCAGGCTTCTTCAAGCCCCGGGGCCGATTTGGCCGCATAGGCAGCCCAATGGTGAGCGGCGCGTTTATCGCCTTTTTGCAGGGCGGCATAAGCCTTCTGAATGGCTTGCAAGGGTGAGATGACAGGCATAAGGTTTCGATGTTGGCTTAAGGCAAGAAAACCGCACAGCGGGGAGGGGTCAGATTCAGGCGGCCTGGTCTGCCAGCCCGGAAAAAATCATCTTCAGATGGAGGATTAAGGTTTGAGTGCGCGGCGCAGTTTTTCGGCAACTGTGCGCAAGACTTTGATGCGGGCATAGAGTTTATCGTTGGCTTCCACCAGTGTCCAGGGGGCATTGGGGGTGCTGGTTTTTAGAACCATGTCTTCGGCGGCGGTCTGGTAGTCTTCCCACCTGGCGCGGTTGCGCCAGTCTTCATCGGTGATTTTCCAGCTTTTGTAGTTGATGCGTTCGCGTTCTTTGAAGCGTTCGAGCTGCTCTTCTTTGCTGATGTGCATCCAAAACTTGAAGATGATGCCGCCAAAATCGGTGAACTGGCGCTCGAACTGATTGATTTCGCTGTAAGCGCGCCGCCAGGCTTCTTCAGTACAAAAGCCTTCCAGCCGTTCGACCAAGACGCGCCCATACCATGAGCGGTCAAAAATGGCAATCTGACCCTGCTCGGGCAGACGGCGCCAAAAACGGTAGAGATAGTGGCGCTCACGGTCGTCGCCATGTGGGGCAGCAATCGGCCAGACGACATAGCCGCGCGGATCCATTTTTTCCGTCAGGCGCTTAATCGTACCGCCTTTGCCCGAGGCATCCATGCCTTCAAAGACCAGGATGACGGGTAGTTTTTGCAGGTAAACCTGGTAGGCCAGTTGATGCAGGTCGGCCTGCAAAATTTTGAGCCATTTTTCATATTCATCGCGCGGCAGGCGCAGAGACAAATCCAGGCGCTCAAGCATTGACGGCTCCTTTCATCTCTTCGCGGCTGCGCTGCAGGGCTTCGGGGGGCAGGCTGGCTTCAATTTGTCGGATGATGGTTTCAAAGACTTTGATGCGGGCGTGGTAGCGGTCGTTGGCTTCCACAATCGTCCAGGGGGCATGGGGAGAGTCGGTGCGGGCGAGCATATCTTCAACGGCTTGCAGGTATTTAGGATATTTTTTGTGCTGCAACAGGTCGGCTTCGCTGACCTGCCAGGCGGTCAGTTCATCGGTGAGCAGTTTTTTGAAGCGTTTCTTTTGCTCTTCCTGGCTGATGTGCAACCAGAACTTGAGAATGACCGTGCCATCGGCGGCCAGTTGTTCTTCAAACTCGGTAATTTCTTGATACGCGCGGCGCAATTCATCTTTGCTGATGGTTTTGCTAATGCGGTCAATCAACACCCGCCGATACCAGGAAGTATCAAAAGCGACCATCTGGCCATAAGCGGGGATTTTGAGCCAGAAACGCCACAGCCACGGGTAACGCGTTTCGGCAGTGCGGGGCGGGGTAATCGGAACGACACGAAAACCGCGCGGATCCATGCGTTCCGCCAAAATCTGAATCAGTCGGCCCTTGCCGCAAGCCGACCAGCCTTCAAAAACAATCATGACCGGTATTTTGGCATCAAAGACAGCGTGTTCAAGTTCATACAGACGCTGCTGTAAATCATGAATGCGAGCCTGATATTCTTCTTTGGAAACAGCAAGGTCAAGGTTGAGATATTCGAGCATGAAAGTTTCCTCAATAGCGGGCTTTGAGTTCACTGGCCGGCAGGGTAATTTGACCCTCCTGTGGGTCACCGACCAGTGTGACCATCTGCGGTTTGGTGCCTGCCAGCCAGGCGGTGTGGGCAGCAGCCAGGGCATCGAGCTGCTCACAGGTGTAGAGCAATTCGAGCGGCAACTGCCCCCTGAGGAGTTTATGGCGGGTCAGTTCCTCGAAAAAATCCATCGGGTCACGAATACGCAGCCCGTGGTCGTAAAGAATCAGCTGGCGCTGCAAGCGTCCCTCCAGGCTGGTGCGCGAGAGCGGAATTTGGCCCAGCAAAACGGCAAAACTGGCCTGCGGGTGAGTTTCGAGAAAAGCGCGGGCGGGTTTTTCGGGCGCATTTGGCTGATACCCCAATTCGGTCAGCCGGCGGTAGAAGTCGAAACCGTCTTGCATCCAGGCGGGGCAATATTCGCGGCGGGCGGGGGTGGCAGCAACGTTGATGCCATGTTCTCGCAAGATGTGTTCGGCCAGGCGCATTTCCTGGGCGCGGCCAGCGTGATGCAAAAGTGGTAAACTCTGACGGGTTTCACGCACCAGGCCGCTGTTGGGGCGCGGCGGTGCACTGACGGCAACCAGCGCGCCTTGCTGGCCCGCCAGAAAAGCCAGGACATCGTCCATTTCGCCATCGCCCAGGGTCACAAGATGGGCATGGGAATCCAGAGCGGCATAGGTGAAGGGCTTGCGTCCGCCGGAGGTATCGACACCAACATAAAGAGGGGTATCAAATAACATGATTGCGCATCTAATCGGGTAGAATTTGACCACTTTAACTATAGAGGCAAAATGAATTTTAGGCAACAGTTTCAATGGAATTGGAAGGTTTTCTTTGTCCTGAGCCTGGGCCTGGTCTGGATATGGGTCTCACGCGCCCCAGAAGGAAGCACAACCGCAGGCCTGATTCCGGCCCCGCAAGCGGGCTTCCTGGCGCCCGGGTTCAGACTGACAACGCTAGATGGGCAGGAAATTGCTCTGGACGAACTGCGCGGCAAGGTTGTGCTGGTCAATGTTTGGGCAACCTGGTGTCCGCCCTGCCGGGCCGAGATGCCAGCCATGCAGCAGGTCTATGAAACCTATCGGCAAGAAGGTTTTGAAATTCTGGCAGTCAACGCCACCGCGCAAGATACCCTGTCCAGTTTGCGACCCTTTGTGAGCGAATATGACCTGACCTTCCCCATTTTGCTTGACCCCAAAGGAGAAGCCACGCGCCTGTATCGGGTCAGGTCACTGCCGACCTCGTTTTTCATTGGGCGCGATGGCATCATCAGTGAAGTCGTTGTTGGCGGGCCAATGGACGAGGCACTGTTGCGCGCCCGGGTCGAAAAATTACTGCGAGGAGAATAATGTTCCCAACCCTGCAAATTGGGCCCCTGGCCCTGCCAGTTGCCCCCCTGGCGTTGATTATCAGCATCTGGTTGGGGCTTTCGCTCAGTGAGAAATTTTCGCAACGGCGCGGCCTGAATGTGGACGCGCTTTCTAACCTGGTGCTGATTACCATTTTGAGCGGGATTGTGGGAGCGCGGCTGTTTTTTGCGGCTCAGAATTTTTCCGCTTTCGTTCAGACTCCCCTGAGCCTGTTTTCACGCGAAACCGGCTCGCTCGACCCCCTGGGCGGGTTTGCATCGGCGCTGATAGCGGCGCTCATCTACGGACAGCGTGCCAAACTGAAGTTCTGGCCAACACTCGATGGCTTAACCCCGCTATTTGCGGTTTTTGCGGTCGGCCTGGGGGTCTCACGCCTGGCTTCTGGCAGCGCCTTTGGGGCAGAAACTTCCCTGCCCTGGGGAATTGAGCTGTGGGGAGCCATAAGACACCCAACCCAGGTTTATGAGGTTGTGCTGGCGCTGGGAATTTTGCTCTTCCTGGGCTGGAAGACAAAATCAGACTTGAGAGCAGATAATCCAGGCGCCGGAGAGTCAGAATCACAGATAGGCGCGCCGATAGACGGAAGATTGTTTCTGCTTTTTTTGGCGCTGACAGCTGGAGCGCAATTATTTGTGGAAGGCTTCAGAGGCGATTCTGTGCTGCTCCCTGGCGGCTTGCGGGCCGGGCAGGTGCTTGCCTGGCTGGTAATGGCGGCAGCACTGCTAAAAGCGAACTCTTTCACGGACGGTCAGACAGGAGCGAACCAGGCAAATGCGGCTACACGACATGGATAAGGTCTTTATCAAAGATTTGCGGGTCACTGGCATCATTGGCATTTATGCGCACGAACGCACAACGCCACAAGAGATGGTGATTAATGCTGTGATGCGAACTGATATTCGCAAAGCAGCGCAGAGCGATGAGATTGCCGATTGTGTGGATTATGAACAGGTGGCAAACCGCTTGCGAGAGCACGCAACCCGCATACGGCGTCAGACGGTCGAGGCGCTGGCAGAGGACCTGGCAAAAATTTGCCTGGAAACGCCCGGGGTGCAGGGAGTGACCATCCGCGTAGAGAAGACCCAGGCGATTGCCGATACAGGCTCGGTTGGAGTCGAGATCTCGCGGGAGAAGGTTT
>CAZNCT010000049.1:22795-23822 GCA_964571615.1 uncultured Anaerolinea sp. | reverse complement strand
AAGACCCGTTCTTCGCCCATCCGCTGGTTTTCATTGACACGATGAAAGAAGTGCGACATTACGAACAACGCGCCGAAGACGGGCAGGGCTACTTCAACCCGACCGAAGCGCGCATTCTGACCGACCTGCTGCTGGCCTACCAGAAGGAAAGCGTGGAAGCCGGGGTGATTGTTCCTTACCGCAAACAGGCCGAGGTTATCCGGCGCGAACTGCGTCAGCGCGGCAGCGGCTGGAGCGAAGACGCGCTCATCAGCCGGATTGCCACAGTCGATTCCTTCCAGGGCCGGGAGTTGGATGTCGTCCTGTTCGGCTTCACGCGCAGTAACGCGGAGGGGCGCATTGGGTTCCTGGCCGAATTGCGCCGCCTGAACGTCAGCCTGACGCGCGCCCGCCGCCAACTGGTGCTGGTCGGCGACTCGGTCACGCTCTCCAACGCCGCCGAACCCGCGCCCGCCTACCTGGGGACGAGTTTTGCGCGCCTGTTCCTGGCCCTGCTGGTGAACGTCAAGGCCCAGCCGGGGGCCTATCTCACCTCGCATGAGTTGGCGAGAATGCTGAATAATTCCAAAGTCCCCGACTACCCGCGCAAAGTTGCCTGACTGCCCTCACCCCTGCCCCTCTCCCAATGGGAGAGGGGTTGGGGGTGAGGGAGCCCTCGGGTGAGCGCCTGGGAAAAGGCAAAACGATAAACATGCCAGACAACTACCTTCTCTATCACCACTACAAAGCCCTCGACCATGTTCAGGAACTGGGGTTGATTCCGGTTCGCCTGTTCCGGGTGCTATACCCGCTCTGGCGGGCGCGCGTGGAGGGCCGTCAGCGGGTGGTGACAGAGTTTGACGAGTTGGAATGGTTCATCGAGCGCGGAATCGCCGAGGGCGGGTTGCGTTCCGCCGGGGCGCTCTCCGCTTTTTTTGGGCTGGAGGCCGATTTCACGCGCAAAATCCTGGCGCGGGCGCGCGAGGCCGGGCATTTGGACGGCGAGGAGGGCCGCCTGGCGCTCACTCCGCTGGGGCAGGCTTCGGTA
>CAZNCT010000049.1:8541-22769 GCA_964571615.1 uncultured Anaerolinea sp. | reverse complement strand
TCCGAAGTGTACTTCGAGGCCCTGGGCGGTCTGCCGCTCACGCCGGAGCATTACAAAATCCCCATCCTGGAGCAATTGCCCGAACAAAGCCCCTTTCAGGCTTTTTACCACTTTGAGAACGCCTGGAACGCCGAAATGCTGGAAGAACTGCGCCGCCGCCCCGACGCCGACCGGCTGAATCTTCCGGCGGAAGTCCGCGCCGCGCAATTGGTCAGCCCGCAGCCGGTTGACCTGCCGGTGAATGTCGTTGAGGCGCTCGAGAACAAGCCAAACGGCGCGCTCAGCCTGCTGGTTTTCAGCCAGGTGCGCGGCTTGCGCGATGAAACCCTCGAATACGCCGTCAACCGCGACCCGAAGGTCTT
Source organism: uncultured Anaerolinea sp. (assembly GCA_964571615.1). Taxonomy (GTDB): domain Bacteria; phylum Chloroflexota; class Anaerolineae; order Anaerolineales; family Villigracilaceae; genus UBA8950. The sequence continues at coordinate 22,407 of CAZNCT010000049.1, read as the reverse complement.
CCGCGCCCTCAAGGCGCGCGCCAACAGCCGGGCCGAGGCTGTTCAGCGGCATTTTGAGCAAAACGGCTTCAAGCGCGATTGGTGGTATCTCAACGAAAACGGCCCGCAAGGCGCGCAGGTGATGGTGGATGGGGCCATCTTCCAGCCCGGCGCGGAAAACGGCGAGGAGGAATCGCCGCGCCTGACTTTGCGCAGCGTGGGCCGCTACGCGGTCATCTACGATTGGTGCATCTGGGTGCAGTGCGATGACCCCAAAATCCGCGCCCAGGCCGCCGCCGAGCAGGTGTTGGAATGGCTGCAAAACGTCAACATCCGCCCCAGCCGCCACGAGATACAGCAAAAAATTGCCAGCATCAGCGGGCGGCTGAACGTCAGCCAGCCGACCCTGCCGGCCCTGCTGGCCGTTGCCCGGCATAAAAAATTCCCCCGCGCCGCGCAAAGGCTGGAGGAATTGGAAGACCTGTAAGATTGGGGGAAACTCTGCGCTGGTCTATTCGCTGATTGCTATTTCAATTCGCCGGGCCAGTCCTGTGATTTGATTTTCAACAATCGCATCTGAGTCGGCTGGATTTTCGATGACCTGTTTCCACAGGGTCGGCATCAGGTCGGCCAGGCGTTTTTCAACCAGGCCCCACAGCCAGCTGTTCTGAAAACAGCGCCCGACTTTTAGCGAATCGTAGAAAATACTGAACTGCCGGGTGTTGAATGGCGGCTGTGTCCAGCTACTTTCGCGCAGGGGCAGGCCATATTCCGGGTAAACAAGCGGCTCGGTTGAGGGACTATTCAAAAACTTGACCAGACGAATGGCAGCCTGGCGCTGACGTGAATACTTCCAGATAGCCAGGTTGTGCCCACCGACAAATGAAACCCCCGGCAAAGGAGCCACGCCCAGGTTTGCGCGTACCGTCTCGGGCATCGCCGGATTGCGCATAATCCAATCGCCGCTCAGTAAGATAGCGGCCTGCCCGGTCCAGAATAGCCGGTCGGCTTCGCCGTCATCGAGGAAAGCCTCAGGCCCCAGGTAACTGCCCAGCTGAAAATAGGCTTTGATGCCAGCCAGCGAATTGCCCTGATGAAAGAGCACTTTTTTGGCATCGATAGAGATAAAATCTCCGCCCATGCCCCATACCCAGGCGGCCATATTTTGCAGGCCAATCCGCGAAAATTTGGTTTGCATTGCCAGCGGCGTTTCGACGCCGCTTTCCTTCAGCCGCTGCAGGGTTTGTTGAAAGGCTGTGGCATTTGTGAACGCATTGTTCTCTTCAATACCGGCCTGAGCAAGCAAATCGCGCCGGTAATAGACCACGCGCACATCGCCTGTCCACGGAATCGCCCACACCGAGCGGCCTGCAATATCATTGCTGGTGCAGCTCTTCCAGGATGGTTCAAAAAAGCGCACGCCTTCTGTAATCGCGGTGATTTCTTCGTTGCTGAATGGGTCAAGCGCGTTCATGTGCACCAGGTCCATAATCCAGGTGTTGCCCACCTCCGAGACATCTGGCCCGTGATGATAGAGCGCAAATTCAACCAGGCGCGGCCAGGCGACATCCCACCCAATCACTTCTAATCGGACGTGAATTCTCTCTTGTTCCTCGAACCGCGCAAGCAGTTCTTTCATTTGAGAGATCGCCACCTGCCCGTGGTCGAATACCGAAAAGACCAACTCACTCATTCAAAACCTGCCATTCTGGAATTTCTTGCAAAACGGTTGTAACCAGAAACTGGCTTTGTTCTGGTGATAAATTGTAATAACTGCTATTTTCACGAGCGGTATTCTGGTTTTCTACCAGCAAAATGGTTGCATCGCGGCTGAGCGCCACGGCGTGCCAGGCGCCACGCTTGACATTATACAATACGCCGCGTTGCATTGCTATCGGGTGAATCGATTCGACCACTTCGCCGCCTTCGCCCATGAACAAAACCGCCTGCCCCTGAATCAAGACAAAGACCTCGTCGGTTTCGTTGTGGCGCTCGAAGTAGGAGATTTTATCGGGGCGAAGTTCATCCAGATAGCGCAGGACAGCCACCCGCCAGCAGTTGAAATCAATCAGCGGTTTGTAGCCCTCGCCGAGGTATTCGTGCATTTCGAGCAAATTAGCGTTCATAAACGCGACTCCGATGAATAATCTTTTTTTACCACGACGGGCACAAAGGGGCACAACGTATTGTTCTCGTTCCGTCGTGTTCCGTCGTTGCCTTTGTGGTCAAACTCTTTTTTATTTCCTAACCAGCGCCACCACAATCTCAACCTGCTCCGGCAGGGACTCGAGCGCGGCGCGCCCGATTTTTACGCCGCCGGGCAGCGTCTCGAAGGGCACTTCCTGCCCGTTGACGCTCACCGCGCCGATTTTGTACTGACCGTAGTCCAAACCCTGCGGGTTTTGATAGATTACGCTCAGTTTTTTGCCCGCAAACAAAGTCCGCACGCTGGCATTGCCATCCGCGCCGAACTGATTCGCCAGCAACTTCGGCGCAAGCACCAAATCGCCCAATTCGCCGCGCACGCCATAGACCTCGGTCAGCATGGTTAGCAAATACCACGAAGCCGAGCCGGTCAGGTACGGGTACATGCCGCGCCCGCGCGGGCTGAAATATTCCGGGATTCCGGGGTACATGCGGCTGACGGGGAAATCCTGGCTCTGTTCGTAAATGCCAGCCAGCACGCGCCAGCCCTCGGCAACCAGTCCGCGCTTGTAGAGCGCATTGGCATACATGACCGCCATGTGGCTGAACATTGCGCCGTTTTCCTTGTGCCCGTAAGCAAAGCCAAACGCCCGCCCCAAATTCAGGCGCACTTCGCCAAAGTTGGTATTCAGCCGGTAGCCGCGCAGGGACGGGTCGTACAGGTATCTGTCTGCAGCCGCCGCAACCTGGCGGGCTTGCGCCTCGCTGGCAATCCCGCACATCAGCGTAAAGACCTGCCCGGTCAGGGTCATGCGCTCCGCGCCGGAGGGCGAAACCCGCTCCACCGGCTGACCGTCGTCATCGTAATAGCCGTTGAACCAGCCCAATCCGTCCCCGGCTTCGAGCCATTCCTGCTGGCGCAGGTGCGCCGTCAGCCAGTCGGCTTTCTGGCGCAGGTTGGCGGCCAACGCTGTCAGGGTAATCCCGGTTTTTGCGCCTGAAAATCCGTGCCGCACCTGATTGAAATACGATTGCAAACGTTCGCGCTTGGCGGCAACCGAGTCAAAATCCGCGCCATCCAGCAGGGTCGAAAGTTCGGCGGCCAGTTCAATCCGTTCCACGCCGCGCGCCGCCAGCGCCTGGCACAGGTCTGCCAGCGTGCGCAGGTTGCCCGCGTACAGGGCGCTGAACGCCACGCTCTCGCCGCGCCGGTGCGCCATATCCAGCCCGTCGTTCCAGTCGGCGTCTTCGAGCAAAATCGTGTTGTGCTCGCCGACGTGGTAAAACGCCGTCAGGTGTTGGATGAGCAAATGCTCCAGCACCGAGCCGCGATACGGCGACCCATCCGCCGCCCGTACCACCGTCCCCTGTTCGGGCGACCAATCCGGGTCGGTCTGCTTGGCGCGATGGCTCAGGTGGTCTTTGAAGTAGCCCTGTTCGCGCAGCAGAAACTCCAGGTCGCCGCTCTGGTCAATGTACAGGCGCGTGGTCAGCAGCGGCCAGGCGCCGTGGTCCATCCACACGCGCGGGATGTTGTTGCGGTCGGCGCGGAACTCGCCCGGGCGCGAGCCGATAATGGTCGCATTCGAGCCATCCGCCCGCACGCCGCCAAAATAGCCCAACAGCATCTCGCTCACGTCGCCGCGCTCCATCATCAAGAGCGCCAACACATCCTGCCACAGGTCGCGCCAGCCGCGCCCGCCGCGCCCATAATCGTGATACGGCAAAAACGAGTTGCCCATCATGCGCCGCAAGGTCGGTTGCAGCGCCACCCATCTCAGCCAGCCGTCCAGCCGGGGGTTGCCGGTCTCAAACGTCAGCGCGGCAACTTTGGCTTGCCAAAATGCTCTGGTTTCTTCCAGCGCGCGTTCAAATTTTTCATTCGTCCCGTAGGCATCCAGCCAGGCATCGGCGCTTTCGCCGTCCTGTAAAATGCCCATCAGGAGAATGTAGGATGTATCCTGCCCCGGAGCCAGTTCGACATCTGAGAATCGGATGCCGCCCAGGGCTTCGTACCCCTCGACCATGCTCCCCGCCGCCTGGGTCGCCGTTAAATGGGCTACCACTGCCCCGGGCCAGTCCAGCGCGCCGCCCTCGCCGATGAAATCTTCCAGCACCGGGAAGAAGCCAACTGGCAGGTTGCCGCCTGAATCCGCTCCCAGCACTGCGTAGGTCAGCGTATTGACCATGTGCCCGCGCTCATCAAACGACAGCGTGGGGCGCACGAGCACGCCATTTTCCGTGCAGGTGATGCGGTGCAGCAACGACGTGACGTGCCGATGGTCGCGCAGGTTATCGGCAGAACGCCCGTAGATCGGGATGGCGGCGGTCGGGGTCAGGCGCAGGGTCTGCGTGCCGGTGTTTTTCAGCCGGACGCGCATCAACTCGACCTGATGCCGATTGCTGGCTGGGACGAAGCTCGTCACTTCAGCCTGCAACCCGCTCTGCGAATCAGTTCGTTGGACGGTTTGCCAGAGCAAGCCCGCAGTCAGGGAGACGGCCTCTTTATCGGCGGACAGGCGGCGGGCAGCCTGTTCCGCGCTGTTGCCAGTCGCCGACCAGGCTCGTCCATCTTCCATCCGCACCCAAAAATTGCGCGCCGAGCGCGTGTTGTGCAGGTCTTCCACCGAAACCGGTTGCAGCAGGTAACTGTTTTGCCCGCTTTTGGCGTCGCCGTGTGCCGTTGGGGTGATGGCAGACATCATCCCGGCTTCGTTGAGCAGGGGGAAGTAGAGATAATTGCTCTGGTCGGGGTCGGGCAGTTCGAATGCCCCGTTGGGGTCAATAAAGTGCCAGTTGAGCATGGTCGATTCTCGTTCTTACCACGGCGGGACAACGGCACACGACGAACTTTTGCGCTCCGTTGTGTTCCGTCGTTGCCGTCGTGGTCAATAATTGGAATTTACGCGGGCCAAATCTTGCGCCCTTTGCCGGGCGCGACCAGGCTGTCAATCAGCGCCAGTTCTTCGGCGCTCAGGGGCGGTAGCAGACCGGCGGCAATGTTGCTCTGGGCCTGTTTCACGTCCTTGATGCCGGGGATGACGGTCGTGACCGCCGGGTGATGCAGGGTAAATTGCAGCGCCAGGTGCGCCAGGCTGCGCTCGGGGGTTGCCAGCGGGCGCAATTGCTCAACAATTTTCAGGTCGTTCAGGAAAATTTCGTATTCGTCCGGGTTTTCGTGCCAGCGGCGGCGGAAGTCGCCTTCGGGGAAGCGGGTTTCAGGCGTGAATTTGCCCGCCAGGATGCCCATCGCCAGCCCGCCGCGCACGATGACGCCGATGTTGTTTTGCTGGCAGTAGGGGAAGATTTCTTCCTCGGCGGTGCGGTTCAGGATGCTGTAATCAATTTGCAGGCTGGCGCAGCCGCCGTTGGCGTTGAAGGCTTTGAGATACTCAAAATTGCTGGTGCTCAAGCCATACGCCCGGATTTTGCCCTGTTGCTGGAGTTTTTGAAACCCCTCAACAAAGATTTCCATGGTTGGCTCGCGGAAATCAATGTGGCTTTGCATGACGTCGATGTAGTCGGTATCCAGCCGTTGCAGGTTGCTCTCGACCCCGGCGATAAATTTTTCGACGGTGGTGTAGGCGCTCTGGCCTTTTTCGCCGTCGAAATCGCGCCAGCCGATTTTGGTGGCGACGATGAATTTGTCGCGCCGTCCGCGCATGGCTTTGCCGAGCAGTTCCTCGCTGTGGCCCCAGCCATAGACATCGGCGGTGTCGTAGAAGTTCATGCCCTGGTCAAGGGCGTAGTCAATGGCATTCAGCACTTCGCGGTCATCGGTGGCGCCCCACTGGTCGCCGCCAGCCGCCCACAAACCGAAGCCGATTTCGGTAATATTCAGGTTGCTCTTGCCGAGGGTGCGAAAACGTAAGGTCATGGGATTCTCCTTGTGGTAGGACAAGATACGATCTTGTCCTACAAATACATATTGATTGAAACAACCTGCCCCTCGCGCGCCATTTGGGCATACGGCGCAGGGATGACTCCGCCGGGAATTTCCACCGTTTCGCCGCTTTCGAGGCGCAGGACGGTTTTCTCGGCTTCGATGCCGCTAAACGTATCGTGGCGGGACGGGTTGTGGTAGGTCACTTCCGTTTTGCCGAGCAGGCAGAAGGACAATTCGCCTTCCGCATCGAACCAGTCGCCGGGCAAAACTGGTTTCAGGGTCAGTTGCAATTCACCGTCTTGCACGACAAACGGCTGGGCGCCGCTCATCATCAACTGCCACATGGACAAGAACTCTGCCGTCGAGCCGCTCAGGCGGGCGACAAAGCCGCCACCGTGCAGGGACTCATCCGGGTGGGCGCTGGAGACGATGAAAGACGAGTTTTCGAGCGGGGAACGCCCATAGACCGCCGGGTTCATAAACGGGACAAGGTTGCTGGGCAGTTCAGCGAAGAATTGCTCATACAGCCCGGCGCGTAAGAGTTCGAGCAGGTACTTGTACGACATGTGCAGCCAAATCGAGCCGTTTTCGAGCCAGCCGGGCGAAAAAGCCCGCGCTCGCCCGATGTCGTGCGGCTGGTCATCGAGCGAGGCATTGACGCGGTACATGCCCAGTTTGCGGTCGTACAGGTCGCTGGCGCGTACATTTGCGTATAGCCGTTTTGCGTCTGTTTGGCTCAAGACCTTCATCTGGCGCACGGGGCCTTCCAGGAAGAGCGGCAACGGCACGGGCTTAAAGGCTTTGACCGTCAGATAAGGCCGTCCGTTGGGGTCGGTTTCGTCTAAAACATCATATTCGACCGGTTCGCACGCCAGGTAGGTGGGGGGCACGCCTTCGCTCAGCGCGGCGGCGCGTTGGATGCCGTCTAAAAGGCTGGTTTGCATTCCGCGCAGGAGTTCCGTCAAAGCGGCGGCTTCCAGGCGGAGGGTTTCGCCCTCGAACCCCAGGCGGGTCGCGGCGCGATAGGCTTCGCGCGCGTCTGAAAGCGCGTTCCAGGCGGCCAGCGGGTCGCTGTTCAAATGGGCGCGGATGGCGCTGAGGACGGTCTCCGATTCGCGTGGCAGTTCGGTCTCGCGCGGGGTTTGCTCCAGGCTGGCAAGCAGGAAGTTGACCAGCCGCAAGAGTTCGTAGGTTTCGGGCATGGACGAGCCAAACAGACCGGGCAAGCCGTTCAGGGCGTCGTACCAGCCGGGGCGCCCGGCTTCCATCTCGATGCCCATGCCAAACGGGTCGCGGGTGGCGAATTTCAGCAGGGCCAAGAGACTCAGTTTGCCGAACAGGTTCAGGCGGAAGAGTTCGCCCTGTCCGTGTTGGGAGCGAGTCCAGTAGCCGTTTTCGCCGCGCGCGGCGAGCAGGGCGGCTTTTTCGCGGTCTTTGCGCAGGGCGTTGAGTTGGCGCGGCTTGCCATTTGCCAGCACATAACGCTCACGGCGCGGCAGGACGACCTCCGGGCTGTCGTAGAAGGGCAGGGGTTCCGAGTCGAAGAGCAGTTCGGCTTTTTTATCGGGATAAACCGCCAGGTAGGAATCGACTAGGTCGAGGATGTACGTCCAGTGGTCTACCCAGTAGCCCTCGCCAAACTCAGCGCGGATGTGTTGTTCGGCGTGCGACAGGACGCTTTCGAGAAATTCGACCGGGTTGGGCAATCCGGCGTCGATGGCGGCGGTCAGCAGTTTGCCGGGGGTGAAGGGCGCAGCCAGGAGTTTTTCGAGGCTTTTTGAATTTTTGACCTGTGTCAAAAGCGCAGCGCGTTTTTCGGCAGACAGGCTGAACGATGTGCCCTGCACGACCAGTGGATTGTAGCCATCGGATTGAATCAGGCTGGTAAAGACGCGGATGTTGAAATCTGCCACACGCGGCTCGAAGAAGACATCGGCGCGGCGGTTTTGGTTCACGTCGCGGTAGTTGCCGTTGCCCTGTGAGTAGTATTCGGGCGCAAGCACGAAGTAGTTGTAGTCGCGTTCCATGTCGCCGTGCTTGCGCGAATAGACGTGATAGATGTGTTTGCCGCCCAAGACCAGCGGCCAGCCGCCGCGCATGACGTTATCGAGAAAGGTCTGGCGGCAGTAGGCATCGAAGAGCGGCGAGGCGGTCTTTGTGGCGATTGGGTCGGTGATGGTTTGCGTCAGCTGGCGGGCTTGCGCCAGGGCAGAGTCGATGAAGGCGTTGGATGTCAGTCCGGCGGCGCGGCTCTCAATCAGCGGGAAGGAGGCGACCATGCCGTACAGGCTGTTAACGGTTTGCGCTTTGGCGGGGGCGAGAGTCAGTTTGGCGGCGAAGAAGGCGCAGGGGGTGCGGCCTTCGAGGATTTGATGAGACGAGATAACGGAATCCAGCCCACGGGTGGCGAAAGGCTCGGGCGTGGCAAAAGCCGTATCGAAACCGAAGACAGTCACCGGGTCGGCGAGAACCGGGAGCAGGTCGCCATCCGCCGAAAATGCCAGGGCGAAGTTCCCGGCTTCGATGGCGGAGACTTCCGCGCTATCCCCCGAACTGGCGCGCAGTTTGTAAAACGGGATGCGCGTTTCGATGTGAGTCACTTCCATCCAGGCTTCGACGGTGCGGGCCATGTTTTTGAGCGCGCCGTCGTTGGTGCCGTAGGGGACGAGGGCGGGCAGGCCGTCAAGGAGTTCGAGTTCGAGCGGCGTTTGGCCCAGGTTGCGGAAAGTGACGCGCCGGGCGAGGGCGGCGAAGGGCTGGTTGGAGATGGTGAAATATAAAACGCTGGTTTCGAGGCCGAGTTCGGGGTTGGTTTCGCGGATTTCGACTTCGTTCATGCCGACCAGCATGGTTCGCTGGGCGTTTTGCCCGCCAAAGGGTTCGTAAAAGCCGCCTGCCTGGCCGCGCTGCCAGCGCAGGAAGGTGCGAAAACCGAGCGCGGCGGTCTGGCGGTAGGCTTTGCTGGCGGGCTGGAATTCGAGGATGGGGTTGTCTTTGCTCTCGACGCCAAACCCGGCGATGGCTTGCCCGCGATTGACGTAAAACACCCACAGCGGAATGCCGAGCGTTCCGGCGATGCCGGGCAGGAAGGATGAGAAGGGGCGCGCCTGCTGAAAGTTGGGCAGGGTGAAGCGCCCGAGCGGGTCAAAATGGGAGATGGAGGCAGTTTCGATAGGTTTCATTCGTTTATCCCGGGCCATTCAGACAGCCAGTAATCATCTGCCACGGCGTCGCGGTAGGCTTCGAGCGCGGCTTCAGATGAATTGATGCGCCAATCGGTTTCTTTGGAGACGTGAAACCAGATGATGGCCCGAATTTGTGGGTATTCAGTGCGAATTTTTTGAAAAGCGTCTGTAATCCAGGCGGCTTTGTCGCCGCCTTCTTCGGTCGAGGCAAATTCGCCGATGATGATGGGTTTTTCGGGGTTGATAGCCCGCAACTCGGCGTAACTGCTGGCAAAAATTTCATCGAAGGATGTCCAGCGCGCGTTGAAACTCTGCCCAAAGGCTGAAGTACCCCAATTATAGCCATCGAAGCACATCCAATCAACGTACTCATCGCCGGGGTAGTAGGCGGCGGCGTTGTTCCAATCGCCGAGGGCGGTTTGCATGCCCGAAAAGGGCGCATTCGGGCACCAGACCCAGAGCACATTATCGGCGCCGTTTTGGGTGAAGCGGTTGTGGATGTAGCGATAGGCAGCCACGAAGCGTTCGGGGCCATCGGCCAGGGTTGGGTCGCCGTAGCCGTCCAGGGTTGCGCCGCCGTTCAGTACGCCCGACCAGGGATACCAGTCGCCGTTCATTTCGTGCCCGAAGCGTAACAGTACGGGCTTGCCAAATTCGCGCATTCCTTTGGCCCAGTTATCCAGGTAGGCGTCGTAATGTCCATCGGTGATGGTTTCGAGCACCCGGCCTTCATATTCGCGGGCCAGTGTTGTTGAGCCAGGGAAAAACTCCCAGGTGATGAGGGTGACCCGGCCCGCGTAGCGGTTGGCGCTCAGCAACCCATTGTTGAAGCCTTTGCTCCAGTTCAGGTAAACCCCCGAAATGGCAACTCCCTTGCCAATTTGCTCAAACAGGCTGACGCTCGAAACGCTTGTGCCATGAAATGTGCCCAAATAAACGCCAGGGATGCGCTCGTATTCGGGGATGTCGGGGGTAACGGTTGGCGCAGGGGTGGGCAATTCCGGTGTCATGGCTTCGGAAGTAAGGCCCTGCTGGCAGGCGGAGAAGAGCAGGCTCGCCAGCAGGGTCAGGAGGAGAAGGTTCTTCAGGCAAGGTTTCATTTTTGCAGTTTGGCGCAATTGCGGATATTGGATGATTTGTCGTAAGTGACACTTGGCCCGCTCAGGTTGGTGACGCAGAAGGTAATTTCGCCGCTGCGTTCAACCGGGAAAGACAGCAAGCGGGCGATGCCTTGGGCATCGGTTGTGGCGCTGGTTTCGCCCCGGTTGGTCAGGCCGACCCAGCCGCCGCTAATGGTAACGCCCTCTACCGGATTGCCTGCCGGGTCGTGTACGGTGATGACGGCTGCGGCGCGCCAATCACCCCCGCTGGTATCGGCTTCCAGGAATATATCGCCAACGTGAACCCGGCCGCCGGTTGTGCTGCTGTCCGCTCCGCCCGAGCGCTGGTATACGCGGACGTAATCGACCAGTAAGAATTGCGGGAAAACCGTGCTTTCATCGGGCGCACCAGGCCAGTTGCCGCCAACTGCCAGGTTGATGATGATGAAGAAAGGATGGTCATAGACCCAGCGCCCCGGCACTGCCTGCGGGGTGAGTTTGAAGAATTCCTGCTCATCGACATACCAGCGAATTTCTTCCGGCTCCCATTCAACTGCATAGACGTGAAAATTCTGATTGACGCTTCCGGCGGGCATGTTGGTGTAATGTCCCACCCCGCCTGAGCCGGAATAGCCCGGCCCGTGAACAGTGCCGTAAATGCGGTTGGCATCGCGTCCGATGTATTCCATGATGTCAATTTCACCGGATGCCGGCCAGGGGTTTTGCTGGATGTCCGCGCCGAGCATCCAGAACGCGGGCCAGATTCCGTTGCCGTAGGGCAGTTTCATGCGCGCTTCAATGCGTCCGTACGTCCAGGCGTGCAGTCCCTGGGTTTTCAGGCGGGCGGAGGTGTAATCACGGCGCACAAACTGTTCTTTGCGGGCCTCAATTACCAGCATGCCGTTTTCGATGCGCGCATTTTCGGGGCGCTCGGTGTAGGTTTGCAGTTCGTTGTTGCCCCAGCCGTGTCCGCCCACATCAAAGGTCCATTTGGTGCGGTCTATTTCGGGGCCGTCAAATTCATCCTGCCAGACAAGAGCCCAGCCTGGGCGTTCCCACTCGGGGGTGGCAGAAGCCAGGGGCGTGGGCGATTCGGCGGCAGGCAAATCTGATTGCGGCGCACAGGCAAAAACCAGCGCAGCAACAATCAGGGAAATAAGAGTCAGGCGGATAAGTTTCATTTTGCTCATTTTTTATTATGGACAAACTGGCAACGCAAGCGGCTGGCTGATGCTGGTATTCAACCCATAGCCGTATGGGAAGAGCGGCGCGTCACAGCCTTCGGTGGGCAGATTCGCGAAGTCGAAGGGCAGTTGTTCGGCAGAACGCGGCCAGGTGAAGGGTAGTTTGCCGGTAAATGGTCGGTCGCCAAAGAGCACATCGGCCACGCCCTGACCTTCGGTGCCAGGCAGCCAGGCAGCCACAAAGGCATCGGCATAAGGCAGGGCTTCGGTGATGACCAGCGGACGCCCGGAAATCAAGATGACCACCACTTTTTCAGCCTGCGCTCGTACCCGCTGCAACAGTTCAAGGTCGCTTTGGCTCAGCGAAGGGTTTTCGTTGTCTCCCCGCCCTTCGGCATAGGGTTTCTCGCCGATGACCACAATCGCTACATTTGCTTTGACGCCCTCGTCAAAATTGCCAAAACGATTGGCGCGTACTGTGCCAGTTGCTGTGGCTTCAATCGCTTCCTGCACGGTGGTGCCGATGGTGATATTCCCTGATTTTCCCTGCCATTCAATCGTCCAGCCGCCACATTGCGCGCCCAGGTCATCGGCCAGCATTCCGGCGATATAAATCAGTTCTGTATTTTTGGCAATTGGCAGGGCCTGATTGTCGTTTTTCAGCAAAACCAAGGACTTTGCTACTGCTTCACGAGCCAGTTCGCGGTGCGCTTCAGAGCCAATCGTTTCACGGTAGGCCGGGTCTGAGAACGGCTGCTCAAAGAGACCCAACTTAAACTTGACAGTCAAAATCCGCAAGACGGCGTCGTCAATCCGTTCCATCGAGATGTCGCCTTTTTCCACCGCTTGCTTGAGCACGCCCAGGTAACGCTGGTAGCCTTGCGGAACCATGTTCATATCCACCCCGGCGTTGATCGATTTGACAACCGCCGTGTAGTAATCCCTGTCCACCTGGTCAATTCCGGCCCAGTCCGAGACCACAAAACCCTCAAATCCCAGTTCGCCCTTGAGCACATCTGTCACCAGATATTTGTGCCCATGCATTTTGACTCCGTTCCAACTGCTATACGAGACCATCACGCTCTGCGCTCCGGCAGCAACTGCAGCCCGATAAGGCGGCAGAAAGAGTTCGCGCAGGCGGGCTTCGTCCATTTGGGTATCACCCTGGTCGAGTTTGTAATTTTCAGTTTTGGATGTGCCCCAGGTCGTGCCGCCGTCGCCGATGTAGTGCTTGGGGGTTGCCAGGACAAAGAGCGAATCGTTCTCACCTGTGGCTTGCAACCCGTTTTGGTAGGCGGTTCCCAGCCTGGTGACGAGTGCGGTGTCCTCGCCGTAGGCCTCGTAAGTGCGTCCCCAGCGAATGTCTTGTACGACAGCCAGTACTGGCGCAAAATTCCACGGGACACCCGTTGCCCGCATCTCTTCGGCGGTGGCCCGTCCAATTTTTTCGACCAGCTCGGGGTCAGCAGCCGCGCCCAGCCCGATGTTATGCGGGAAGATGGTCGCGCCTTTCAAGTTGTTGTGCCCGTGAACGGCATCAACTCCATAAATGATCGGAATGCCAAGCGGCGTCTTCAGCGCTGCCGCCTGAAATTCATCTACCATTTTTGCCCAGCCCTCGGGCGAGTTATCCCGGCTGGGGTAGCCGCCTCCACCGCTCAAAATCGAGCCGATGTAATAGCGGGTCACATCGCCGGGAGGAATGGCGCCTTTTTCCACCTGGGTCATCTGGCCGAGTTTTTCTTCCAGGCTCATGCGCGAGAGCAGGTCGCGGGCGCGTTCTTCGGCGGGCAGTGTTGCATTCCGGTAGGCTGGCTCTGGTTCTGATTCTGACGGCAAAGCGGTGGCAGTGGGGGGCAGGGCAGGGGGTGTTCCGCCGCTCTCAGCCTGGGGTTGGCAAGCGCCCAGGAGCAGGGTCAGAATGAGCACCAGAAAAATGTATTTTTTATCCATGTCGACAACTTTCCAAGAAAAAGACTCCCCATACCCGAAGCAGAGTGTTTTCACAATGTTCCATCAGGTACGGGGAGTCACCCAAAAAGGAGACTATTTTTCGACGCCGGTAATCACCACGCCTTGCATGAAGACCCGTTGCGCCAGGAAGAAGACAATCACTGGCAGTACAGCCGAGAGCAGCGAGGCTGCTTGAATCAGGTTGGTTGCTTGTGAATACAGGTTGTTGAAAGCAGTCAGACCAACCGTAATCGGGAATTTATCGGGGTTGCCCGCCAGGTAAATCAGCGGCCCAAAGAAGTCATTCCAGGCCCAGAAGAAGTGGAACAGGCCTACGGCAGTCAGGGCGGGCACAGATTGCGGGAGGATAATCGAGAAGAAAATCCGGAAAGGCCCAGCCCCGTCGAGCATGGCGGCTTCATCCAGTTCGCGCG
>CAZNCT010000049.1:7377-8531 GCA_964571615.1 uncultured Anaerolinea sp. | reverse complement strand
AAGAACTGGCGCAGCAGGAAGACGTTGGTACCCCATGAGAAGAAGGCCGGTACGATCAGTGGCAGCCAGGTGCCAACCCATCCGAGACGCAGGAAGACGAAGTAAGTGGGGATGAGTGTCACTGCGCCCGGCAGAATGACGGTGGAAAGCATCAACATAAACAGGATGTTTTTGCCAGGGATGCGGAAGCGCGCGAACCCATAGGCCACCAGTGCGGCAGACAATACCGCCCCAAAGGTGGTAATCCCTGCATACATCAGGGTGTTGCCAAGCAGCCGCGGAAAGTTGATGGTGTTCCACGCTTTGGTAAAGTTGCCCCACTGCGGGTCGGGCTCCCAGGCGCGTTCCAATTGCCGCCAGACACCCTCCCATTCAATCAGCCCGGCTTCGGGGTTTTCGGGGTCAATGAAAGAGCTTTTTTCGCGGCCTTTGACAACCAGTGCCAGGTCGCGCACTTCACCATCTGGCATTGGCACTTTGTAGATGTCGTATTCTTTGCCTTCGTAGGTGTATTTGCCTTCCGTGGCGGGCCACCAGGGCGCGCCGGTCTTTGAGAATTGCGAATCGGTTTTGAGGGCGGTCATGATGCCGTAAGCCATTGGCACCATGAAGAGGAACAAGACAAACAGCGCCAGCCCGGTCAATGCAAGAGTGATGAGCAATTCACGAATTTTCCGGCTCATTACGCGAGAATTGGTATTCGTGGTCATGTTACCTCTCTTCCGAAGCGTAGTAGACCCAGTAGCGGGCCGTGCCAAACAAGACAATGGTCATCACCAGGGCAACAATAAACATCAGCCAGGCCAGGGTTGCGCCGTAGCCCATACTGAAGAAGGTGAATGATTGCTTGTAGAAGTAAACCATGTAGAAGCGAGTCATCCCTTCGGGAAAACCAGTGCCTCGGTTGAGCACGAAGGGCGCCAGGAAGTACTGCAAGGAGCCAATCACACCCAGCACCAGTTGGTAGAAGATGACCGGAGTAATCAGAGGAATGGTGATGCTGAATAGCCGCTGAACCCAGTTGGCCCCGTCAATTTCGGCAGCTTCATAGAGTTCAGTCGGTACGCCCTGCAGACCCGCCAGGAAGATAATCATGGCGTTGCCTACTCCCCATAGGCCAAACATGGTATAGGCGTAGTAAACCAGTTTGGGGT